>NZ_QXJA01000007.1:0-145842 GCF_022750605.1 Faecalibacterium sp. BCRC 81149 | reverse complement strand
GATCACCTTGGTACACGGGCTTTCTCCGAAGGCTGATGTCCTTTGCGGCTTTGGCTGCTTCCGGGGTCTTGACCTTTGTGCGCAGCAGGGTGCTCAATGTCGTGAGCATGGCGTTCTGTGCTGCGATGCCGGAAGCAAAGGTATCATCAAAATACTGCGATATGCGGTAAGTAAGCTCTGCGAAGCGAGCGTTTTCCAGCAGCAGGTTGACCACCTCTGTATTGACACGTCCTGTGTAGAGGTTCTTTGCGGCTTCTACGGACAAACCCAGTTCGGCAATATCATAGTTCTTGCGGTCGGGAATGTTGGTTTCTCCCAACAGGAAATCCGTGGACACGTTGAACAGCCTTGCAATTTTCAGCACCTGCTCATGGGTCAGGGTTCCCTTTGCACCGCTGATAAAGCGGCTGATGGTGCTCTTGGAGCAGCCGAGTTCCTTGGCAAGCTCCGGTTGGCTGATATTGTGCTCTTTCATCAAGTCCGCAAGACGGACGTTGGACGGTGCGGGCAGATATTCCTGTGCCATGTGGTCGGCCCTCCTTTTTGATCTTTTTCCTCATTATAATACGCTCTGCCGTTTTGTTCAATATACGGTTACCTCTCCGCCCTTGCTGTTGCAGCCCTGCAACCAGTGAGGGCTTTTTTCTTTTTCCGTTGCAGTTTTGCCGCTTTTTCACCCTTTCTGCAAAATTCTCCGTATATTCAGGCACAAGGCAAAAACACCAGAGTTCCCACTTTGGGGTACTCTGGTGCAACGCACGAAACAAAGGAGGACTGCCCTTGAGCCTGTATCAAACTGTCAAGTCCGCCATCACCGTTCGGCAGGTGGGAGAGATGTACGGCATGGAGCCCGACCGCCATGGCATGGTGTGCTGTCCGTTCCACTCCGACAACCACCCCAGTATGATGCTGAACGAATCCTACTATTACTGTTTCGCTTGCGGGGCCAATGGAGATGCCATCGACCTCACCGCCAAGCTGTTCGACCTGAACCCCCGGCAAGCCGCCGAGAAGCTAAATGACTTCGCGTTTGCGAAGCAATGCAGTCCCCAGTGGGGACTGCAAGCGACAGAACGGTCTTGCGTCAGCAAGATGGAGGGGCCTCGCCCCGACAAGTTTCGGGCTTGACCCGGATAAGCCGCCCGCCAATGCCATCGCCCTGCCGCCGCCCAAACATGGCCTGACGGACGAGCAGTGGGCAGACATCGCCTACTGCCTGCGGGTGCTGACCGATTATCTCGACTTGTTGCACGACTGGCAGGAGCGCTACAAGCCCGCCACCCCGGAGGAACCGCTGGACGAGCGGTTCGTGGAAGCCCTCCACATGACCGAGACCATCGAGCACCTGACGGACTGCGTTGCATTTGGGACGCCCCAGCAGAAGGCCGCTGCCGCCGCACAGCTGCTGTCCGGGTCGTACCTGCTGATGCTGGAGGAGCGCACCGACCGCCTTGCTCTGGCAAAGTGTGCCTGACAATTCATTCACCTAAAGTGATGCTTATCATTATGATAATCACCACTTTACTTTTTTAAAGGAGAACCACCACATGAAGAAAAACATTTCCCGCAACCCTTTATGGCCGGACTGGTACAACGGTAAGAAGATCGATGAAGTCCAGTTTGGCCGCGCCTTTCTGGAACAGTGGCCGCTGAAATGCGTCAACGGTACGCTGTACACGCTGGACGGTCCGGTGGAGGACGAGAGCGAGATCAAGCAGCGCATCTTGGAAAACATCGAGGAATATGTCACCTCCGGCCTGTCCAAAAAAGTCACCAACATTCTGGAGACCATCAAGCTGCTGGCTTTTTCCGACCCCTTTCCCATCGAGCAGGACTGCATCCACCTCCAGAACGGCGTGTACCATCTGCCGGACGGCTCTTTTCAGGAGAGCCGCCTGTTCTGCCAGAACCGCCTACCTGTGAGGTATGACCCCAAAGCCGCCAGCCCTGACCGTTGGCTGACCTTTCTGCACGAACTGCTGGACGATGCCGACATCCCCACCTTGCAGGAATATCTAGGCTACTGTCTGATTCCCAGCACCAAAGGGCAGAAGATGATGCTCATTGTCGGCAAGGGCGGCGAGGGCAAGTCCCGCATCGGGCTGGTGCTGAAACGGCTCATGGGGGATGCCGCCAGCAACGGCAGCGTCCAGAAAGTGGAGAACAACCGCTTTGCCCGTGCCGATCTGGAACGCCGCCTGCTGATGATCGACGATGACATGGACATGAACGCCCTGCCCAAGACCAACTATATCAAGACCATCGTGACCGCCGAAGCCAAGCTGGACTTGGAACGCAAGGGTGTCCAGAGCTACCAGCGGGACATCTACGCCCGGTTTCTCTGCTTCGGCAACGGTGCGCTGACCTCGCTGTACGACCATTCGGACGGCTTCTTCCGCCGCCAGCTCATCCTGACCACCAAGGACAAGCCTGCTGACCGCACGGATGACCCCTTCCTTGTGGAGAAGATGTGCGCCGAGTTGGAAGGCATCCTGCTCTGGTGTCTGGAAGGGCTGCACCGGCTGGTGCAGAACGATTTCCGCTTCACGGTCAGCGAACGAGCCGCTGCCAACGTGGACACCATCAAACGCAGCAGCAACAACGTCATCGACTTCATGGAGTCCGAGGGCTACTTCCGCTTCAAGGCGGACTACTCCATCAGCTCCAAGGAGTTCTACGACATTTATAAGCAGTGGTGCGAGGACAACGCCTGTCACAGCGTATCGGCGATCCGTTTCAGCGCAGAACTGCGACAGAACGACCGCCGCTATAACCTTGAAGCCACCAACAACATCTATCTGCCCGGTGGCCGCAGGGTGCGGGGCTTTGTAGGCATCGAGCCGCTTGTCCACCCCTGCCCGTAAAAAGTGCATTTTTTCACGGAAGAAGTTCGTACAACCTGTACGGTCTGTACTTGTACGCACCCGTACGGAAAATAAGAGCAAATTAAAACGCGTTATCGTTTATATTTCGGATTTCCGTACACCGTACAGACCGTACGGGTTATTTGAAGTCCGTACGCAATTTTTTCAGATGCGTACGGAGCGATCAAGTTCGCATTGTGCGAACTTGATTGTAACTCTCCCGCAGGAGACGTTCCCCCTCGGAGAGTCCTCGAAGAGCCCACTACACTTTGCAGACCGCAGGGATGAAAGTGTCATAGTGGGTTATTACACTTCCGAAGAAGTGCATCTTCGTTCCCCGTCACCTCTCGATGAACCTTGAAAGGAGGGATGCCCTTTGGCAAGAAACGATGGCGTTGACCGCACCAGTGTCCGAAATCTCGCCGTTTCGGACAAGGCCGTTGGCAACACCCAGCAGCACAACGAACGCGAAAAAGACAGCTATCGGAACCCCGATATTATCCCCCAGCGCGCTGCATGGAACGTCCACTTCAAAAAGCCAACCGCCAGCTACACTGACCTATTCGCCCAACTGGAAGCCGCCGGAACCATCTCCACGCGCGGCTTGAAGCCGGATGCTACCCACTACTGTGAACTTGTCTTTGATGTCAACTCTGCCTACTTTGACAATCACGGCGGCTATGAGTTCGCCAAGCAGTTCTATGAGGATGCCTACAAAGCAGCCGTTCAAATCGTGGGCGGTGAGCAGTATATTCTCTCGGCTGTCATGCACGCCGATGAGATCAACCGCGCCATGACCGAAGCATTAGGCCGGGAGGTCTACCACTACCATCTTCATGTGGTCTATGTGCCTGTGGTGGAAAAGCAAATCCTCTGGTCGAAACGCTGCAAGGACAAGGCACTGGTGGGCACAGTCAAGGAGACCGTCATGCAGGTCAGCCGGAGCAAGAAGTGGGCATCCAAGCCCCTGCTGGACGATGCCGGAAAGCCTATCCTGCAAAAGAACGGCAAGCCAGTCCTGAAGAAGTCGTACAGCATCTTGCAGGACAACTTCTTCAATTTTATGCGCGCTGCCGGGTACACCGATATAGAGCGCGGCGAACGTGGCAGCACCGAAGAACACCTGACCGTCGCCCAGTTCAAAGTTCAACGGGAGCAGGAACGGCTGGACAGCCTGACCGCCCAGATTGACCAGAAAGAGCAGCACCTCACCCAAACCAACAAAACCCTCTCCAAGACCGAAAAGGAACTTGCCGCTGTGCAGAAAAAGGCCACGCTCACAAAAGAAGCCCTCATTCATGCGCGTGATCTGGATTATATCGGCAAGCGCACGTTTCTCGGCAACTATTCGCTGACCGAAGATGAATTATCCGCCCTGAAAAAACAGGCCACACACGGCTATATGATGGACATTGAGAACCGCCGCCTGAAAGAAGAACTTTCCGCTGCCAAGAAAGAATCTGCCCGTTGGAGCAGCAAGTACCATGACCTTTGGTACGATGTGAAGCCTTATCTGGACGCGCTTCATCGTGCGCCGGAATTGGTACGCAGCTTTCTGGAAAAGGTTCTGGTTTCCAAGCAGGAGCGTACTGTGGATACACAGCAACGAAACCTCCATCGTGGACAGGATATTGAACTTTGATTTTCGGAGGACACTATTTGAGTAAAAAGAAAAAGTCTGTAAACAAATCCGGCTACCCGGATGAAGCAATCAAGTCGCTGGCACGTTGTTTCTATCCCTCTATGATGGAATTTTTCAATAGCGAAGAAGGCCAGCGTGAATATGAGGAGTGGCTGAAAGAGCAGGAGGCTCTGAACGCCGCACCCATCGCAGCATAAAAACAGCAGGACGCTCCCGGAAAAGGGAACGCCCTGCCTTACATAGATGTTTCTCACCGGGGTGTGTCCGTTTGGGCACACCTCTTATTTTTTTGCCCTTAATCCTCCAGCCCGTGGCTCCCAGCCACATTCCGCAGGTATTTCTCCGGTTCACCATTCAAAATCAGATCAGCATACGCCAGCGGGTCATTGTAGATCAGGTAGTCCAGTTCCGTCCGCTGTGCCATGGTGACATCCAGCGCATCCTCGACCCCGGTGCAGTCGATGGAGATTTTACGCCCATCTTGGAGCAGCAGCTCCACACACCCGGTATCCATATTGAACGAACAGGCTCTTGCATCGTATTTCATCATTGTGTCCTCCAAACTCTTGTTGTGTGGTTACGGTCTATGACAAGGTATCGGAGTTTTGTATCTTCCACGGGAGCCTTCGTTATCGTACCCGAAGAAAACGAAAAATCCGAACCCTTCTCCAATCGGAAACAGGTTCGGATTTTTCTTGTTTGGTGGGCGCGGGTGGATTCGAACAAGCTCAACTATCACAATTCGCTGGATGCGCTTTGAAATTGTGATGGATTCATGCGCATTTTTTGAATTTCACCAAAAATCAATTATCGGCTATCACAACCATTTAGGAACAAAAACGGGTTACAAAGTGGGTTATTTTGCACGCGGAGAATACTCTGCCAGAGCATCTGAAACGGCCATTGCTGCCGTGTCAGCCCTGCCGTCAACGGCGTGACTGTACCAGCCGTAAGTATCCATACTTTTGCTGTGCCCTACCATGCGGCGCAGTTCTGCCGGGGACACAGCATCCTCGATGATGCTCACAAAGGTGTGCCGCAGCTCATACAGGCTGACCGGCGGGTCAATGCCGTTGCTGCGCTGGTAGAACTGCCAGTAGTTATAGAGGCTGTGCTCATTCTCCAACAGGAAGATTGGATCATCTCCCCGAAGAGGCCGCTCCTCTTCAAAGGCCCGCTGCTGCAGCTGCGCGTGGAGTTCCGCAGCCGCCAGCGGATGCAGGACCACCGTGCGGATAGCGTTTTCGTTCTTGCCGTGTGTTTCCTCATCAAAGGTATTGATGGCCCGGGCAAGATGCAGCCGGTTGCCCTCCATGTCGCCCACGCGCAGCCCCAGCAGCTCCCCGGGGCGTAGGCCGGTCAGGACCGCAAAGCGGTAGGCGTGGATATTGGCATCCTGTTCAACCTTTCCACGAACGATGCGCGTATCCGTGGAAAGCAGGACCCGCAATGCGTCCGGCTGAAGGATCTTTCGGCCCTTTGGACGCGCTCCCCTGGGTACTGTGAGCCCCTCGTCCTCTGGCCGCAGGGCGGTGTATTTGTGCTGCCTTGCCCATTTCACAAAGCTGACCTCAACCGCCCGGATTCCCTGCAATGTTTTCTTAGAGAGGTTTCCCCTGCTCTTTCGGATGGCCTGCGGATTCATGCTACCTTCCTTGTATGCCCGATTCAGCACATCCTGCAGCATTCCCGTATTCAGGTCACCGATCCGGCGGTCGCCCACCACTGGCAGGATGTAGTTCTGTCCGAACTTCTCCACCTGCTGGGCATAGCTTGTGCCGGCGGTGGCCCGCACCGAGATCAGATACTCGTTCCAGACCTCCAAGCAGCGCTTGGTGGTGTTGCAGATGCCCTCATCCAGCCAGGCATCTGCTTTAGCATTTGCCTCCCGCTGGCCGGTACGGCCCGGCTTTGCGCTGGTGAACGTCTTGCGCACCCCGTCCTTCTGCACCTTGATCTGCCAACGGTTCTGGTTCGGCAGCCACTGGGCGGTGTTGGTTCTCATTCCCATAAAAAATACCTCCTTTGGGGTACACTTTGACAAGCCCGCCCAAAAGAGGTATAATCGCAGTGTCGAGTGTGCGATGCCCTCTTCTGGGTGGGCCGCTTATCTTAACTCCTCCGGTGTTGGTAGCACCGGGGGAGTTTTTTCTTTATACAAAGGCAAAGGCCAACCACATTTCTGCGGTTGGCCTTTGCAAATACTAATTGCGCTCACGCGCTGCCGCCGAAGCGGCAAAGTTAAGCTATAATATAATAGCATATTCTGTGCAGGATGTCAACCGATATTTTCAGAATTTCCGAATATTTTTTTTACAACACCTTTGGAAATGTAAAGTTCCAAGAGAGCTTTTTCAATCTGCTCCATGTCGCGTTCCGAAACTTTCACACCGCAAAGTACAGAATGCGGCGTTACAGGCTCCTTGATGCGCAGCTTACTGACGGTTGCGATCTGACTGATATTGGCAACACTGCCGTGTTTGAGCTTTTCCATCCTTCTGATGCTGGCCTCGGAGTTTTCCAGTTTGTTCTTCGCCATGGCGTAGCGTTTCATGGATTCTGTCATCCGATCCATCTCGGACATGGATTTCAGCGCAGGATCAGTTGCAACAGAATCCATGAGTTTCCTTGCTTCATCTACCTGATTCTGCGCCTTTTCATCCAGTGCCGCAAAGATTCCATCTTCTAATATGATTTTATTCCGGCTCGCCTTGTGGCGTTCCTTCAGGGAACCAAGCGGAATAACTGTGACTGTATCCCCATTTACGCTGTTCGCCTTATCCAGCACAACAGCATAGTGCAACCCGCCAAGTTCAGAGCCGACCCGGAATCCAAAGTCCACGTTCACGATTTGCCGCCGGGCCAAACGAGGAAGAGATGCAGGGTTAAACTCATTTTCCCGCCGGATCATTCCAGTATATGTTTTGATCCAGTAGGACATGATCTGGGCTCTTTTCTGGTCTATTTCATTGGATGAATAGAGCCAACTGTTAAGCAGTTCATCCAACTCTCCCAGAGCGTCTGCTATGTGGCGCTTCAGCTCATCTGTTGTCATTCTTTTGGACATTCCTTCTTCCTCCTACTTCAGATATCCCGGCAAAGCTCGACGGCCTTGCCTTCAATATGCACATCGTTCATCTCTTCCCGGCCTTTTTTACCACTCTGCGGCGACAACCTCAAAGCTGTCATAATCTACAAAAGAATAAATCACAAATGGTGCGGAACCGCCGTTCCCCTTTACATTATTGGCGTATGTATATGTGCCGCCAATAACCTGACCGTTTTTCTTCAGAATCACAGAGACACGGACATTGGTACAATCAACAGAGCTGTTGTTGACAACATCGCCGGAAATTTTTGATTCGTCCAGACGTGCCACATTCTTGAACTGGAAATCGGATGCCTTTGCAGTTGCATCGAAATGATCATTGTATCCACCCATGGGGTTCCCGACGGCAAGTTCTACCGCAGAAGGAACATCGCCGACGTACATTACCCCTCCACTGAACCGGATCGTATCATTTCCGGCAATTCTTCCGGTATAGCCGTTGGAAACATCCAGAACATGGCCTTCAGCATCTCTTGAAGTGACGGTGATCTGACACGCTCCGGCAGTCTTTGAGTTTCCATTGGAAAGCTCAGCACTGTAATAGACATAGGTGTAGCCGTCCATCTTCTTCTCCCAAGAAGCACCCAGGAGCTTAATAGATACCACTCCGGCAGATACGGCAGGTGCTTCTGGTGCGGGTGGAACCGTTCCGGTAGAACCGCCGCCGTCACAACCGGCCAGAAGCAAGCCACACAGGACAACTGCAAGAATCATCGAAAGAAATCTCTTTTTCATGGTACAACCTCCACTTTCAATCTGTCTTTTTACCCCACCCAGTGTGTCCAGCCCACGGCGCGGCCCTCGATCTGTACGTCTTCCAGCTGGGGCTGAGCGAATTATCCTTGAGCGCTCTGCTTTGCCTTCTGCGCCTCTTCTCTCAACTTAATGGATTCACGGTACTGTTCTGCCGGAGCAAGTTCCACAAACTCCACAGAACGGTCATAGTTTTCCTTGACAACCTTTTTGATTTCGTCCAGGGAAACACGGAAGAACTCTCGCCGCTGGTTTACAAAGTTGAGCTTGCGGTCCGCAAAGGCATTGTGCAGTGCAGCTTCCAACCGAGGAGCATCATCCGAAAAAATCATAGCATGTACATCAAAGTCAAACGGAACCGAGGCATCGCCCAGCTCATCCACACGATCCTGAGGATCAAGACGGCGTGTCATACCGATTTTGTAAACGTTCTCGCCAAATGCTCCAATATTCGAGATCACATAAACATAACCGGCACGCTGATTAGCCTCACGATAATCAACATCCTTGAACTCCTTGTCAATCTTATCCAGCTGGGCCACCAGCTCTGCTTTCTTTTCTTCGATTGCTGCGCGGTCGGCCTCAGAAGCAGAAGCCAATTGCGCATTGATACGCTCCAGCGCGTTCTGATAATGCTGCTGCTCTTTTTCCAATTTTTTGCGTTCTTCTTCGATTTCCTTGGCAAGCTTTGCCTCTTCACGCATTCTTGCTCGAGCTTCCTTCTGCTCTTCCTTCTCCTGCTGCTTTTTCTGAGCATATTCAAAAGCAAGATGAAGTTCCTCGATTTTTAAGCGGTAATACTTAGGCTGGATGCTGACTTCCATAATGGTTCCAAGCTTGGAAATCGCTTCCCGAGAGGTAGTAATGCGCTTTTCGCTGGCTTCAATATTATTGTACTTGACGTGTTCAATTACGTCATCGCATTCGGAATTGAACGCACGAAGGAGAAGCTTCTGCATATCAGCGACCATCTTCTTGCCTTTGGACGCATTTCCATTGACTGTCCAGTTCATATTACCGCTGACAGCCGTTTTCGCCTTAATCATATCTTTCTGTTTGGCGCGAATTTCCAACAGGTGCGCTTTATACTCGTCCGCATTCATAAAAGAGTACCGAGGAGTATAAAGGCCAAAGCTCTGCATCAGGACTTCTTCATTCGTCTCAATGAGCTGGTCTTTTGCCTGTTGAAGTTCTTCCAAGGCATCTTTCAACTCGCTGTTGCGGCTTTCAAGGTTTTCTTGGACACGAGCGAGTTCTTCACGTGAAGCTTTGATTTCTCGATTGATGTCGTCCAGTGTGCGGCTTTCTGACGGCATAGCTTCCCGAAGGCTCTGCATTTCAGCATTCAGTCGTGCAATTTCTTCTTTTTCTTTCTTGCCAAACAGTGACATCTTAACTTCCTCCCATTTTAGATATCTCGGCAGAGCCCCACGGCCTTGCCTTCAATGACAACGGTGTTCATATCCTCCCGGCTGAGGATGATGCTGTTGAAAGCCGGATTCTCCGGCCTCAGTTCAATGAAGTTCTCGTGCAGATAGACGTGCTTCAGGGTTGCCTCTTCTCCAATGCGCACAGCAGCGATCTCGCCGTTTTCCACCTCCGGCTGTTTGCGGATGGCCACCAGATCGCCATCGTGTATCCGGGGCTCCATGCTGTCCCCTTTGCAGGTCAACGTAAATGTGGAGCGCCACTTGGACGGTACACAGACTATGCGCTCCACGTTCTGTTCCGCCGTGATCGGCGTACCGCAGGCGATCCGGCCCACCAATGGGACCATGTCCATCTCCGGCATGGGCTGGAAACCGGGAGGGATGGGGTCTGCATCGGTCTTGTCAGAAGTGTTGTTTGCTTCATCAATGCCAAGCAGCCATGAAACTGAGGTGTCAAGCACATCCGCAAAAGCCTTTACTTTAGATTGTGGGATATCCGCTTTTCCACTTTCAATCTTACTGATAGATGATCTATCTTTATATCCCATTCGTTTTGCAAGCTCGTCTGTTGTCCAGCCGAGTTCCTGCCGACGCATCCGAATGCGATTATATATCTCAGACATCGTAGCACCGCCTTTCTTTACTGTTAGAATACCACATGTGTGAATGAAATTCAATATTTTTTGAAAATTCAGTCAAATATTGTTGACTTTCGTTCCGCAAGGTGGTAATATGAGCTTGCGGAATTTAATTCCGCAGAAAGGAGGTGTTTTTTCGAATGACTGACACCAAGGCCCTCAGAGAAAGAATCGAAGCAAAGGGTCTCAAGCTGAAGGCCGTTGCCGAAAAACTCGGCATCACGCCTTATTGTCTCCAGCGTAAGATCAACAATGAGAACGAGTTCAAAGTCTCGGAAGTTGATAAGCTGTCCTCTATGCTGGAGCTTACGCTGAGCGAGACCCAAGCTATTTTTTTCTCTTGATTGCGGAATTTAATTCATCAGCAAGGAGGTGAAAAAGATGAAGGAAACCAAAAAGCCCGGCGAGCCGCTGGAGACGGCAGGCCGGGCGCAAGAAATTCAGCTTTCACAGCTGGACGATCGTATTCTCTGCCAAATAGATGAAACGGTTATCCAGAACGTGAAAGCCTACTCGTTCGCTCAATCCAGCAACGGGAAAGCGTTGCTGAATTTGAGCATTGAGGTCAATGCGGAAGTTGTGTCAACCACGATACAAGTGCAGAGGCAACCGCACTTGTAACCCATGAATGCCGTTCCATCGTTTCCGAAAACTTGGACAGCAGCCCCCGCTGTGGAGGAATTTGCTCATTCACAATCATTTCAACAAGGTCGATCAGCTTCTGGACTTGCTCCTTATCTGGCGCATTTTCAGCCTCTGCCCGATCACGCAGTTCACGAAAGCTCGTCTGATAGTTGATGGTTGCTGTGTTGGCTGTTCCAATTACAGAGCCATACGCTGTGCCGATATTGTAAATAGTGCTCTGGTGTTGTTCCGTTTCTTTCCGTTTTTTCTCGACCTCGGTCATATAGAACGCTTTTATTTGCTCCTGTTCCTTTTGGAAGTACGATGCCTGTGTTTCTGTGATATAAAGCCGTTCCTTTGCCGGATTGATAACAACATCATCTATTTTGATATCGGTCCCCGGGCGAAACCCAATATACCGGCGATTCGTTGCTTTTTCCCGATTTGGCAGACCCGGAACAGTCGCAACGATCTCACCGTTTCGCTCAATTTGCATATTCAAACCTTGCATCTCTAAAAAGCTCTCAAAAATCATTTTATCACCCCCTTTCCTGCTCGATTATACCGCAGAAGGGATGCAACCACAACAAGGAGGTGAATCACCATGAAGAAGCCTTATCTCAAAATCAGTCGTCTGGCAGAAGACCAGGATCTCAACCAGGGCGCACTAGCGGCCCTGATTGGGGTAAGCTCCAACACGATGACCGCACGGCTCAAGGGGACACAACCTTGGAGGAGTGACGAGATCGTTATCATCTGCAGAGCACTGCACATTCCGCAAGAAAAAATCGGGGAGTATTTCTTCCCGGCAATCGCAAAGGAGGAAAAGACCGCATGAAACCTTATACCCTCGCATCTGAGCGAGCCGCAGCGCCCACTGGATGCGCGTACATCGCACCGCTGTTTTGGAACAAGTGGTTCCGTTGGAGCGGTAGTCAGGCATCTGGCTGCTACCAGCTGGGCGGACAAATCAAGGATGAAAGCCACACCGGGCTGCAGATTTTTGCTGATGGCGAATGGCACCCGGTCATCGGATGGGCATTGGACGACTGCAGACCCGCAGTCAATTGTCTTCAGGAGGTAGGAGCATGAATATCAGCCCGAACGCTCAGTTAAAAATCCAGCTGGGGAAGGATGGGAACCCCAAGATTTATGCCTACGGTACAGAGATGGAACAGAAAGCCCTTTGCGCCGCTCTGATTGCCGGGATTTGCATAGATCAAAGAAATCCGGAAGCATTGCTCAGCATAGTGACTACTGCCGCAGACCTCATGGACAGAATGGAGGAATCCCCCAATGAAGATTAAATCCCGCGTCTGGTACTGGCTGGCTGCTGCCAGCGGTGCCGTAAGTCTGCTGTACGGCATGGGCATCGAGGGTGGTGCACAGCTGGGCAGCTCCATCTCTGACAGCCAGTTCGTCACGGCCCTGTGCCTGGTTCTGGCAGCGGTAGCGTTCCTGCGGCTGGGCTTTGCCGCCCAGGATCGTGAACAGAACGCCCGCCGCTATGGCCGCGTTGACCGCACCCACGCCCGTACCGAAGAGCCGGAGTACCGGCAAAACCGGAGGGGCGCATGAAAAGCAAATGAGCCCGCCCGTGCTGGTAACACGGACGAGCCCAAAGGGTGATGGAATTCACAAGCCCCATCACCTTTGATGATATCATATCAGGAAGGATTTTACAAATGAAAGGTATTTTAGCAGAGCCGGGCAAGGCCCCGGTGATCGCATCCCTGCCCGACAGCCTGTGGGCCATTGAGAACCGGCTGGGCACTCCCTGCGAGATGATCGTGTTGCCCCGCACCCCGGCGGTGCTGTTCGTGGGCCGGTACGATGGCCCCATCCAGCCCGCCAGTCTGCTCAACCGGAAGTACCGGGGCCGCCAGCTTTACGGGCTCATCCTCTGCTACGGCTGGAAGGACAACAACATCCAGCCCATGAACAAGGATGTGCAGACCGAGATGCTGGACCGCCTGAAGGGCGCTGAGGTGAAGGTATGACTACCTATATCTGCAAATGCGGACGGCGAGTGAAGAAATCCACCGATGCCAGTACCACTGGCAACCGCCTATCCGGCTACGCACCCGGCCATGAGTGCTGGGGATGCCCCTATGCCATGCCATACGGAGACTTTCAATGGGATGAAAGTGCTAGAACTGTAAGCCGGGAGACTCGGGGCTACGAGTGCCGGATGAGCAAGACCCTCACTTATGCGTCAGAGTTCGCTGGCTCTGTCAAGGATAAATGCACCTGTCGAGTGCATAGTCTGGACTTCGACTTTCTGTCTCAGGTCTCCGCATGGATCAAAGACACTTATCCAGACAGAGAGATTTTTGGCTCATTTTCCAAAGATATTCGTGCATCGGACTATGGATCTGACGGGCGCTATTGCCTGACAATCACATGCACTCAGAATCTGAAAGGTGTTGCCGCAAAAAGAGAGCTGTTTGGTCAGTTTTTCAATCTGGATGGAAGCCGCAAGGACATGACACCGCAGCAGGAAATGGAAAAGATTCTTGCCGACATCAAAAAAGCAAAGGAGATTCTCTCATGTGCACCTGCCCAGAATGCGGATGCTGCTGTGACTACGGCAGAGAATGCTGTTCCGACTGCCACAGCGGCAACGCCGACCATCTCGGAGAGCGGGGCGGATGCAAGCGCATCGACCCCCGCGACATCCCTGCAGAACTGCGAATCGGCCCCTGCCGCATCGGCGGGCGGTTCTTCTGTATCAACAGCTGGTGCCATGCAGGACAAGCCCCTAACTACCGTGCCGGATGCAATGCGCCCGGCGTTTGATTATTCCGGCCTGACTGACCAGACCGTGGAGGACCTGCACTTTGCCGAGGACGAATACCGCCACGGCAAACAGATGGCCGAGCGCGGCCTTGTCCACATGGGCAATGCCATTGCCGTGGCTCACGATGCTCTATGTGGAGTTGTCGCACAATGCGACAACTCGAAGCACGGCAATCGTGGAGATGACACTTTCCGGGCATGGTGCGTATCTATCGGCATCACCAAGGATACCGCATACCGGCTGCTGCAGGTCTCGGCACTGCTGGACGGCAGCAGCCCCCGCCAGCAGAAGATCCTGAAGGAGCTGTCTCCCACTCTGCTGTATGCCGTAGCAAAGCCCAGCGCCCCTGCAGAGCTGGTGGAGCAGGTCAAGAATGGTGACATCACCACCAACAAGCAGTATCAGGAAGCCATGGCCCAGATCAAGGCCGAGAAGGACCGTGCCGCTGCTGCCGAAGCCCGGGAGGAAGAGGCGTGGAACATGGTAAGCAAGGCGCAGGATGAAGCCCAGACTGCCAAAAACGACTTGGATGCCGCCCTTGCGGATGTGCAGGGGCTGGACGAGGAAAATGCCCGGCTGAAAGCCGAGAAAGAAAAAGCAGAACGGAGCTATAACGAAATGTACGAAAGCCGCATTGCGGCCAACCTCCAGCGCCAGAAGGCCGAAGCCGAGCGCGACAGGGCCGAAGAGAGAGCAAAAAATGCCGAAGACGCTTTGAAAAAACAGCCCATCACGGCGGTCATCGATGAGGAAGAGATCGACCGCCGGGCCGCAGAAAAAGCCTGGGGCCTTGCAGATGCCCGGAACGCCGAACTGGCCAAGGACAACGCCAACCTGAAGAAACAGGTTGCGGCACTCCGCTCCCGCATCAACGATGATGCCCAGGCAGATTTTGAGCAGGCCAACTACTGCGCCAGCCTGATGCGGGCGGCGTGGGATAACAGCAAGGCCAGCTATTCCCGGCTGGTGGGCGAAGATCTGGAAAGCACCTTTCAGACCATCTGCGGTACCCTGAACAGCATCATGGAGGAGGCCTCCCTGCTCTGCCGCCAGCCGCCTGATTATGACGGAGGTGACAGGGATGAATGAGATGTACTGTCTGGATCTTGACCGTTACGGCCCGCCCATGGAGCCGCCCGACGATTACTACTTTGCCCCCGACCGGGAGCCAGAAGAGGAGGAACTGACCGATGACGAATGAATTGACTGTCCGGGTAGAGCGCCCGGTAATCCCGGCCATGAACTGGAACAAGGATGAGGTGCAGAAGAACCTTGACGAACTTCTGGCCTCCTATACAGGCCGTGTGTACACACCTGAATCCATCAAAGATGCAAAAGCCGACCGTGCTGCCGTCAACAAGTGGGACAAGCAGCTGGCTGCTGCTCTGACCGCCGCCAAGCGGCTTTACACTGACCCGCTGGAGGATTTTCAGAAGAGCATCCGGGAGATGCAGACCCAGTGCAAGAAGATCTCCGGTGCTATTGATCAGCAGGTAAAAGCAGTAGAACAGGCCCAGCGGGAAGAAAAGGCATCCACCCTGCGGCTTGTCTACCGGGACTGCATCGGGGAACTGGAACCTCTGATTTCTTTTGACCGTCTGCTTGTGCCCCAGTGGCTCAACAAAACCTTTGACCTCTCCCAGGCCGAAAAGGAACTGCGCAAGGCTGTGGAGACCCGGCGGGAGGAACTGCGTCTCATCCGGGAGACCTGCGGTGAAGACGCTGAACCCTGCATTACCGAATACCTGCGGGCCCTGAGCGTCAATGATGCACTGCATGAGCACAGCCGCCGGGAGCACGCCCGTGCGGCTCAGGCTGAGGCAGAGGCCCAGCGACAGGCCGCAGAACGTGCCAGAGCCGCTGCGCCGGTCATCATCCCGCCCACCGAGGAAGAGCGTCAGCTGAAAGAAGATGCCGCACAGGAGGCCCGGAGCAACGCCTTTGTGACAGCTTCCGGGAGGCTGGACTGCGAGGTATTGCAGCAGTTCGCCCTGCCTGGCACAGGCCTTGCACCTGCCCGCAAACGCTACCGCTTCTGGGTAGATTTCACCCCGGAAGACATCGAATGGTTCAAAGCCGAAGCTAAAAAGCGCGGCTTTGCATATGGTTCTGTAAAATAATTGGAGGATTTTACTTATGGCTTTTTCTCGTCCCGGCGCACCTGCGCCCACCATGTCCGCAAACACCACTGGCACCACCACCGCCGCCCGGATGACTGCAATGCAGCAGCGTGCCGCCCAGAGCGGCGCTCTGCAGGCTGCCAGCCCGGCCAAGCCCGTGGAGATCACTTCTGCCGACGGCCAGCACATGACCGTCAGCTTCTCGGATGTCCGCAACTTCATCTGTCAGAAAGCCACCGATGCCGAATGCAAGATTTTCCTCGAGACCTGCAAGCAGTACCGCCTGAATCCCTTTACCAAGGAAGCCTACCTCATCCACTACGATAACAACAGCGAGGACACCCCCAGCACCATCGTTCTGGGCAAGAACTGCTACCTGCAAATGGCAGAGCGCCACCCCAGCTATGACGGCTTCGAGGCCGGGGTCATCATCTTCGATAAGGTGGCCGGGGAGTACCAGAAGCGGGAGGGTTCCATCGTCTACGAGGGCGAGGAACTTCTGGGCGGCTGGGCCAAAGTCTATCGCAAGGACCGCACCCGCCCCAGTTACGAGGAAGTGAAGCTGACCGAATACGACACCGGCAAATCTCTGTGGAAGGGCAAAAAAGCTACCATGATCCGCAAGGTTGCCCTTGTCCATGCCCTGCGGGAAGCATTCCCCTCCACCTTCGGCTCTCTCTATGACGAGAGCGAGGTCCATGTGGATGCTGAGTCCACCGCCGTGGAGCTGGACGAGGCCGGACAGGTTCCGGCTCCACGCTGGACCCGCATCAAGGAAGCTGTTGAACAGGCCGATGCTCTGACCGTGGAGGACGCTGACAGCGCAGACGACCCCTTTGCCGGGGGTGATGAATCGTGATCCTGACCCACAAGACCGGCGTACTTCTCCACGGAACTCTCGTCAAAGACCCTGTGCTCAAGGACGTGGGCCAGAAGCAGGTACTCAAGTTTGACGTGAAGGCACACAGCGTCAAGACCGGCACCGGCAACTGGGAGGGCCTGTATGTTCAGGTCAACGTCTGGCACGGGCTGGACAAGTGGGACGGGCTGCTGCTGAAGGGCGATGCCGTCACTGTCTTTGCCCGGGAGCTCAAGAGCCGGGAGTATAACGGCAAGACCTATTACGACGTGGATGCCGACGACATTCAGCCTGGCGGCATGGTAATCTTCCGGTGGATGCAGAACCTCATTGACCTTTGCACAGAGGCCCCGGCACCGCCCGAACCAGCGCTCACTCAGGAGCCAACGCCCTTTGATGAGCCTGCCCCGGTGCAAACCAGCCTTTCTGGCGGGCAGATGTATCCCGGCGAAGACCTGGCCGACTATGCTCCCCGCGCCTCTCAGGCGGCAGCGCCTGCCGGGCCCGCCGCAGGCACCCCGGAAGCAGATGCCCTCATCGACGATGATACGGATGACCTGCCGTTTTAACCACACCAGAAAGGAGTTCAGACCGTGGGCATTGACCCATCCCGTGGCTTTGTTGCCTTTCCCCGCGGTCTGACTGACTGGGAATGGTATTCAGAGCCCAACACTGCCCGCCTGTTTTTCCACCTGCTACTCACCGCCAACTGGCAGGAAAAGCAGTGGCAGGGCATTAGCATCAGGCCCGGACAGCTGGTTACAAGCCAATCTCAACTGGCAAAACAGCTTGATTTGAGTGTTCGGAACATCCGGACAAGCTTAGAGCATTTACAGGCGACAGGCTATCTGACAGTCAAAACAGGCTCAAAATACAGCATTGTCACGATAGAAAACTATGCTTCGCTTGTTGGCAGTGACAGGCAAAGTGACAGGCAAGCGACAGGCAACCGACAGGCTGCCGACAACAACTTAACAAGTCTAACAAACCAACAAGCTAACAAGTCGTCGTCTGCGGCTGCGCCGGAGCCGACCGGACGACCGACGACCTCACCCTTGGTATCAGAGTTTGAACAGGATATCGGCAAGCTGAGTGCCTCCGGGAAAAGAGAGCTGACAGGATACGCTGACCGGCTGGGCGAGGAACTGGCACGGGTGATCCTGCGCAAGTGCATTGATGCCGGGGCACATAGCTGGGCCTATGTGCGGAAGGCACTGATCGAGGCCGAAACCCAGGGCTGTAAATCTGCTGAGGAGTACCGCATGACGAATCCCATTGGAGCGGGACGCAATAAGCGGGTGGACAGACCGGAGCCCAGCGGGAATGATTTTCTAAAAAACGCAGCCCGCCGCCGTCCGCTCACCAAGAAAAAGGAGGATTCCAATGTACCGGAACCATGAGCACTACCCCGACCCGACAGCTGACCGGGCATTGGGCAGCCTCCGCCGAAAGGAGAACCAATTGAACACCGGAAAACAGTTCGAGGCAGACTGGAAAAGCTCCATGCCGAAGGATGCCTGGTGCTATCGACTGAAAGACAGCGCGGCCACCTATTACGGCGGCAACGAGAACCTGAGCTTCTCCATCGATAACATCTGCGACTTCGACGTGTACCGTTACCCCATGCACCATTACTTCGAGCTCAAGACCATCGAAACGCCCAGCATCCCACTGGAAAAGATCCTGGGCCGATTCGACCGGGAGCGGCAGAAGTACCACAAGCTCAAACACATCACCGATATGGCCCACGCAGCATCCTTCAAGGGCCAGACCGCCCATGTAGTCATCAATTACCGGGGCAAAGTCAACCGCACCTTTGCCGTACCGGCCAGCGCTGTGCTGGAGTACATGAGCACCCAGACCCGCAAGAGCATTCCATGGCAGTGGGCCGCCCTGAACGGCATCGAGGTGGAGCAGCACCTGCTGCGCGTTCACTGGCGGTATGACGTGGAAGGACTGCTGAGAAAATTGGAAGGAGGAAACGACAGAAATGCAGGAAGTAAGACTGATTGATGCGAATGCTTTGCACGATAGGGTTTCAAGAATGGGGTTGCAGAATGGCTCTGTGCTGGGCCACCACAGCGGAACAGCTGACATCATTGCAGAGATGATCCAGAATGCCCCCACCATTGACCCGGAAAGCTTGCGGCCAGTAGCACACTGGGAGAACGACCCCAATGGCGCAGGCAGTGATGTTTTTTCCTGTTCAAATTGCTGCGAACGGATTTGTCTGGATGACCAGGGCTATTTTCCGGAAATGGATTACAAGTTCTGCCCGTACTGTTGTGCAAGGATAGAGAATGTCTAATGAACAAGAAATATAAGCCCGGCGCATACATCGTTTCTCTCGACCACCTGATGGAGCAAGAATTTGTATATTGCGCCGGAAAGCTCATTCACAAGGGGTGGTTCAGCAGCTGGCAGCTTCGATATGCAAAAGCGGAGCTTTCTCGGCTCCGCGTCCGAGAAGCGGTCAACGGCGAGGAATTTGAGATTGAAGAAATGGAGGACGATACATGATCCGCACATGGACATCTGAAAGTGACATTCCGAAGCCGGACAAACCCGGCAATGTGCAGAAAATCCGGGAATGGCTTGAGCACTTGCCGAAGATGAGGGCGCTGATCCGGCAGCACGAGGAGCGCATTGCAAGCCTACGCAGTGCCGCCACCATGATTACCTCCAGCACATCCGGTGCACCCGGGCATTCCGGCACCAGCGACAAGGTGGGCACCAACAGTGATGCAGCCATTGACGCGGAAACAAAGCTGGCTGAACTGAAGTGCCAGTACGCCGAGATGCAAAAACAGGCTATCGAAATTGCCTATATGCTCCATGCGGACCCTGTGTCGGTGAAGCGCAGCAAATGCATCGTGATGTTCTATGTGGAAGGCAAGAAACATGCCGACATCGCACCCAAAGTTGGCTATTCCAAGTCGTCGCAGGTTTCACGGGCCATATCGGAGGGGATTGAACAGTTGGCAGAACTCGTGAATGAATTGAATCTTAGTTGAATCTGTACACCTTGCACAATGTCGGAGCGCATTATTTTTACATGCCCTAGGATTTACTTGTTATCGACATCTGTGCTATCGTGATACCATCGGCAAAGCCGAAAGGCAGACCGATGCCATAGCAGCTTCCAGAATGTGCCCGTCCGACATCACGTTCTGTGAGCTGCTTCTATTATGCCGCCTGAGCGCAATGTGGTGCGCGTTCACGAGTGTAGTCGTGGAAGGTTCGATTCCGAGGGCGGTTCCAATTCGCCGCCGACCCCGTAGGCGGTACAGCCTGACGCATGGGGCTACATACTCCCCACCGGAAGCTCATGTGGTGGGTGGCGGGATCTCCTTGCCCGCCCTCTGACCTCCCCACATACGCCGGAGGCACCGGAATCCACAGGCGGGTTTCAGGTATTTTCCCGCTGGATGTGCGTCAATTGCCCTGCATGGAAACATGCAGGGATTTTTTATGCTATTTTCTGCCGTCCTGAGGGGCGGCTTTTTTGTACCCTGACAACGAGAGAGGTGGTGACGTGTCGAATGAAAAGAATCTCATTCCGTTCAATGAACGAACGGAGAGCGAACAGAGAGAGATCGCCCAGAAGGGCGGCATTGCATCCGGTGCGGCCCGCCGCCGCAAACGGTCCATGCGTCAGGCGGCTGACTACTACCTGAGCCTGCCGGAGACCGACCGCCGCCGGGTAAACGCCATGCTGCGGGACCAGATTGACCCGGAGGACGTGGACAACCAGATGAGCGTGGTCATGGGCATTGCAGCCGCTGCCAAGCAGGGCGATGCCAGGGCAGCCAATGTCCTGCTGAAAATGCTGGGTGAGGAGACCGTACAGGAAGACCCAGGCGCGGATGCTCTGGCAAAGGCCAAGGAGCTGCTGGGAGGTGTGGACAGTGCCATTGACTGAGTTTCAGCAGGAGTACCTGCGCAACTGTTCCCACCGGTGGAACGTCAAGACCGGGGCCACCCGAAGCGGCAAGACCTACCTGGACTGCGCTGTGACCATCCCGAAGCGGATCTGCGCGGCCCGGGGCGAGGGCCTGCTGGTGCTCATGGGCAACACCCTGGGCACACTGGAGCGCAACGTGCTGTCCCTGATGCGGGAGCTCTGGGGCCCCGACCTTGTAGGCGTGATCCGCACCTCGGCAGCAGGCAACGTGGTACAGCTGTTCGGCAAGAAGGTCTATGTCCTCGGCGCTGACAACAAGAAACACATCGCCCGCATTCAGGGCGCTGCCTTTGAGTACGTCTACGGTGACGAGATCACCACCTGGGACGAAGGCGTGTTCCAGATGCTGAAAAGCCGCCTTTCCTGCCCCCACTCCCATTTTGACGGCACCTGCAACCCGGAAAGCCCCACTCACTGGTTCAAGAAGTTTCTGGACAGCGACGCTGACATCTACTGTCAGGCGTATACCATCGACGATAACCCTACGCTTCCGGCCCAGTTCGTGGCCGATCTGAAAAAAGAATACACCGGCACGGTCTACTATAACCGCTTTATCTTGGGGCAGTGGATGGCCGCCAACGGCGTGATCTACCGCCTGCTGGCCGACAGCCTTGCCGCCGGAGATGGGCGTTTTTTCTGGCCTGTGGACAAGCCGCTGCACCCGTGGCGGGTGCGCATCGGGGTGGACTTTGGCGGCAACGGCTCCAAACACGCCTTTGTGGCAACGGCCATCCTACCGGGCTGGTCCGGCGTGGTAGGGCTGGCATCCCAGCGCATCGACCCTGTGGCGCAGGATGCCGACTTTCTGGCCGACCGGCTGCTGGAGTTCTGCATGGCTGTCTTTGCCCGCTGGGGCGAGATCCAGTACATCTTCTGCGATTCCGCGGAGCAGACGCTGATCAATCACATCCGGGCAAGGCTCCGGCGCTGCAAACTGAGCTGGCTGGCCGACCGGGTGGAAAACAGCGCCAAGATCCGCATCAATGACCGTATCCGCCTGACCTGCATCCTGATGGGCGGCGGGCGGTTCTGGCTGCTGCCAGAGGCTTCCACCCTCCGGGATGCCCTTGCCACGGCCCTGTACAGCGGCAAGCACCCCGGCGTGGACGAGCGGCTGGATGACGGCAGCACCGATATCGACACATTGGACGCTTACGAGTACACCATCGAGCGCGATTTCAAGAGGTTGACCAACACATGAACATCACCGCATTTCTGAACTACCTGAACAAGACGCGCGGGTGGGCCATCGATGCCGACTACTACGGCTACATC
This sequence comes from Faecalibacterium sp. BCRC 81149, assembly GCF_022750605.1. NCBI lineage: Bacteria > Bacillati > Bacillota > Clostridia > Eubacteriales > Oscillospiraceae > Faecalibacterium > Faecalibacterium sp. BCRC 81149. Next base: position 123,764 of record NZ_QXJA01000007.1, on the reverse strand, counting down.
GAGACCTGGCGGCAGTGGTGGCAGGGCAGCGTGCCCAAGGTACACACCCGTGCCGCTGAATACGCAAACGGCACAAAGAAGCGCCCTATTGCCTCCCTGCGGATGCCGAAACGGGTCTGCGAGGACTGGGCGAATCTCCTGCTGAACGACCGCACCACCTTCCAGATCAAGGACGCTGACACCGCGTCCTATCTGCTGGGTGACGATGAGCAGCAGGTGGGCGGCCTGCTCCGGGAGCTGCACTTCTGGCGCAATGCCAATGCTCTGGTGGAACAGGCCTACTGGTCCGGCACCGGCGCCTTTGTGCTGAGTGCCGAAAACCTGACTGTCGTGAAAGGGAAAGCTGTCCCCGGCCCGGATACCCGCCTGAAGCTGGACTATGACCCGGCTTCCTGCATCCTGCCTCTGCGGGTGGAACGGGGCATCGTGACCGAAGCAGCCTTTGTCTCCGAGTGCATGATGGAGGGCAGACCCGCAGTCTATCTGCAGACCCACACCGGCAATGAGACCCGGCGCACCATCCGCAACGAGTGGTTCCGGGTAACGGATGGAGTTTCGGGCGCTCCGGTGTTTGAAGCCCTGCAGGCCCCGCCGGGTACGGCAGAAAGCATCACGGTGGAGGGTTCTCCCCCGTGGTTTGCCCTGTTCAGCCCGGCCGCAGTCAAGAACCTTGACGGCGGCACAGGGCTGGGCATGAGCGTCTTTGCCGAAGCACTGGCAGAGGCCCAGGGCATCGACCTTGCCTTTGACAACTACCGGGAGGATATCCGGCTGGGCCACAAGAAGATCTTCTACTCTGCGGACATCTGCCGCAAGGTGGTGGACCAGGAGGGCGTGGAGCACTCTATTCCACCCGATGACGATGTGCAGAGCCAATTCGTCACCCTGCCCCAAAAGGAAGGGAGCCTCGACCAGTCCAGCGAATACCACGAATACAACCCTGACCTGCGGGTGGAACAGAACCACAAGGCTGTGCAGGATATGCTGAACCTGTTCAGCTTCAAATGCGGCCTGGGCTGCCACCGGTACAATTTCGAGCTGGGCAACGTGACCACAGCCACCGAGTACAACGGCAGCCGTCAGGATCTGGTGGCCAGCGCCAATAAGAACCAGATCCCCATCGAGGGGGCGCTGGTGGGCATCGTGCGGGCCATCCTGTGGGCGGCAAAGAACCTGCAGGGAGCGGCGGTGGACCTCGACACCCCCATCTCTGTGGACTGGGACGACAGCTACATCACCGATGCCGAGACCCGGATGAGCCAGATGCGGGACGATGCCCTGAGCGGCCTTTTGCCCCGGTACAAGTATCTGTCTGCCCGGTACGGGGTCAGTGAAGAGGATGCCCGCAAGCTGGCGCAGGAAGCCGCTGACGAGAACAAGCAGCCTGAGCTGAGCTTCGTCGGCGGGGGCGGCTGATGCTGGCCCCGGACTATCTCGACCACGCACCCGACCGGCTTGTGCTGCTCTGGCAGCAGGTCGAGGACGACATCCTGCGAGACGTGGCCCGGCGCATCTCCAAAATGGACACCCTAACCCCCACGGCCAACTGGCAGCTTTGGCGGTATGAACAGACCGAAGCCCTCCGGCAGGACGTGGTAAAGAAGCTGGCCCGCTACACCGGCAAGAGCGAAGCCGAGATCCGGCGGCTCATGCAGGAAGCGGCCACCCGGGCCATGGAGGCCGAGGACGAGATCTACTACCACTACGGCAAGGAACCCACGCCCTTTGCCGACAATGCCACCCTGCAGGCCCTGCTCAACGCCGGCTATCAGCAGACGGCAGGAACCTTTCACAACCTGACCGCCACCACGGCAAACACCGTCAGCGGCCAGTTTGAAGCCGCTCTCGACCGTGCCCATCTCAAGGTGAGCAGCGGTGCGTTCGACTACAAGAGCGCCGTCAAGAGCGCGGTGGACAGTCTGGCCGACACCATGAAGTACGTCACCTACCCCACCGGCCACACCGACACGCTGGAAGTTGCCGCCCGCCGGGCGGTGCTGACTGGTGTGAATCAGACCGGTGCAAAGCTGCAGGTGGCCCGGGCCGATGAGATGGGGGTTGAGTTCTTCGAGACCACGGCCCACGGCGGGGCCCGGCCTTCCCACGCTGAGTGGCAGGGCAGGCAGTTCCACCGGGGCGGCGCTGTGGACTACATGGGCAGACATTACCCGGACTTCGAGGCCGCCACCGGCTACGGCACCGGGGCCGGGCTTTGCGGCTGGAACTGTCGGCATCAGTTCTTTTCGGTGTTCCCGGAGCTGGGTGCACCGCCTGCATGGACACAGGAGAGCCTGGAAGCCCTCAACGCCCGGGATATCGAGTACAACGGCTGCAGATACACCCGGTACGAGATCAGCCAGATGCAGCGGGCCCGGGAGCGCACCGTGCGCAAGTACAAGCGCCGGTATCTGGCTGAGGATGCCGCCGGGGCCGACACCACCGCCAGCGCGGTGAAGCTCCGGCAGGCCCGTCAGGAGCTAGCTGACTTTATCAGTGCCACCGGCGGCAGAGCCGACAGCGCCCGCACCAGCGTGGCAGGCTTTGGCAGGAGCGCCAGTAGTAAGGCAACGTGGGCGGCGAAGAAGGCAGAGCCACGCGGCATTCTTCAAAAACTCAATTTTTCTGATAGTGTTTCACAGTCTGAGCGTGAAGGCATTGAAAAAGAGCTTTCCGTCATTCCTCAATGGCAGCGCGATAAGGCTGAAAGCATCATCAACAAGGTCGTAATGACAGAGAAAGATGCCGCTGGAAGCGGCTATTATTATCCAGACAAAACGCTTTATCTTCACCCTGAGCGCAAAAGCGGTGATGTTATTCACGAGTATGGCCACGCATTGGAGATTTCCCTCAACCTGCGGCACAACTCCAAATACATCAGCATCCGAAAATCCGGGATTGATGTTGAAGATTTTTCTAAAATCGTGTATGATGACAGTACCTATACACAAGCGATTTATCTTCTTCAGAACAGCAAATTCATTTCTGAGTATCAGGGACGGCTATATGAATCTCCCACGGATGGAATTTTTAAAGCCGGAACGATGCAGATCAATGAAGATATGCTGAAGGAATATTTCAGTGAAGGGTATCGCGCTTTTTATCAGGAGCCCTCTGCCCTGAAAGAGAAAGACCCGCAGCTCTATCATTTTATCGAGGGATTGAAAGATGACAAAAAGTGAAGTGCTTCTGCTTGATGAACCCTCTGCAATCTGGAACGAAATGCAAAAGAATCCGGCATTGCGAACAGATGGAGATGTCTGGCTGCACATGACCCGCCTGTCAGCCAAGCAAGACCGACAGTGGTCTCGGGAAGCGTATGGCGACCCGGAAGCGTATCTGTATATGGACTTAAACAAAAAGAAGTGAGGTGTCATCATGGAAGATTTTCGTGTCATCTACCGCATTTTGAAGCATCTGCAGCAGAGCATGGACTTTGAGGAGTTCGATTGCGCTGGTTTTACTGCCGAGCGCTTCGGTACGAATCCGAACCGGTTTCAGGCACTTTTGATTCAGCTGCAGAAAGCAGGTTACATTGAGGGCCTGAACATCGTCCAGTATATCCGCCAGCCGGAGCGCATCAAACCGCCCATGGAACCGCATATCACCTTGCAGGGGCTTGAATATCTTCAGGAAAACAGTCTGATGAAAAAGGCCGCCGCATTTGCAAAGGGTGTTAAGGAAATCGTCCCCGGCATCTAACAACCAAATACCGCCAGCGTCTTTGCCCAGCCGGGCAGGGGCGCTTTTTTCATGCCGTATTCGCTCAGTGGCAGAGCGCCGGTCTCCAAAACCGGATGCCGCAGGTTCGATTCCTGCATACGGTGCCATCGCAGAGGGCAGTGCGTACCCTGCCCACAACCGAACACGGACGGAGAACCGTGTCACCAAACCGTGGTTTCACCAACAGAAAGGAGTTTTTCCACCATGAAGCGTGAAGACGTGAAGAAACAGATCCCCGGCATCACCGAGGAACAGCTCAACTGGATCATGGCCGAGAACGGTAACGATGTCAACCGGGAAAAGACTGCCGCCGAGCAGTACAAGACCCAGCTGGAAAACACCCAGGCTCAGCTCAAGACCGCCCAGGACGGCCTTGCCGCCTTTGACGGCAAGAAGAAGCCCGAGGAATACGAGGCAGACATTGCCAAACTCAAGGGCGATATGCAGGCTCAGGCTGAGGGCTTTGCCTTTGACAATGCCCTGAACACCGCCATTCTGGGAGCCAAGGGCCGCAGCGTCAAGGCGGTCCGGGCACTGCTGGATCTGGATGCCCTCAAGGGCTCCAAGGACCGTTCCACCGATATCTCCAAGGCTCTGGAAGAAGCCGCCAAGGCGAACCCCTGGGCCTTTGGCGAGGCGGAAGAGGGCGGCGCTGGTTCCGTTCACGTTTCCAGCGGCAAAGAGCACGGCACCCCGCCCGCCGGGGACGTTGACCCCGTGACCGCTGCCTTCAAGGCGATGAACCCCGATATCAACATTGAATGAGAGAAAGGATATTCTTATGGCACATGAAGCACAGGTCCGCTATTCCAATCTGGTTGACCTCAAGCTGCGCAAGACGCTGGTGAAGAAAGTCGGCGTGATCTGCAACAACCGCTACGAGGGCAGCCCCAAGGCAGGTTCCGTCAAGGTTCCCGTCCGCGACACCGAGGTTGTGGTGAACGACTACGACAAGGCCAAGGGTGCAAAGCAGACCAGCGGTGACACCACCTACCTCACCGTCAACATCGACCACGACAAGGCCGTGAATGAGATCATCGATGGTTTCGATGCAGAGAGCGTTCCCGGCAATCTGGTGGCTGACCGCCTGGACAGCGCCGGTTACTCTCTGGGCCTGCAGATGGACTCTGACGGCTCCGTGGAGCTGACCACCGCAGGCACTGCCTTCGGCAATACCACCGCCCTGACCGAAAAGACCATCTACGCCAACATCGTGGATGCACGCACTCAGCAGTCCTCCATCGGCGTGCCCACCGCAGGCCGCTGGCTGCTGGTCTCCCCGGACACCTACGGCCTGCTCCTGAAGAGCCCCGAGTTCATCAAGGCTTCCGACCTGGGCGACGCGGTCGTTCAGACCGGCGCTGTGGGCAAGATCGCAGGCTACACCGTGTTCGAGGATTCCACCCTGGGCGAAAACGTGGAGTATGTGGCCGGTCATCCCAACTGGTTCGCCGTCATCGATGAGTGGGCCGTTCCCGTCCACCTGCAGGACCTCTCCGGCTCCGGCGACTTCATCGGCGCATCTGCCGTGCAGGGCCGCAAGGTCTACGCCTACAAGGTCACCAAGGGCCAGACCATTCTTGTTAAGAAGAAGGTCGCAGCATAAGGAGGCCGCCATGCTTTACTGCACCTATGACCAGTACCAGACAGCGGGAGGTACGCTGGACGAGGCCGCCTTTGATACGCTGTGTGCCCGGGCTTCCCGGCTCATCGACCGGCACACCTTTGGCCGGGCAGAGTCCCACGCTAGGGCCTGTGCCGGGTGCGCCGCCCTGCTGGCCGATGCCTGCGTCCAGATCGTCGATGCCATGAGCGCCGCACAGAGCGCCTGTGCCGTGCCCGGGGCTTCCAGCGTGTCCAACGATGGCTACTCTGTCACCTTCGCCAGCGGGGCGCTTTCTGAGCGGCTTGCAGCGGAAGCGCAGGGCATCCTCTCCAACGCGCTGGGCAGCGACCCCCACGGCCTGCTGTATCGGGGGTGTTTCTGATGCAGTGCAGCGTAACTGTGGTGAACCTCATCCACGACACCGCCACCGAGATTGACCGGCCTGTCTGCCACGTCATCCCGGGGAGCAGCTGGCGGGAGAAGCTGGACACCTCCGGCGGCGACCCCCAGCGGACGGTGCACATCCGGCTGCCCCCTGCCGCCGGGTATCTGTCCTATTTCCAGTGGGCAAAGCTCCCGCCCGGGGAAAAGGCCGCACACTGGACGCTCAAGCGGGGCGGCAAACTCATCTGCGGCGCTGTCCGCAGCCTGACCGAGGCCGAGTATGCCGCCCTCGAGAAAACACACATCTGCTGCACGGTGGCGGCGGTCTCCGACAACCGGGAACCGCTGCTGCCGCATTTTCATGTAGAGGGGAGCTGAGGAAATGAGTGCACCCGTTATTGACCTGAAGCTCAGGTTCCGGCCCGGCTTTCAGGCCGAAATGGACAAGGGCTTTCAGAAGGTCCAGTATGCGTTCTCACAGCAAGTTGCCAAAGCTGTGGACCCTTATGTGCCCTTCGATACCGGTACGCTGAAGAACAGCGTCAACCAGACATCTGACTTCAAGGGCGGAAAGCTGGTCTATAACACCCCGTATGCCAGGCGGCAGTATTATCTGCACACGCAAGGGCAGGGGCTGCATGGAGAGAACCACCTGCGCGGCTCCTACTGGGGGCAGCGGGCCATCGCCGACCACAAAGACGAGCTGATCCAGTTCGCCAAAAACGCCGCCAGAAAAGAGCTGGGAGGTGGAATGTAATGCCCAAAGCGTCCATTACGGCCCTGCGGAACTGGCTCAAGACCTGCCCGCTCATCGCCGAGGAGCAGGATGCCACCGGTGCGGCCTTCCGCATTGCCGGGCTGGAAGAGGAAGCCACTGCTTTTTCCATTGAGGACAGCCCCACCGACCCCATTGTGGAGAGGTACATCTCCGGGCGGGATCTGGCGAAGAACTACCTCTTCCTGTCTCGAAGGGAGTTCGGGGAGACCGATGTGCTCACCATTGAGAACAGCGGCTTCTTTGAACAGCTGGCCGACTGGGTAATGGAACAAAATGACTGCGGCATCCTGCCTGATCTGAGCAAATGCGGGCACGGCAAGGAAGCCCAGAGCATTGAAGTCACTTCCACCGGCTACATCGTCACCGACGGCTCCGGAAGCTGCAAAATGCAGATGCAGCTCCGGCTCGTCTACTATCAACCCAAACTTTGAAAGGAGACCATCCTATGACTGTTTCCGAAACCCTGACCGCGCTCAAGACCAAGAAGGGCATCGTGCCCAGCGCGGACTACACCGGCACCGAAAAGGCCGATGATTTCATCTTTGCGATCCAGACCGATGCCTCCACCCAGACCAAGGAGAGCGACTGGATCGTGTTTGCAGAGCGTGTCAAGGAGCACTCCGGTGCCCTGAACGCTTCCACCGAGGACGTGGCCTATATCCGCGCAGGCACTGTCACCGAGAAGGGCGAGACCCAGCGCACCTTCTCCCTGAACGGCAACCGCTGCGTGGGCGACCCCGCGCAGGATTTCCTGCTCTCCCACAGGATTAAGTTCGGCTCCGGCACTGAGGTGGTTTTCCCCTACATCTACTTCAGCGCAAAGACCGGCAAGGGCGAGAAGGGCGAAGCCGCCTTTATCGTCACTGCCGATGCAAGCGGCTCCGCCAGCAACTCCGCAGGTTTTGCCTGCGACGTGAAGGGTGTTGGCGTTCCGGCTGAGTTCAACTACCTGACCCTGACTCAGGCCGACACGCAGTCCACCAAGGCTGCCAAGGTCTGATAACAACACCACACAGCCCTCGTTTCCGGTGAACGGGGGCCCTTTTTGTAACAGGAGGATTTCCCATGACCATCAACGGCATTGACTTTGACTTTTCTACCCTGAACGCCAACGACGTGGATCGGATGCTGGCTGCACAGACCCGGCAGCAGGAACGTGCCCGGACGGAGGGCAGCCGCTACACTCCCGAGAGCGATTACCCTGCCTGGCTGCGCTTCCAGTGCCGCATCTTTATGGACTACCTGGACGAGGTTCTGGGCGAGGGTGCTTCTGAGAAGCTTGGGCTGGACGGCAGCAACTTCAACGCCTGCCTGACAGTCAGCAAGGCCTTTGCCGAAGCCATGGCCGCAGAAAAGGCCAGTGTCAGCGCGCTGATCCACCCCACCGAGGAGCGGGCGCAGGCTTCGGCAGCACAGGCCATCCCTGCCCCCATGAACCGTGAGCAGCGTCGGGCCGCAATCAAGGCACATCCCGCCGTGGTGGATTTCCAGGCGCAGGAAGCGGCAAAGGCCGCCCGCCGTGCCCAGCTGAAGGCAGAGCTTGAGGCACTGGACAATGCATGACCTGCTGACGGACACCCTGCCCACTGAGTGGGAGGGCCGCGCCATTAACTGGGACTTCCGGCCCATGGTCTGGCTGCTGATCCGCACCCGCCGCGTCAAAACCGACGAGGACAGCGCCCGGCTGATTGCATCGGCCATCCCGCTCTTCTTTGTGGAGCCGATCCCGGTGGCGCAATATCCGGAAGCCTTTGCATCTCTGGTGCGTTTCTGCCAGGGCGGAGGCCCCGAGGACGAGGAGCGCACCGGGACTGGCAGCAGCAGCGACCCACAGGACGAGCCTGTGCTGGACTACCGGTGCGATGCCGACTACATCGTGGGGGCCTTTCAGCAGGCCTACGGCATCGACCTGACCACCGACAAGGTGCACTGGTGGCGCTTCAAAGCGCTACTGCACGCCCTGCCGCCGGAAACTCCGCTGGGCAAGATCGTGGAGATCCGGGGCAAGGACACCTCCGGCATGGACAGAGCCGACCGGGACTACTACGAGACCCTGAAAGAGCGCTTTGCCCTGCCGGATGGGCTGAAGGGGGTGAAGCGGAACGAGACCCTGCAAGAGCACGAGGACGCTTTCCTCGACCGCTTCAGCTGATTCCCGCGCCCCGGTGCCCTGCCCCTTCTGCGGCAGAGCGCTGCCCGTGTGGGCTGCTCCCGAAGCCTGCGCCCACGGTTTGTGGGTAAAATGCAAAAACCCCGCATGTAAGCGGGAGATAGAAATCAAGTTATAGCAGCCTGTGCCCCTGTGCCCGCGCTCCGATTGAGAGGTGGACACAGTGGCATTTGATTTTAGCGTTACCGGCAACACCAAGTTGGACACCAGCGGCTTCACGCAGGGTGTCAGCAGCATGACCGTCGCCGCCGGAACGCTGATTGCAGACCTGGTAAAGACGGCCAGCAGCCAGCTGACGAATCTTGCCCAGAGCGCGATCCGGAACGGCTCCGTCTACGAGACATCGCTTGCCAAAGTCGGGACCATCGCCGATCTTGGCAAGCTTTCGATCCAGAAGCTGGGCAGTCAGATCACGGACATGTCCAACACCATGGGCATTGCGGCCACGGATATTGCCGAGGCTACCTACCAGGCCATCAGCGCCGGGCAGGACACGGCCAACGCTGTGGAATTTGCAGGCCAGGCAGCGAAACTGGCAACCGCCGGTTTTACCTCCACAACCTCCGCCGTGGATATCCTGACCACTGCCCTGAACGCCTACGGCTTGAGCGCCGACCAGGCGACCCATGTTTCGGATGTGCTGCTGACCACCCAGAACCTGGGCAAAACCAGCGTGGACGAACTTTCGTCCAGCATGGGCCGTGTCATCCCGCTGGCGGCTGCTTACAACGTCAGCGTAGAAAACCTGTCCAGTGGTCTAGCCGTGATGACCGCCAACGGTATCGCCACTGCAGAGGCAACTACTTACACAAAATCCATGCTGAACGAGCTGGGAGACACCGGCTCTACCGTAGGCAAGATCTTGCAGGCTGAGACCGGTAAGAGCTTTGCCCAGCTGAACGCCGAAGGCAAGAGCCTTGGCGATGTACTGCAGATCCTGTACGACAGCGTGGGCAACGACAGCACCGCCTTTGCGGGGCTGTGGTCCAGCGTGGAAGCCGGAACCGGTGCTCTTTCACTGGCATCGGGCGGTGCGGACAAATTCAACGGCGTGCTGGCCCAGATGTTGGACAGTGCCGGAGCGACCGACACCGCCTACCAGACCATGACGGACACCTTCCAGCACAGCATGGAAAGTCTCCAGACCACGGCAGAGAACCTGAGCATTGACCTATTCGAGGCCCTGGAGCCGGGCCTGATGGAAGCCGCCAACTGGGGCACCGACTGCCTGAACACCCTGACGAGCGCTCTGAATGAGGGCGGCCCGCCCGCCATGCTGGACGCAGCCAGCGGCATTCTGGAAGATCTGACCGCAGGTGTTGTTCAGAAGATACCCGGGCTGGCATCGGCAGCAACGCAGGTCATCACCAAGCTGGTGCAGTATCTGGCTGACCATCAGGACGAGATATTCGACGCGGGCATCCAACTGCTGAAACAGCTCATCATCGGCATCACCGACAACCTGCCCCAGCTGATCACAGCAGCAGCGGAGCTGATTGCCAAGTTTTCTGCCGCGCTGCTCTCCCACCTGCCAGACCTTCTGAACTGCGGTGCGGCCCTGCTGACCACTCTGGTAGACGGCATCATCCGCAGCATCGAGAACCTGGGCGAAGCCGCCCTCGCCTGCATCGCAAAGCTCACCGGCGTGTGGGACGGCAGTATGGATGAGTGGGGCCACATCGGCGAGAACATCGTCACCGGCCTGCTGAACGGCATCACCGAGATGTGGGACACGCTGGTGTCCACAGTCAAGGGCAAAGTCAACGGCATGGTAAGCACCGTCAAGAACGTGCTGGGCATCCACTCGCCCTCGAAGGTGTTCACCGAGATCGGCGAAAACGTCACGCAGGGCCTTGTCAACGGCATCAATACCGGTGCACCGGCGGCAGAGCAGGCCATCCAGAACATTGCCCAGACCCTCTCCACCAACGGGCCGGATTTTGCTAACGTAGGAGCTACCATCACGGAGCAGTTCCGCACCAAGCTCACCGAGGGCTGGGCGCAGATCCAGGCCGACATCCAGACGGATGCGCTGGGGGCCATCGAGACGCTGGCAACGGCCCTCAAGGATGGCGACCTCGAGAGCCTGGGTCTGTGGGCGGCCAGCTACTTCTGGCAGGCCTGCACCAAGGAGCAGCAGGCGCAGATCCAGAGCGTGGCCATGGGGGCCCTGAACCAGCTGGGCAGTGCTTTGGGCGGCGTGTTCGGGAACCTCGCCAATCTGGCCATGGGGCTGGTGGCGCAGTTCGTGCCCGCCGCGGCCAGCGCCACAGCCGGGCAGACCGCCCTGAACGTGGCCATGGACGCGAACCCCATCCTCTTTGTCATCTCCCTCATCGGGATGCTGGTGGGGGCTCTGCTGAACTTCTCCGGCAAAAACAAAGAAGTAGCCAACGGCTTCCAGTCCGTCTGGGCGGGTGTCGAGGACTTTATGAGCTACATCTTCGAGGGCCTGATGCGCATCGTGGCGGCGGGCATCGAGGGCTTCGTTGTCCTCATCAACGGCCTGATCTGGATGTACAACAAGGTGGCGTGGCTCTACGGCGGTACGCTCGATTATGTCAGTAACCCCGCCTGGGACTATGCCAACCAAATCGCTGCCGACCGCAAGGCCCGGCAGGAGGCGCGAAAAAAGCAGCAGGAAGCTGCCAATAACCCCAGCAGCTCCGGTTCTTCTGCCTCCTCCCAGAAGGTCATCGAGAGCATGACCGACACCAGCAAGACCACCAATGCCGACGGCAGCACCGTGACCACCAAAGTGCTCACCGAGAAGCTGCAGGATGAGACCGGCAAGATCACCCAGCGGGTGACCAAGACCGTCACCGAGGCGGGTACCAAGCTGGTGGACGGCGTGGAGCGCTCCTACAAGACCGTGACCACCTATGTGGATGGCATCCAGACAAAGGTGGAGCGCAGTTTGGATGACATCGCTAAGACCACCACAGGCACAAAACCTGGCTCCACCACGCCGACCGCCCCCACCCCGGACAAAGACCTGACCGACGCTGTGGAGGCCAACACCGAGGCCCTGCTGGCCGCAAACAGCAAGCTGGCCGAAATGGTGCGGCAGGCCAACACGCTGGTGCTGTCTGACAACATGGCCATCAGCCGGTCTGTGGCCGCTTCCGGCACGGCACAGGTGGCCGCAGCCGCCAACCAGTACCACCGGGAGGGCGACACCAACATCATCCAAAATATCTACTCCAAGGCCCAGACGGCGGCAGATCTCCAGCGGGAAGCACGCTGGGAAGCCGACCGGGCCAAGGCCCAGAAACGATGAAAGGAGGGCTCCACAATGCCATTCAGAAAAGACCATTTGCAGCTGGTCACGGATGCCGGGGCCACTCTCGACATCGGGTGGGCTTACGGCACGCCCTACTCCCTCGACCCCATCAATGGCGTAGACGTGGACGTGCAGACCGCACAGGGCGTGAACCAGGTGGGCGTGAGCGTGGAGCGCCAGAGCGTGGCCGGGGTGAGCCGTGAGCTCATCATCCACTGCCACAGCTCCCACGGCGATGCGGATGCGGAATTACTGCTGGAAAAGCTGCCCTATTTCACCAGCGGCACAATGTATTTCGAGGATAAATTCTTCTGTCGTTTCGTGCTTTCCAAGACCCCCTACACAAAGAGCATCCACCCCTACCCGGTGTTGGCCTTCATGCTCTTCTGCCCGAAACCCTTCTGGTACGACCTGACCGCCCAGAGCTTCTGCATCAACGGCTTTGTGCCCAGCTTCAGGCTGCCCATCAATTACAGCACACCCCACCGTTTCGGCGTGCGCACCTCCATCGGCTGGCTGAATGCCTATAACCCCGGGGCGCTGGCAGTGCCCTTCACGGCCACCCTCAAGAGCGACGGCGCAGTGGTCAACCCCACCGTGCTGAACATCATCACGGGCCAGAGCATCCGCATCCTGACCACCCTGACCCCGGGGCAGGTCATCGAGATCTACCGCACCACCACCGACAAGCTGGCCGTCAAGCGGACAGAGGACGGCACGGAGGAGAACATTTTCGCCCTGCTGGACGAGGACAGCGACCTGCTGGAGCTGGCCCCCGGGGACAACTTACTCAAAGCCACCGCCGACAGCGGCGAGACCAGCCTGCAGGTGACGGTGCGCTTTTACCCCATGGTTTCGGGCATTCTGCCGGAGGTGATCGCATGACGCTGGATGTGCTGGATGAACTAACTCTTGCCCGGCTGGGCCGGGTGGAGGTATGGGTGAGCCTTTACTGGGACGAGCCCTACAACACCGAGGGGAGCATGACGCTGGAAGTCAGACCCACCGAAGAGAACCTTTCCCTGCTCCGGGAGGGCCGCTGGCTGCGCCGCAGTGACAGCGATGTGCCCATGCGCATCTGCCACCGGAGCAACGAGAATACCGACAGCAATCTGGTGGTCACCGGTTTCCCGGGAACGTGGATCTTCACCAAGCGGGCCTGCACCAGTACCGTGAAGAGTGAAAACGCGGAAGCCGCCATGCGCAGGCTGGTCAGTGCCATGCAGCCGTGGCCCAAGCTGGAGCTGGGAGAGCTGGTGGGCTTTGACACCACCTACACCGCCCAGACCTCCGGCGGCAGCATCATGGACTACCTGATGACCATCGGCGCGGCCTGCGACCTGGGCTTCCGGGTGCGGCTGGCAGGCAAGAACGCAGATAAAAAGCTGCTGTTCGAGGTCTACCGGCCCACCGCCGACCTCAACAACAGGTTCAGCACAAAGTGGGGCAACCTGCAGCAGGCCGCGTGGGCCTTCGGGGATTCCGACTACGCCAACGTTGCCATCGTGCAGGGCGCTGGCGAGGGCGAGAGCCGGGCCACCGTGACCGTGGGCCTGACGGATGCCACCGGAGCCGACCGGCGGGAGCTGTATGTGGATGCCCGGGATGTGCAGCCGGACGAGGAAAAGGGCGAGACCAGCAGGAGCGAAGCCTACCTTGAGCGGCTCATGGCCCGGGGCACCACAAAGCTGCTGGAACAGCTGCGCACCGGCTCCATTGAGCTGACCATCGATGCCGAGGGCCTTTCCCCCGGTGACGTGGCCTTCTGCACCATCCCGGAGCTGGGCTACAAGGCCACCGTCCGGGTGGCCGATGTCATCACCCAAAGCCAGAGCGACAGCACCACCCGCACCGTGCGGCTGGGTACGCCGGTCTGGCGCAAGCTAAGGAGATGATCTTTTGAGCAAAATCGTTTTATATCCCGCCAACGACTGCGACTTCGATGCCGCAGACGTGGCGGCCTACCTTGCGGGCCTCACCTCGGGTGTGTTTAGCGGAGCTGAGGACTTCCCGGTGACAGCCGCAGGCGGGCTGACGGTCACCGTGGGCGCGGGCCGTGGCTGGGTGCACCCCAGCCGTTTCACCGGCTACTCCATCACAAAGCGGGAGGCCGACACCCTGACCCTGCCGCTGGCCGACCCGTCTCTCCCCCGCATCGACCGCATCGCCATGCGCTATGATGCCGGTGCCAGAGCCGCCAGCCTGCAGGTGCTGCAGGGCACGGCATCCAGCACACCCACGGCCCCGGCCATCTCCCGCACCGAGCTGATCTACGACCTCTGTCTTGCCGAGATCACCCGCCCGGCAGGCTCCACCAGCATCACCACGGGCCAGATCACCGACACCCGGCTGGACGAGGCGCTCTGCGGCCTCGTGCGGGACGGTGTGACCGGCATCCCCACCGACGAGCTGCTGGCCGCTGCCAAGGAGCGCATCGCCACGCTGGAGGAGAACGCCAGCAACAGTGCTGCCGCCGCCAAGGACAGCGCGGAGGCAGCCAAGACCAGCGAGACCAAGTCCGCCGCCAGCGAGAAGAACGCCAAGACCAGCGAGACCGCCGCCCAGCGGGCCCTGCAGGACACGGAGACGGAGCACACCGCCGCCTTGCAGGATATCGCACGGGCCCGCACTGCGGCCCTGAACGACGTAGCGGCCTCCACCAAGACGGCCACCGCTGCGGCAAACGCCGCAACCCAGCAGGCCACCGCCGCTGCGGGGAGCGCTTCCACCGCCGCCACCAAGGCCGGGGAGGCATCCACCAGCGCGGAGGCGGCAAAGGTCGATGCCGACCGGGCAGAGAAAGCCAGCACCAACGCGGCCAATGCGGCCACCAATGCCGTGAAACAGGCCAAGGAAGCCGGAACCTTTGATGGTCAGTCGGCCTATGCGCTGGCTGTTAAGCTGGGGTACACCGGCAGCGAAGCTGACTGGATCGCCAGCCTGAAAGGTGCTACCGGCGCACAGGGTCCGCAAGGGCCCACCGGGGCAACAGGCGCTACCGGCGCACAGGGTCCGCAAGGGCCCACCGGGGCAACAGGCGCTACCGGCCCACGGGGGCCGCAAGGGCCGCAAGGCCCGGCGGGTGCTTCAGCGGTAGCGGCCAGCGGCAGTAATTGGGTAAGATTTTCAGATGGTACGCAGATATGCTGGGGAACCAATTACGGTGGGAGGGTGGGTTTTCCTGTGTCTTTTGCTAATACAAATTATACACCTGTTGGGTCACTGGATACTCAGTATCCTGAGAATTATAATTTTGGTTTTCA
Source organism: Faecalibacterium sp. BCRC 81149 (assembly GCF_022750605.1). Classification (NCBI taxonomy): domain Bacteria; kingdom Bacillati; phylum Bacillota; class Clostridia; order Eubacteriales; family Oscillospiraceae; genus Faecalibacterium; species Faecalibacterium sp. BCRC 81149. The sequence goes on along the minus strand of NZ_QXJA01000007.1, from coordinate 108,560 downwards.
AGACAGTAGTACAACCGACATGCGTATTAACACCTCTGGTGGAACATTAAAAGTCCATTGGATTGTTTTTGGCCGCTGGAAGTGAGGTGAACGCAAATGGAGATCAAACCCGGAACAAAAATCCTGAAGCCGGTCATCACGCAGGAAGAGTGCGATGCCTATTCTGCCGTTGTGGATGCCATTACCACCCACAATGCAGCGGCTGCCGTGGGCGAAGCCCTGTGGAGAATGGACGATCAGCCGGAGGCTTACGTTGTGGTGGAGGCCGGCACGCAGCCAGACCCTGCCGATGCACCGAAGCCGACCCCTACACTGGAAGAGCGGCTTGCTACGGTGGAGAGCGCCCAGACCCAGATGGCGCAGCTGCCGGAGACGCTGGAAGCCCTGAAAAACGAAAACGAAATGCTGAAGCAGTGCTTGCTGGAAATGAGCGAGACTGTCTATGCATAAAATCACACAAAAAATCGAAAGGATGGTACTTATGATGGCTATGTTATGGGCACAGGAAATTATGTCCGCTGAGACCGTGGAGGAGGCAAAAGCTTTGTATGAGCGCTGCCCCCGCTTGCTGAAGGAGAAGGTCAAGGCAATTCTCGTCAAGAGCGGCTTTGAGGAAATCACGCAGTAAGGAGGCGCAGAGCAATGGATGACCTGAAGGTGCGCATCACACTGGGTGACACGACCCTGGAGGGAACATTGGACGAGCTGCTCGAGAGCGGAACTTTCAAAATGGAGTATGACCAGGCAGGGCTTAACAAGATCGTGCAGGAAGCTGTTGCCCTACAGAGAGCTGAGTATCAGAGAGACCCGCAGCATTACCATGTGCATACCATGACCATGGACGAGCTACCGCATCATCCCTGCACAACAAATGGGATTCGACAATTCCATGCATGGCCAATCTGCAGCGGAAAGCATGTCACGATTTGGCCCAATGATGACGGCGGTACGAGTTGGCGAGTTTATGTGGGAGGCACTTTGAATACTGCAGAGGAGGCGCAGAGCAATGCCAAGAACAATACTTGACGTGAGCAAATGGCAGGGCAGCATCAACTGGGACAAGGTCAAGGCAAGCGGCAAAATCGACGGCGTGATGCTGCGGGTGCTGGGCAGCAAGGGCGGCAAGCCCTACCTCGACCCCTATTTCGCCCGCAACTACGCCGAGTGTGCCCGGCTGGGCATCCCGGTGGGCGGCTACTACTACACCTGTGCCGTCACGCCCCGGCAGACGGAGGAGGAGCTGGCCGCCCTGCGTGCTGCGCTGGCGGACAAGAACTTCCAACTGCCCCTTGCCATCGATGTGGAGGACCCCCGCCTGCGCTCCCTGGCCCCCGCAAAGCTTTCGGACCTGGTGGCCGAAGCCGCTGCCCAACTCGAAGCGTGGGGGCTGTATGCAATGGTGTACACCTACACCAATTTCGCGGATACCGCCCTGGCCGCCCAGCCGCTGGCCCCGTATGACCTCTGGCTGGCCGATTACCGCGGCAAGCGCCCCGCCCGCCGCCACGGCATGTGGCAGTACACAAGCAGCGGCAAGATCCCCGGCGTGAGCGGCCCGGTAGACCTGAGCCATGCGTATAAGGACTACGCCGCCATCATCCAGCGGGCCGGGCTGGGGCAGGTCAGGGGGTGAGACCGATGTGGCAGTTTATCTTGCAGCACCTCTGGGAGCTTGCCTTCACCGGCATCTCTGGGGCGCTGACCGCGGCCTACCGCCGCCTGACCAAACGCATCAAGGCACAGGACGACGAGCGCAAGGCCATCAAAGAGGGCCTGCTGGCCATCCTGCACGACCGGCTGTATCAGGCCTGCCAGTACTTCATGGCGCAGGGCTCGATTGATGCCAGCGGCCTGAAGAACATTGAGTATTTGTACAAGAGCTACCATGCACTGGGCGGCAACGGCACGGGCACCGAGCTGTACCGCCGTGTTATGGCTTTACCGATCAAACAGGAGGACTGACCTATGACTAACAGAAAAATCCCCGCCGCGACCATTGCCCGCACCGTCGTGCTGGCACTGGCCCTCGTCAACCAGCTGCTGAGCGCGGCAGGCAAGCCGGTGCTGCCCATCGACAGCGCCAGCGTAGAGCAGTGGGTGACGGCTGGCCTGACCACCGCTGCCGCCATCTGGGCATGGTGGGAAAATAACTCCTTCACCCCCGAGGCCATCCACGCAGATGAGCTGCTGGATCAGATGCAGGGGAAGATCAAGTAAGATCCAATTACCGTACACAGCAGCAGCCCCGGGGAGCCTGATGGTTCCTCGGGGCTGTTTTCTTTTGGCATGTTTCGGCATATTCCGACGCATTCCGCATTATCCAGCACATTCTGACATTTTCCGGTTAAAGTTGGATAGAAAGGATGTGCAAACTATGCCCGACGTGAAAATTTCGAACTCCCCCGCCCAGCTGGATCAAATCCTCCGGCCGCTGGGGATTACCCGGAGCTCAAAGAATTACCGTGTTCTCTGCGACTGCGTGGCTCTGATCTGTGAGCAGGAGGACCGGCTGGAAGCCGTACAGAAAGAGATCTATACCCCCATCTCAGACCAGCGAAGCTGCAAGTGGTCTGCCATTCAAAGTGCCGTTCGGCGTGCAGCAGAGAAAGCCTGGGCGCTCAATCCCGAAGGCGTTCAGCAGTTGGCTGGCTACCCGCTGACCGGCGCACCCAGCGCGGTGCAGTTCCTGGAGATGCTTTACAATGCCGTGGTGAGGGGGTAACGAAAAAGGCTGCCACGCGAAAAAGTGGGTTTGACTGTGGGTTACGGCAAAAGAAAAACACCCAGAAACTTACGTTTCTAGGTGTTTTATCTTGGTGGGCGCGGGTGGATTCGAACCACCGAAGCTGAAAAGCAGCAGATTTACAGTCTGTCCCCATTGGCCACTCGGGAACACGCCCATATCCTATTTGCAGTCATCGCTGACTGCCTATATATTTTATCATCTGAAGTGGCATTTGTCAACTACTTTTTCCACGGATTTTCTCTTTTTCTGTCGTTCTCTATTTTCCTGCGTTTTACCGCAATAAAAGCACTTTCTATAACAGCAAAAGACCCCAAAACGTTTTCCGTTTTGAGGTCTTTTTGGAGCTGGTGACAGGAGTTGAACCTGCAACCCATTGATTACAAATCAATTGCGCTGCCATTGCGCCACACCAGCATCGGTTACCTAGATAGTATACCACCAGCGGGCGGGTTTGGCAAGGCTTGATTTCTGATTCTACGGTTATTCCACGGTCACGCTCTTGGCGAGATTGCGGGGCTTATCCACATCACAGCCGCGCAGAACAGCCATATAGTAGGCAAACAGCTGCAGCGGAACGATGAGCTGCAGGGGCATCAGCAGGTCATCGTAGTCATCCAGACGCACCACATAGTCGGCCACGCCATCGGGCACCACGGCATCCCGGGTGGTGAAGAGCAGGACCTTCGCGCCGCGGCTCTTGGTCTCCTTGGCGTTGGAGATGGTCTTTTCGTAGACCTGCTTCTGGGTGGCAAGGGCGATCACCGGCACGCCGTCTGTTACCAGACTGATGGTGCCATGCTTGAGTTCACCCGCCGCGTAGGCATCCGAGTGGACATAGCTGATCTCCTTCAGCTTCAGGCTGCCCTCCAGCGAGAGCGAATAGTCGAACCCGCGGCCGATGAAGAAGCAGCTCTGGGTATTGACGAAACGGCTGGCCAGATACTTGATCTGCTCACAATCGGCCAGGCGGGGCTTGATGACCTCCCCGGCTCGAAGCAGCTCTGCTGTCAGGCGGCGGATCTCGGCATCGGTCTGCATTCCCCGGGCGTAAGCCAGCCGCAGGGCGAACAGGTAGAGCACGCACATCTGCACCATGTAGGCCTTGGTGGAGGCCACGGCGATCTCAGGGCCGGCATAGGTGTACATGACATAATCCGCCGCGCGGGCAATGCTGCTGCCCACCACGTTCACAATGGCCAGCACCGGCACACCCCGGCTCTTGGCCAGCTTGAGGGCAGCCAGCGTATCGCTGGTCTCGCCCGACTGGCTGATGATGATGACCAGATCCTCCGGCCGCAGGATGGGGTTCCGGTAGCGGAACTCGCTGGCGATCTCCACCTGTGCAGGCACCCGGGCCAGCGCCTCGATGGCAGCCTTGCCCACCATGCCCGCGTGCATGGCCGTGCCGCAGCCCACCAGATGCACCGTACCGATGCGGCGCAGCCGCTCATCCGTCAGCTCAGGAACGCGCAGGTCGGGCAGACCGTTTTCCACGCGGGGGCTCACTGTGGCCGTGATGGCCGCAGGCTGTTCGTTGATCTCCTTCAGCATGAAGTGCGGGTAGCCGCCCTTTTCAGCAGCTTCCTGATCCCAGTTGGCGGTCAGAACTTCCCGCTCCACCGGCTCCGCGAACTCATTGTAGAAGCGGATGCCGTCGGCGTTCACCACCGCCATGTCCCCCTCTTCCAGCACGCTGTACCGGCGGGTATATTTCAGCAGCGCCGGGATATCCGACGCAATAAAGTTTTCCTCTTCGCCCCAGCCCACGATGAGCGGGCTCTCCCGCTTGACCGCGAACAGGGTATCCGGGAAATCCCGGAACAGGACAGCCAGCGCATAGCTGCCCCGCACCATGGCCAGGGCGGCGCGCAGGGCTTTGAGAGGCTCGCCCTCATAGCAGCTGTCGATGAGCTTGACCAGGACCTCGGTGTCGGTCTCGCTCTCAAAGGTATAGCCCTTGGCCATGAGCCGCTCCTTCAGCACACCATAGTTTTCGATGATGCCGTTGTGGACGATGCTCACCCGGGGCGTGGAATGCGGGTGGCTGTTCACATCGCTGGGCTCCCCATGGGTCGCCCACCGGGTGTGGCCGATGCCGCAGCCGCTCCGGGCCAGAGCCTCCACCGCCAGCCGCTTGCGCAGCTCCGCCAGACGACCCTTGCTCTTGACCACCCGGATGCCGCCCTCCAAAGCCAGGGCCACACCGGCGGAATCATAGCCGCGGTACTCCAGCTTTTCCAGACCATCCAGCAAAACATCCTGTGCATTCCGTTTTCCAACATAACCAACAATGCCACACATACAAAACACCTCCATGCCGACAGCCCGGCGCAAAAACGCGCACAGCACAGCTGTCAGCCTCCTGTAACAGTTTATGTTCTTGTATGGCTTTCTTTGAGGGAATCTGTTACGGTATCACTGCCGATTTTTGCCCCTCTCTGCGGCTGGTATAGCCCATGGTCAGCCGGAGAAACATCCGCCGAAATTTTCGATGATTCCTCTCCTCGTCACCCTCACGGCTGTCACCCGTGTGGCCCGGCGCTTTGTGTCAACTGGTGGTAGACATCACTCCTCTCAATTAGAATCCTCTTAGACAAAGCCCTGCTATTAAACCCCACCGTCATCCCTTCTGGATGACACCGCCCCTACTAGGGGCGGCCTTGGCAGAGCAATACAGTTTGTGTATATAGGGAAACTTTACGAAATGCCAAGGGCCCCACTATTAGGGGGGGCTGGCGGGCATAAGCCCGCCTGAGGGGTTTGACCCATTATCTTTTTCCCAGCATCTTATGCAGCTTCGGCCGCCACACCAGCTGATACACCTGCAGCAGGTTGTGGAGCGCCCGGTCATACAGCAGAAAGGCAACGTTGCCCATGGCAAGGGTGGCCAGCGAGACCACCAGCGCGGTGGTCTTCAGTTCCTGCGAAATGCTGCCCGCAGGCACCAGCAGCAGCACCAGCCCGTACATGGCCAGCACGGCACCGTTGCAGAGCAGCAGCTTGCACAGCACCCGCACCAGCGGCAGACGGATGCGCTCAAACCGGGGCTTGACCAGCGGGTAATACCCCAGCAGGAACACAAAGACCAGCGCCACCTCCTTATCCGGCACAAAGAGCAGGCTGAGCAGGCTCACCGCTCCGTAGGCTGTCAGGGCCATGGTCCTGCCGCACTCCACGCAGACCGTGGCGATGAGCAGGCTGGCCACCGCCGGGGCAATGAACATCAGCACCGGCACCACGGCCCCCAGCAGCATCAGGGCCACGCTCAGGGCAGCAGCCATGCCGCAGTAGGCCATCGCCCAGCTCTTGCGGGCCTTCACGGCAGCTCCCAGCGCACGGGCTGGTTCTCCGGGTCCAGCGGCTCCACCGCATGGCGCAGGCCCAGGATCATAATATTGTCGATCAGGCTCTTGTTCAGCTTGACATCCAGCATCCCGTAGGCGCGCACCAGATCGTTTGCCGCAGCCAGCGACTGCCGCCGGGCATTTTCCAGTGCAGCACCGGGGTCCTCGACACCGTTGACCAGATACACATTGTACCGCTCGGCCCGCTTGTCATCGGCCACACGGCCCGCCTTATCCAGCAGGTAGAACACCCGCCCGATGCAGCTGCCGATATAGCGCATACTCTTGCGCTGGCTGTTCTCATCGGTGGCAAGCGTGGAGTAGAGCGCGCCGTAGATGTTGCTCATAGGCTCGGCAACCTCGGTGTAGTTCTTGGCGTTCAGGTTCATCTGAACGATCGCCTGCTCCTGCTCCTGTTCAAACAGCCGCTCCAGCGCGGGGTTCTCCTGCACGGCCTTTTCGTAGGCGCGGCGGAGCAGGATGCGGTCGATGGTGCGCTTCACCCGCTGTTGGAAGGGCAGCTCGTCACAGCGGCGGTCCTGCAGCTTATGCCAGCCCAGCAGCACCTCCACCTGCGCGGCCAGCCGGATGCCCTGCGTCTGGCACATCATCGGCCTCCAGCAGAGCGTCCAGGGCAGGCGCACCTTTTTGCAGGTCGCCTCCCGCCCGGCCAGGCTGTCTGACAGCAGTGCGAACAGAACCCCGTTGTGCTGCAGCAGGCTGCACGAGTAAAGCCCGTAAGTCGTGTTCAGCTGATACTGCACGCCCCGCAGATACCACTGGTAGATATTATAATCCCGGATGGTAAGCTCCGGAAGATAAGGCCGCATCGGACCGTCCATGTCTTTTTGTTCTCCTGTTTACTTTTTCTTGAACTCGGCGGTACGCTTCCCGTCAAAGCCCTGCTTGGGCATCGGCTTTGCCTTGTGCTCAAACTTGGGGGCCTCGTAGTACATATACAGCTGGCAGGGAATCATACCGTTGTACATCTTGCGGCGCTTGTTGGCGCGCTTGCCGTAGTGGCTCTCAAACTCCATATCGGCAGTGATGGCGTACAGGCCCGCGCAGGGATGCTCGGCCATCTGCTGGCCCAGGGTGCGGGCCAGCTTGGCGGCACCCTCGATGGTGCTCATCCGCTCGCCGTACGGGGGATTGGTCAGAACGATGGCTTCGGGCTTTGCCGCAAAGTCAGCGACATCGGCCACCTCAAAATGGCAGCGCTTTTCCACACCGGCCAGCTTTGCGTTGGCATTGGCCAGTGCCACGGCGGCAGGGTCGATATCGTAACCAAAGGCTTCAAAGCCCACATCCAGCTTGGACTCTGCCAGCGCTTTCTGGCGCTGCTCGGCCCAGAGGGAAGCGGGCACAAAGCTGTAGCGCTCGGCGGCAAAACGGCGCTTGAGGCCGGGGGCAATGTTCATGGCCTTCTGGGCGGCTTCGATCAGCAGGGTGCCGCTGCCGCAGAAGGGATCTTCCACCAGACTGTCGCGGCGGACACGGCCCAGGTCGGCAATGGTCGCGGCCAGCGTCTCACGGATGGGGGCCTCCATGGCGTTGCGGCGGTAGCCGCGCTTGTGCAGGCCCTCGCCGGTGGTATCCAGCATGATCTCGCAGACATTCTTGCGCAGCATGAAGCGGATCTTGTACTCCGCGCCGGTCTCGGGCAGAACAGAGGTATGATGCTTGTTCATCAGGCGCTTAACCACAGCCTTTTTGATGATGCTCTGGCAGGCAGGCACGCTGGTGAGCTGGCTATTCAGGGAAGAGCCGGTCACAGGGAAGGCGGCATCGGCGGGCAGCAGCTCTTCCCAGGGGATGCTGTACACGCCGTCAAACAGCTCATCGAAGGTGGAAGCGGGGTAGGTGTTGAGGAGCAGCATCACGCGCTCCACCGTGCGCAGGTTCAGGTTGGCGGCAGCGATCATCTCCGGCCCGCCCGCAAAGGTCAGGCGGCCATCCCCTACCCGGATGTTCTCGGCCCCGATGCGGGTCAGCTCAAATTTCGCAGTTGCCTCGCAGCCAAAGAAGCAGGGCGCGATCAGTTCAAATTTTGCAGGCATTCTGGTTCCTTTCTTGTCCGTGGGCGTTGCCGCACCACCAAAAAACAGGCCCGCCCCGCTGGGGCAGGCCCGGTTCGTTCTATGGCTCAGCGGCCGCGGCGGGAGCGCGGTGCATAACCGCCGCCGCGGCGGTTGTTGGTCTCGTGGTCGAGGTCGGCCATCTTTTCCTCGCTCTGGCTCTTGAAGCGGCTCATCATATCCTCAAAGCTCAAGTTATCGCTCTTGGCCGGAGCCTTGGGCTGCCACACACGGGGGGCTGCGTCCCGGGCAGGGCCGCGCCCACCCTCACGAGGGGGCCGTCCGCCGCGGGAATTGCCGAAATGGCCGCCCTCGCGGGGGCCGTTCTGGCGCGGGCCGCCGGGCCGGGGCCCACGGTCACTGCGCGGCTGACGGGGTGCCGGCGGCAGCAGCCGCTTGATGGACAGCGCGATCTTGCCGTCCGGTGCAATGTTGATGACCTGCACCTTCACAGCATCGCCGTCGTGCAGCACCGTGTTGATATCCTGCACATATTCATTGGACACCTCGGAAATGTGGACCATGCCCGATTTGCCCTCAGGCAGCGCAACAAATGCACCAAAGGGCTTTACGCCGGTCACACGGCCTTCCAGTACGTTCCCTACCTCAATTGCCAAAACTCAATACTCCTTGCTCTCTTTTTGTGGGGGCACCGGGTCTGTCCGCAGAGCTGCCCGGCGGGGTGTGCCCTCAGTTGCCGGTCACATCCACAAAGATGCGCTCGTTGGGGGCTGCGTAGTTGTAAGAATCCCGGGCGACCCACTCGGTCACATCGTCGGCATCGCCGCTGAGGATGCGCTTCATCTCCTCGTTCTGGGTCTTTTGCTGTTCGATCTGCTCGTTCAGCGTCTGCAATTCCGCACGCCGGGAGCTGATGGACACCTGATTGGAGATGTAGGCCGCCAGCATACTCAACAGCAGCAGAATGAAGAAAAGACGAAGGATCGTCCGCACAAACGGGCTGCGTCTGCGCTTTTTCCGGGTGGTATTTGCCATTTTTCAGCGCCTCCTGTGCTCAGCAGGCCCGAAACGCCTGTACTCTTACTTTGATACGTTAGAATTATACAACAACCGCCGTGTGCTTGGCAAGTTCTTTTTCGGTTTTTTTGCGCTTCTTTTTTGCGTGCGGCGCGCTCTGACCTGCTCCGCCCGTTTTTTGCGGGCTGCTGCCAGCGGCTGCAATGCCCGCCGGGCCAGCCGGAGCGGCCCCGCTGCCAGCCAGAACAGCCCCTGTTCCAACGCCCGCAGGGCAGGCCGCAGAAGCCGTTCGGCCCCAAAGGCGCAGAGAAAGGCACTGCCCAGCATGTACCACCGCAGCACGCCCCCGGCGCTCAGGGCGGCGGCATAGCTCTGCAGCCCCAGCAGGACAGCCCCCACAAGGGCCATATCCGGCAGGAACGCCGCCCGCCCCCTGACCGGAAACACCGCGCGCACGCTGCCCAGCACAAGGCCCAGCAGAGCGCAGGCAGCCGCCTCCTGCCCGATGAGCGCGGGCGCAAGAGCCGGTGCCATCAGCGGAGCAGCCGGGACAGAAAGCCGCCCGGGGTGCGCGCGGCGGTGTACTCCACCGTATCGATGCGGCCCGTCAGCTTCACTTCCCCGCTGTCGAGGTCAAGGCTGGTCACGTTGAGCTGTGCCCCGGCCAGCTGCAGCACGCCCCGGGCTGTTTCAATGGCGGCGCTCTCCGCGTTGCACTGCAGCACCCGCCTGACTCCTGTTACCGTCAGCTTTTCCCGGTTCTCCAGGATGAGGTCACTGTTCCCCGCCTGCTCTGCCATGCACCTCTCCCCCTTCTGGTGAAGGTTATGCAAACAGTTTGCGGGATAGAACAAACCACACCGTCATTGATGACGCGATGCCACCGCAGGTGACTGTGGGTCATTCGCTGATGATCTCGTACATCTCCCGGGCCACATCCTTGGTGCGGGGCTCCACGTCAGAGAGCACCTTTACCTTGATGGGCCGGTTGCCGAAGGTGACCTCGATGATGTCTCCTTCCTTGACCGCCTGGCTGGCCTTGGCGATCTTGCCATTGATGAGGATGCGGCCCGCATCGGCCACCTCGTTTGCCACGGTGCGGCGCTTGATGAGCCGCGAAACTTTCAGGTATTTATCCAGTCTCATGTTATGATCCTCCAGAAAAGCAGAACCTCTCTGTCATTGCGCTTTGCCCGCTGCCGCGCCTCCGGACAGGAGAGCCGACGCAATGTGCCTGAGAGGTTTTACAAAAAAACCGCCGGAACCACTGCGGCCCCGGCGGCAAAAATCAAACTTACAGGGTATCCTTCAGAGCCTTGCCCGGCTTAAAGACAATGCTCTTGGAAGCAGCGATGGTGATGGGCTCACGGGTGCGGGGGTTGATGCCCTGGCGCTCTGCGCGCTCACGGATCTCAAAAGTGCCAAAGCCGGAGATGGTGATCTTCTCACCCTCAGCCATTGCCTTGCTCAGTGCGTCGAAAGCGGCATTGACAGCCAGCTCGGCGCTCTTCTTGCTCATCTCGGTGTTTGCTGCAACCTGTGCGATCAGATCGGTCTTGGTCATAATGGGTACCTCCACAAAATTTTACTCAGCTTTTTCTATCAGACAGTGGCAGGGCATTCCTGCCCGTCCGAATCTTCGGTCTTTTGCAGCAGCTCCTGACGGAACCGCCCGGATGCAAAGGTCAGGGCCTCTTCCGCGTCCACACCGGCCAGCCGCATGGCATTGGCCGCTGCAAACAGCAGTGCTCCGGCCCGCTCGGCGGCGTTTTCCGGCACCGCTTCCTCCCAGCCGCGCTCGGCAGCCTTCAGGGCAGCGGCGGCATCCTCTGCCGTCTGCGCAAACGCGCCCTTGCGGGCGGCACGCTTCTGCATCTTCTGGGCATACATCAGGGCGGGCAGGGTGGCCGGAACCGTGTTCAGCTCATCCGCCAGCGTGGTGCGGCCCTTTTCCTTATTTTTGAGCGCATCCCAGCTGTTTATACCGGCATTTTCAGCCGCCGAGGCGGCAAAGATGTTCGGGTGCCGGAACACCAGCTTCTCGCACACCTCCCGGCAGACCTGCTCGAAATCGAACCGGCCCCGCTCTTCCTCAATGACGGTATGGAACGCCACCTGCATCAGCACGTCGCCCAGCTCCTCGCGCATCATGGCCGCGTCGTCGGCATCAATGGCTTCCAGCGCCTCGCAGGTCTCCTCCAGAAAGTTTTTTCGGATGGATGCGTGGGTCTGCACCTTATCCCAGGGGCAGCCGTTTTCTCTGTCACGCAGAATGCGGATAATCTGCAGCAGATCCTCCGCCGTGTAGCGTTCCCGTTCGGGCCAGTCCTGCATGGGTGCACTCCCCTTTCCTCTGCTCAAAAACCTGAGCTCGATTGTACCGCAGAATCCGCGATTTTTCAAGGGGACAAGCGCATTTTCCGGCTTTTCATTTCAATTGTTTCCAGAATTTTCACACTTTACCCTGTTTCTGTGCAGAAAGGGCGGCATCCCCCTACGGGGACACCGCCCTTTCAAGGCTTTTGGGGTTACAGCTGTGCGCCGCACTTGTTGCAGAACAGCGCATCCTCAGAGACCGGCGCACCGCACTGGGGGCAGGTCTTTTTGTCCGTGTCAGGCTTTTTGTCCTTTTCCACGGTCAGCTCAATGGTGATGCCGCTGCCCTCGGCGGGCTCCTCGTCCAGATCGTGGGTGATGACCTCGGCAGCGGGGCCAAGGCTCTCTCTGAGGGCGTTCAGGTTGGCCTCGATGCTGCCGATCATCTCGATATACTTATCCACAAGGGGCTGGTTCTCCTCGTTGCCCTTGGCCAGGCTGTAGACCAGTGCACCCAGCTGACGTTGTGCCCGGGCAAGCTTGGTCTGCTCCGAGACGATCTTTGCCTGCGTTCTGCCGCGCTCTGCCAGATCCATGGCGGCATTGCGGCCCTTTTCCGCGTACTCCAGACCCATTTCCTTGATCTTATTGAAATCCATAATGACACCTCTCTTACGGGTATTGGCCCTGTGTGTGCTGTCAGATGATGGTATCATTATAGCGCACTCAGGCACTGATTGCAACGAATCCCTCACAACTTTTACAGTTTCGTGCGGATTTGGAAACAGTTTTTTCGCATTTGGACAAGAGGATGGAACGTTTTCCCCGCAGAGCGCGATTTTATTTTACGGCACTGCCGTAGAACTCCCGCAGCATACTGTCGGCGGGCAGAAGCTCCAGATCCAGCGGGACCACGTGCTCAAAGCGGCGGGCAGTCTCGTCCCAGAGCTCGGCGTTGTGGCCCTCCAGCGTGAACTGGCGGCGCACGATGCCCAGCAGCCTGGAGATCAGGCCCAGCTCATAGGTAAAGGAGGTGTCCAGCAGAAAGTCCGCCGTGGTCTTGAAGCCCTTGATATACCGGGTCTCGCCGTCCAATACCCGGTCCCACATGGCAAGGGTCTTTTCGGGGCTGCGGCCCCGGGCGGCAGCGTCCCGCAGGGTGCGGCGGCACAGGCGGATGTCCTGGGTGTTGATGACCCGGCGGCCGTCGATGGCATATTCCTCCCGCAGGCCGGCGTAGATGCGGTAGACATCCTCCGCGGGCACAAGGCCGGTGAGCTCCGGGTTCAGGGCATGGATGCCCTCCACGATGCAGACACCGCCCTGCAGGTCCACGGCCTCGGTCTCGTCGGAGCGCCGCTCGTTGGCAAAATCATAGATGGGCAGGGTGGTCCGGCCCGTCTCGCTCAGCTCATGCAGGCACTGCCGGACAAGGGGCAGGTCCATGGTATCGGGGTTTTCGTAATCCAGGGTGCCGTCGGGCAGGCGGGGGTAGAACTCCGCCCCACGGAAAAAATTATCCAGGCTGACCACATGGGCGTATGTTCCCTGCCGGATCAGCTCCTCGGCCAGCTTGTGGGCGCTGGTGGTCTTGCCGCTGGCCGACGGGCCGGTGAGCATGACGATCTTGGTGCCGGAAAAGCGCACCTTTTCGGCAGCGTACTTCACGCGGTCGCGGTAGCTCTGCTCGCTCAGGGCGGCAAGTTCCTGCGGACTGCGGGCGGCAACGTTGTACAGCCCGACTTCAACCAGACGTTTCGGGACCCAAATCGTGATCATAAAAATCAGCCACTCCTTTTTTGCGCTCCAGTACCTCCGCAAAGCGCTGGATATACTCTGTCGGATACTTGAAATTGAAGATGCGCTGCATCCGTCGGCCGCCGTCGGCCACCAGCTTGGTGCTGCCGCCTGCTCCGGCCGAAAGGATGGTCTGGACTTCCTCCATGATATAGATATTATAGTACCCCTCGTGGCCCGGCTTGCACCAGCCCACATTTTCCAGATTCTGCAGGGTGTTCTTCTGGCGGTAGAGGTAATAGGGGCGATATCCTGCATCGGCCAGCAGCTGGCATTTTTCCAGCATAGCCGCTACGTCTGCGTAGTCGTTCTCCTTCTGATCCTCGATGACGATGCGGGAGGCCCGCTTGAGGGTCAGGGTGTGAACGGTGATGTTCTCGGGGTCCAGCGCGATGGCCTGCCGCAGGCTGTGCTCAAAGCCCGCGACTGTATCGCCGGGCAGGCCCGCGATGAGGTCCATGTTGATGTCCTCATGGCCCGCTCTCCGGGCATCGGCATAGCAGTCCAGGATATCCTGCGCCGAGTGCCTGCGGCCAATGCCCGCCAGCACCTCGTCCGAGAAGGTCTGGGGGTTGATGGAAATGCGGGTGGCACCATACTCTTTGATGACAGCCAGCTTTTCGGCATCGGTGCAGTCGGGACGACCCGCCTCCACCGTGTACTCCACCACCTTGGAGAGGTCGAAGTTCTCCCGCACCGTACCCATGAGCTGGCGGAGCTGGTCAGCGGACAGGCTGGTGGGGGTACCGCCGCCGATATAGATGCTGCACAGCTTCAGTCCCGCCTTGTCGGCCTGCTCCCGGATGGCCTCCACCTCTCTGCACAGGCAGTCCACATAGGGCTGCACCAGCTTGCGGTCCCGGTCAAGGTTGCAGCTGACAAAGCTGCAGTAGCTGCACCGGGAGGGGCAGAACGGGATGCCGAGATACAGGCTGTACGTTTTGGGGGCGCTACCCAGCTTCAGGATGGGCTCCTGCAGGTCGGCGATGGCCTTGGCCATGTCGTACTTCTGCCGGGAGCAGTCAAAGCGCTCCAGAAAGAACCGGTCGATGTCGGCTTCGGTCCAGCCCGCGGCCCGCTTGTCGTGGATGAGCCGCACCGGGCGCACACCGGTCATCTTGCCCCAGGGCGGGCGGATGCCGGTCCAGCTCCGCAGCAGGTCGTAGGTCAGGCTGGCAAGGGTGAACTCCACCGTCTCGCCGCCTGCTTCCACGGGGCGGGGCAATGGAGCCGCCGCATCCCTGCTCTGGCCCTGCTCCCGCACCATGGCGTACAGACTATCCTCTTTTTTCTCGGCCCAGACACAGTCCTCGCCCTCTTCCGGCGGGGTAAGGGTGAGCGGAGCCATAGGGTAAAACAGGCGCACCAGATGCTCCACCTCGTAGCCGGAGGGCAGGCCGGTAATATAAATCTTCATGTTTTTCTCTCTTTATCCTTAAAAGTCCGCATTCCCGCCGCGCAGGGCGCTGCGGATATAGAAATTGTTCGCCAGTTCCTCGCCAAAGGTGGAAAAATCCCCGTGGCCGGGCAGCAGCTGGGTCTCTTTGGGGATGGGCAGGCCCGCCAGCTTGCGCAGGCTGGCATCCATTTTCTGCATACTGCCGCCCTCCAGATCGGTGCGGCCAATACTGCCCTGGAACACGGTATCGCCCACAAAGAGATAGTCCCCGCACAGCAGCACCACGCCGCCCTCGGTATGGCCGGGGGTGTGCCAGACGGTAAAGGTCAGCTCATCCACGGTGAGCTTTTCCCCCTCCTGATAGCCGCTGTCCGCGCTTTTCAGGGGAAAGAGCTGGCTGCCCCTGCAGTCGGCAGGCTCACAGTAGATCCTGGCCTTCCACTCCCGGCTCAGCACCCCCGCACTGCCCACATGGTCATAGTGGCCGTGGGTGCAGAGGATGGTGGTGAGCGTCGCGTTGTTCTCTTTGAAAATTTTATCGTACTCCTGCACTTCGGCGGCGGGGTCAATGACCACTGCATGGCCCGCTTCGGAGATCAGGACAAAGCTGTTGGTATAAAGCGGCGCAGCGCCGAGAAGATGAAATGCTTTCATATCCTATATCCTTCTAACTGTTCAGATGTTCCGGCTTTGCCGGGGGCGGGCCGTTACGAGTGGTGCGCCCACTCGTCCGTGTCGATGACAATGGTGCAGGGCCCCTCGTTCACCAGAGACACCTGCATATCCGCGCCGAACTCGCCGTGCTGCACGTCCCTGAGGCCCTGCCGGTTCATCTCGGCAAGGAACAACTCGTAGGCATCCACCGCAAGCGGGGCCCGGGCCGCTTTGATAAAGCTGGGGCGGTAGCCCTTTTTCGTGTCACCGTAAAGCGTGAACTGGCTGACCACCAGTGCCGAATAGCCCAGGTCCTTTGCACTGAGGTTCAGCTTGTCGTTTTCGTCCTTGAAGATGCGCAGGCCCGCGCACTTATCCGCCAGCTTGGGCACGATGTCCAGCGTATCGGTATCCCGGACACCCAGCAGGATGACCAGGCCGGGGCCGATGGAGCGGGGCTCCCCGCCGTTGACCCGGACAGAAGCGGAGGACACTGCCTGAATGACTGCACGCATGGTTTAACTCCTTGTCACTTTGAGCACATCCTTGACCTTGGACAGACGCGCCACCACGCGGTTCAGGTGCTCGGTATTGTTGATGCCGATGGTCAGGCTGACCACGGCGCAGTTGTTTTCCACCTGACGGGCGTTCATGGTGTAGATGGGCACCCGGATATCGGCCAGAGCGCTCAGCACATCCCGCAGCAGCTCATTGCGGTCCAGCGCCACGATCTCAAGGCCGGCCTTGTAGCTGTCCTTGACGCTGTCGGCCCAGTAAGCCTTGACCCAGCGGGGGGCGTTGGTGGGGTCCTTCATGCTGGAGATGGCATTGACACAGCTCTGCTTGTGGATGGACACGCCAAAACCGCGGGTGATAAAGCCCACGATGGGGTCGCCGGGCAGCGGACTGCAGCACTTGGCAAACTTGATGGGGGTGTTGTCGAAGCCCTCCACCACCACACCGTCGGTGGCGTGGACCTTGCTCAGATCCACCTTGGCCAGCTGCTCGTTCTTGCCCTCCTCGCTCTTCCGCTTCTGCCACTCTTCCTTCAGCTTGGGCAGGCAGTTGGCAATGGTGATGCCGCCGTAGCCGATGGCGGCATACAGCTCCTCGGCGTTGTTCTGGCGCAGGCGGCGGCAGCAGCTGCCGATAAATTCATCCAGCTCGTCGTCGGGGATGAAGATCATCTCCCGGCGCAGCTCCCGGGCCAGCGTGTCGCGGCCCTCCTGGATGTTTTCCTCCCGGCGCATCTTCTTGAACCAGTTGCGGATCTTGCTCTTGGCCTCGCTGGTGCGCACGATCTTCAGCCAGTCGCGGCTGGGGCCCTTGTCCGCCGGGCCGAGGATGACTTCAATGATCTCGCCGGTGGAAACAACGTGGTCAATGGGCACCATCCGGTTGTTGACCTTGCAGCCCACCATCCGGTTGCCGACGGCGGAGTGGATGGCATAGGCAAAGTCGATGCAGGTGGCACCCGTGGGCAGGTTGATGACATCGCCCTTGGGGGTAAAGGCAAAGACCTCCTCGGGCAGCAGGTCGCTCTTCAGGTCATGGAGCAGGTTGCCGGAGTCCTCGCTGACGCGCTGGTTTTCCAGCAGCTGGCTGACCCAGGCCAGGCGCTCATCCAGCTTATCGTGTCCATCCAGCCCTTCCTTGTACTTCCAGTGGGCGGCAACGCCGTACTCTGCCTGTTCATCCATCTTGCGGGTGCGGATCTGCACCTCAAAGGGGATGCCCTCGTGGCCGATGACGGTGGTGTGCAGGCTCTGGTAGCCGTTGGGCTTGGGGGTGGAGATATAATCCTTGAAGCGGTTGGGCAGCGGGTGGTACATATCGTGGATGAGGCCCAGGGTGCTGTAGCACTCGGCCAGCGTATCCAGAATGACACGGACGGCATAGATATCGTAGATCTCATCGAAGGACTTGTTCTGCATGATGGTCTTGCGGTAGATGCCGTAGATGCTCTTGACGCGGCGCTTGATGGTGGCACCCTCGATGCCGCTCTCCTTCAGCCGCAGCTCGATGACACTGGACACTCTGGCAAGGAACTCCTCCCCTGCACGCTCGCTCAGCATCTTGCTGATCTCCTCGTAGCCCACGGGGTCAAGGTAGTGCAGGCTGCGATCCTCCAGCTCCTCCTTGACGTTCAGGATGCCCAGACGGTTGGCGATGGGGGCATAGACCTCCATCGTCTCACGGGCCTTGTCGCGGCGCTTCTGCTCAGGCCAGGCATCGCCGGTGCGCATATTGTGGAGCCGGTCGCAGAGCTTGATGATCATCACGCGGACATCCCGGCTCATGGCCAGCAGCATCTTGCGCAGGTTCTCGGCCTGCAGCTCCTCGATGTTGGAGAACTGGATCTTGGTCAGCTTGGTCACGCCGTCCACCAGCAGGGCCACTTCCTCGCCAAAGGCGGCGGTCAGGTCCTCCAGCGTGGTGGGGGTGTCCTCCACCACATCATGGAGCAGGGCGGCGGCAATGCTCTCCGAATCCATGCCCAGATCCAGCACCAGGCGGGCCACGGCCAGCGGGTGGCAGATGTAGGGCTCGCCGCTGCGGCGGCAGACCCCGTTGTGCGCCTTGTTGGCAAGGTCATAGGCCTTGGTGATCATCTCCATGTTGTAGGCCTTGCCGCTGGCCTTGATGGCCTCGCAGAGCTTCTCCCAGGTAACGATCTCAGGCCGCACCTCGCTGGGCAGGGCACCCTCGGGCGCGTCGGCCGGCAGGGCCGTGGCGTTCACGGTAGACACCTCCGGCACCGGCTGATGCAGATGCGTTTTTGCGGAGTAAAGATCCTCCGCAGGTCTCTTTCCCTCTGGCATATTTTCATTCCTCCAGACATTTCAGGATGGGGGCATCGGCCAGGTTCTTCTTGCCTGCCGTGGGAACCAGCTCCCAGAACTTTGCCCCGCCGCGCTCCACGGCGGCGATCAGGCCCACCTGTTCCAGGGCCGTCAGGGCCACCAGCGTTTTGCCGGTGTGCTCCTCCCCCAGCTTTGCAAACAGGGGCTGCATATCCTCGGCGTGCCAGCGCCGGGCCTGCAGTTCCCGGTAAACGGTAATGATATCACTGCGCTCCGGTGCGATCAGGGCGCGCTGCTGTACAGTCAGCGGGCTGCCGCGGCGCAAAGCCTGCACCAGCGCGGTCTGCTGGGCGGCGGCGTTGCCAAAGCCCGCCGGGTGCAGTTCCAGAATGCGGCCCGAAAGCTGTGCGCCCCGGGCAGCCTCGTAAACCGAGAGGCTCAGGGCCGCGTCCACCACATCGCCGGTGGCATAGGGCAGCTGCTCCGGGTGCATCCCGAACCAGACCGCATAAATGCAGGCATTGCCCTGCCGCAGGCGCAGGCGGCAGTGCCGCCCCTCCGAGACAGGGTAGACTCCCTCCACCACGGCCTTTTCCAGCAGGAACACCGGGGCGGGGTTCTCGGCACCGTAGGGAGCCAGCTGATCCAGCCGCCGGACGGATTCCACGGTGATGCGGTCGAGATGGATGGACAGGTCGCATTCCAGCGGCGGGGTCACCAGCACCGGGCACTCCCGGGCGGCCCACTCGTTCAGGCGGCGGCGCAGCTCCGGCAGGTTCTCCTCCCGCACCGAAAGGCCCGCCGCCATGGCGTGGCCGCCGAAGCGGAGGAGAAGATCCTCGCAGGAGGCAATGCAGGCGTGCAGGTTGAAGCCCTGCACACTGCGGCCGCTGCCCTTGCCCTCGCCGTGCTCATCAATGGACACCACGATGACAGGGCGGCCGGTCTTTTCCACCAGCCGGGATGCCACGATGCCAATGACACCGGGGTGCCAGTCCCGGCCCCAGATCAGGATGACCCGGTCCTCCAGAATGGCGGGTTCGGCCTCCAGCTGGGCCTGCGCGGCCTTGGCGATCTCGCCCTCAGTCTCCTGCCGGGCGGCGTTGATCTCGTTCAGTTTATGTGCCAGCTCGGCAGCGCGTTCCTCATCCTCACACAGCACCAGCTGCAGGGCGGTCACAGCGCTGTCCATCCGGCCCGCCGCATTGATGCGGGGGGCAATGGCATAGCTGACATTCTCGGCGGTCACGGGCTTGCCGCCCAGACCCACCTCATCCAGCAGGGCCAGAAGGCCGGGCCGGTCAGAGTGCTGCAGCAGGTGCAGGCCCGCTTTGACCAGGGTGCGGTTCTCGCCGGTCAGGGGCATCACGTCCGCCACGGTGCCCACGGCGGCAAGGTCGCCGCAGTAATCCAGCATCTCCTCAGGCGGGCAGCCGTCCAGCGCGGCACAGAGCTTGAACGCCACGCCTGCGCCGCACAGGCCCTTGAAGGGGCTGGTATCATCGGCGCGGCGGGGGTCCACCACAGCAACGGCCTTAGGCAGGGTATCATGGGGCAGATGGTGATCGGTAACGATCAGGTCCACCCCCAGTGAAGCCGCAAACTCGGCCTCCTCCAGCGCGGAGATCCCGTTGTCCACCGTCACGATGAGCTGGTAGCCCTTATCGTGGATGGACTGGATGGCATTTTTGGAAAGGCCGTAGCCATCGCCTTCACGGCTGGGCAGCATACACTTGACGTTGGCTCCCATCCCCTTGAGGTGCTGGTAGAGCAGGGCGGTGGCGGTCACGCCGTCCACATCGTAGTCGCCAAAGACAACAATGGTCTCTTCCCGGTCGATGGCATCGAGGATGCGGGCACAGGCCTTGTCCATGTCGGTCAGGAGCATGGGGTCGGTCAGCTCCTCCTCGCCCGACAGCAGGGTCAGGGCCTCGGCAGGGTCGGTGATGCCGCGCGCGGCCAGAATGCCCGCCAGCAGGCCCGCCTCTTTCTGCTGGGCGGCCAGCGTCATCTGATATTTTTCCTCGCTCCACGGCTCCCCATCCATCGTTTCCATGGCGCGGCTTTCCAGCTCCTCAGTGCTCTGCTGGGCAATGGCCGCGGTCAGCTCTTTCAGGGCGGAGCGGTCCAGCGGCTTCAGGTTCCAGGCCCGGTAGGTCGTCATAACAGTCCCTCCCCGGTCAGGCCGTCATTGGCCAGCATTCCCTGCAGCGCGGCGATCTCGCTGGAAACATCCATGGCAACGTCAGAAAGCAGGTTATCATACAGGTTGCTGTAAGCCTGATTCAGGGTGTGCAGGATGCCCGCGATGTCCCGGCGGATGGTCTCTGCATTTTCGCCCTGCTGGCCCTGCACATCGTTGTAGGTGTGCAGCAGCTTGAGGGTGGTGGGGATATAATATTCCGCAAAGCGGCGGGCCTTGGGCAGGCTTTCCGGGTGCGCTTCCAGCCACTCGCAGATGGCGGTGGTGGTCTTTTGCATCGTTTCCAGCTCTTCCCGGCCCTGCGCGTCCTGCATGAGGTGCTGTTCCTGTTCCAGCACCTGCGCAAAACGGCGGATGGTCTCAAGGTTCAGGGGCGTTTCGGCGGTTTCCCCCTGCTCGGGCTGTGCGGGGGCAGGCTGAGGCTCCGGGCGTTCCTGCGCGGCGCGGTAATCCTCCGCCGTCAGGTACACAGTCTCCGTTTTCTCATCCAGCCAAGCATTCAGCCAGCCTTTGCGGATGCTTTTTTTCAGCCGCTTGAGCGTTTTTTTCTTTTTCTGGTGGGTCAGGTCGGCCAGCATCTCCACCGGCAGGCCCTTGCCGCCGTCCATGCTGTCGGCAAGGTCGGCCAGCTGGCCCATCTGCCTGCCCGCTTCCCTCTGGGAAACGCCGCAGGCCGCCATCCAGCCAAAGCCCGCCGTGGCAAGGCCCAGCACGCTGCTGACGATGCCAAGCACGTTGTAGGCGGTGTTCATAACGTAGTCCGTGCCCGTCATCAGGATGCCGCCGCCCTCAGTAGCCGACACCACAACGTCGCCCAAAGCAGCCGGCGAAATAATGCCCAGCCCGATGAGGCAGCCCACTGTGCCCAGCCCGAAAAGCACCGCAAAGGTGATGCCCACGGCCAGCAGAGCTACGCCCGAGCTGTAACGCTCCTTGGCGCATTTCCGCAGCTTTTCCACCGTGGTCAGCTCCGGGCGCGAGGCAAAGAAATTTCTGGCCCACTGGGGCATCCCGGCGTACTGCTCTGCCGTGCCGCCGTTGGCATGGGCCTGCCGCTGGCTCTGGTAGTAGCTGTCCCGGGCCTGCCGCATGGCCTTGCCCGCCTCCGAAATGCCGTAATTGGCCGCATGGACTGCCGCCTTGCCCACATCCCAGGCTCGGTCGCCGATGTCCATGCCTTTTCCCTCAAAGCCGTGGGCAAAGGCATCGGACATGGTGTCGCCAAAGGCGCGCAGCTGCTCTTCCAGCTCCTGCTGCACCTGTTTTCCCTCGTTTTCTTGTGTTGTATCGTTTTCACGATGATTCATCGATATTTCTCACCCTTCTGCCGGTGCATACCGGCCGATGATCGCACGGGCGACCCGCAGGCCGTCCACGGCGGCGCTCATAATGCCGCCCGCATATCCGGCCCCCTCGCCGCAGGGGTACAACCCTGCCAGCTGGGCCGATTCCAAGGTCTCCTCCCGTTTCAGCCGCACGGGGCTGCTGGTGCGGGTCTCCAGGCCGGTGAGGATGGCTTCCGGCGCGGTGTAGCCCGCGATCTTGCGCTCGTAGGCGCGCAGGCCCGCCCGCAGGGTATCGGCCAGCTCCCCGGGCAGCAAAGCTCCCAGATCCGCAGCCACAACGCCCCGGTCATAGGTCGGCTCCACCCGGCCGATGTTCAGCCGGCCTTTGCCCTCCAGAAAGCTCTGCACATTCTCAGCCGGGGCCGCATACGCCCCGCCCCGGCGGCCTGCGGCATAGGCTTTTGCTTCCAGCTCCCGCTGGAAAGCAATGGCCCTGCGCGGGTCGCCCGCAAAATCTTCAGCTCCCACGCTGACCACCACCGCCGCGTTGGCGTTTTTGCCGTCCCGGGCGTGGTAGCTCATACCGTTGGTGACCACATGATCCTCTTCACTGGCGGAAGCCACCACCTGACCGCCCGGGCACATGCAGAAGGTGTATACGCACCGGTCTCCCACATGCTGGGACAGCTGATACTCACCGCGCGGCAGAGCCGGGTGCCCGGCGGCCTCGTGGTACAGGCTCTTTTCGATCTCGCTCTGCAGGTGCTCCGCCCGGAAACCCACGCTGAAGGGCTTGCACTCCAGCACAAGGCCGCTGTCCATCAGCATCCCGAAGGTGTCCCGGGCCGAGTGACCCACGGCAAACACCAGTGCCTCACAGGGGAAGGTCCCGCCGGTGGTAAAGATGCCGGTCAGCCGGCCGTTCTTCTGCTCAAAACCGGTGAGAGCCGTGTTGAAGTGCACCTCGCCGCCCAGGGTCTCGATCTCCCTGCGGATGGAGGTGATAACGCCCCGGAGCAAGTCGGTGCCCACATGGGGCTTCTGCTTCCAGGCGATCTCCGCCGGGGCACCGTGCTGCAGAAACACCTCGGTGACAAAGCCGCAGAGTTCATCCCCGATGCGGGTGGTCAGCTTGCCGTCCGAAAATGTGCCTGCGCCGCCCTCGCCAAACTGGATGTTGGCGTTGGGGGCCAGCTCGCCGGTGGCAGAGAAGTGTTCCACCGCCTTCACGCGCTCGTCCAGCGCGGGGCCGCGCTCCAGCACGATGGGCTTATAGCCCTGCCGGGCCAGCAGCAGCGCCGCAAACAGGCCCGCCGGGCCCAGCCCGCAGACCACAGGCCGGTGGGGCAGGCGCTGGGTGCCGTTCTGAACGCTGAGGTCCGTTTTGCCGCGGATAGCAACGCAGGGCGAGGCCCCTGCATACGCAGATTCCTCACCCTCGTCCTTGAGCGTTACCGCTATGGTATACACCAGCTTTGGCTGCCCGTGGCGGGCATCCACCGACAGCCTGGCCACGCCCAGATGGGCCGCCTTGCTGCGGGGGATGCGCGCCAGATGCAGCGCTTTCTCGAATGCCTGCGGCTCCCCGGCAGAGAGCGGCAGGCGGATATCTCTTACTAGTATCATTTATCAGGTTTCGCTTTCTATTTTCAGCCTCCTCACCCTCTCCGTCATTGCTAACGCAATGCCACCTCCCCCAAAGTGGGAGGCCTTGGCAGTATTTGCAAACTTCATCTTTATGCCAAGGGCTCTCCCTTCGGGAGAGCTGGCGAGCGAAGCGAGACTGAGAGGGTGAGCCAGCTCAGTTACTTTCTATCTTGCACTGGATAACATAGCTCCCCAGCGCAAAGATCTTACCATTGGAGGGCACATACAGGCGGCAGGCAATGTTCTGCTGCCCTGCGGCCACATAGAAATCATCCGCATCGATCTCAATGACCACCTGCTCGGGCACCAGCGTATCCAGCAGACCCGCCGGGCCGCAGAGGGTCACATTCATCAGCCGCTCGGTCTGCACGGTCAGGGTATAGGTGGAGGGTAGATTGACCACCTGCACGCAGCTGGCGGGCAGGTTCATGGTCTTGGTCTCGAGCTTGGAGCTGTCGAAACTGACCGTGATGCTGGAAATGTTGTCCAGCAGGCGGATGTTGCCCGGCAGCTCGATGGGCAGCTCATACACCTTGTTCGGCGCAAAGGTGGAAAGATCGATGGTGCCAACAGACAGGGTGGAGAGCTTTTCGATCTGGCTCTCAGGCCCGGCGACATTCAGGGTCTGCTTGCTCAGGGAGTAGACCAGCACCGAGGGATCAAAATTTCGGGGCGCGTTGATAAAGCTGACCGACACGGGCAGAGTGGCCATCTTGTAGACCTCCAGCGTGACCTCCACACTGGACTCCTCCAGATTCGTGTATTCAAACTTGACCTCACTGCCGCTCTTGGTATAAAAGCGCAGGGCGGTGTCCAGCGTGACAGAATCGGTGAGCTCCCCCTTGTGGGTCACCTCGGCGGTACAGGTCTCCACCTTATCGATCTCAGTGCTGGGGCCGGAGAGGGTCACCGTCTCCTTGGAGAGCTCGGTGTCATAGAGGATATAGCCGTCCGCAATGGTCAGGTAGTTGGTGGTCACGGTGATGGGCACCGTTTTCTCCTCCACCACATCAAACACCACGTCCACGCTGTTGTCGCCGCCCTCAATGGAAACGGACACGCCATTGAGCAGGGTGTTCACGCCCCGCACCTGTAGGTGCAGGGTCTTTTCGCCGCTGTCCCGCACGCCGGACCAGTCCGGGTAGACCACGAAATCAGAGGAAGTCAGGCTGCCGATGGTGTAGCCATCACCCGAGAGCTTCAGGCTGACATACTTTTCCGGCGCGCTGACGATGCTCAGGCCCCGGGAGGTGTATGCGGCGGAATCATAGGTAAAATCCACCGGCACGTTGTTGATGGTGCGGGTGGTGCCGGGCTGGACGACGATGGTGACCACCATCCATGCCACAATGGCACCCACGATGGCCAGCAGCAGCCGAATGCGGCGGTCGTCCAGAATGCTCTTGGTGTGCTGGATGGCAGGCTTTGTGCCGTTGGTACGATTGCTGCTCACTGCTGCTCATCCTCCTCTTTCTGGTTCATCCAGTTCAGCAGGCTCTTGACCTTGCCGCGCCAGCCGTCGGCAGCTGCCTTTTCGCTGGCGGTCTCCTTGGGGATCATCTCATCCACCAGCCGGGTGTACAGGGTCTGGCGGTCAAAGTGGCGGATCAGCACACCGTTCTTTGCCATGGAGATGATGCCGGTCTCCTCACTGACCACAACGGCAATGGCATCCGAATTCTCCGCAATGCCCAGGCAGGCGCGGTGGCGGGTGCCCATATCTTTGCCCAGATCCAGGTTGTTGGACAGGGGCAGCACACAGCCCGCCGCCTTGATGCGGCCATTCTCAATGATGGCGGCACCGTCGTGCAGGGGGGTGCCCTCGTAGAAGATGGTGCCCAGCACCTCCAGATTGACGGCACTGTTCACAGGCGTGCCGGTGCGCACGATCTCAGAGAGGTTGGTGTTGCGCTCCAGCACGATCAGGGCACCGGTCTTGGTCTCGGAAAAGCGCTCGGCGGCATCGCAGATGGCAATGATGGCGCTGCGCCAGGCCCCCTTGAAGCTGGGGTCATTATAGCGGCCCTTGATGTTGAAGAGCTTGCCCGCCCACTGGTCGGTCTGGCCCATCCGCTCCAGTGCGCGGCGGATCTCCGGCTGGAACAGGACCACCAGCGTCAGCAGGCCGACCTGCAGCAGCGAGTTCAGCAGCCAGGTGACGGTGCGCATATTCAGCACGTTGGCCACCAGATAGACCGCCAGCACCAACAGCGCGCCCTTGGCCAGCTGCCCGGCGCGGGTGCGGTTGATGATGCCCAGCAGCTGGTAGATCAGGAAAGCAATGATGACGATATCCAGCAGATCGGCCAGCTTGAAGGTCTGGAAATTGGCGATGATCGAATTCAGAGTCATCAGAGTGTCTCTCCCGTTACAGCTTCTCGATCAGGGCGACAGCATGGGCGGCAATGCCCAGGCCCTCGCCGGTAAAGCCCAGATGCTCCTCGGTGGTGGCCTTGACGCTCACAGCATCCACCGGCATCCCGAAGGCGGCGGCCAGATTCTCCCGCATGGCGGGGATGTAGGGGGCCAGCTTGGGCTTCTGGCAGAGCAGGGTGGAATCGATGTTCACGATCTTCCAGCCGTGCTCCCGCATGATGCGGGCCACATGCTGCGCCAGCTTCAGGCTGTCGGCACCGGCGTAGGCGGGGTCGGTATCCGGGAAGTGCTTGCCGATGTCGCCCAGTGCGGCGGCACCCAGCACAGCGTCCATCACGGCGTGGGCCAGCACATCGGCATCCGAGTGGCCCAGCAGGCCCTTTTCAAAAGACACCTCCACGCCGCCCAGGATCAGCTTGCGGTCCTCGACCAGACGGTGAACATCATAACCATGACCAATGCGCATATCATTTCCTTCTTTCTGTTCGGCGCGGGGCAGATCTTCCCGCGTTGTGATCTTCAGGTTGGCGTAATCCCCCTGGGTCAGCTGCACCGGGCGGCCGGTCAGTTCAAACAGGCTGCAGTCATCGGTGACCAGGCGGGCTTTTTCCGCATCCAGCTCGTCCAGCGCGGCAAGATACGCCGCGCGGTCGAAGCACTGGGGGGTCTGCACCGCATACAGGGTGCTGCGGTCAGGGGTATCAGTGACCATGCAATGCTCCGGCACAGTTTTGCCGTCGCCCCGCACAGCCCGCTTGACGGTATCCTTTACCGGCACGGCGGGGGCGGCAGCACCGCAGGCAGCGGCTGCTTCCAGCGCCGCCGTGATGACAGCCTGACTGACAAAAGGACGGGCGGCATCATGGACAGCCACCAGCTCTCCGTGGGCGGCCAGCACGCCGTTCTTCGCGCTCTCGGCGCGGGTCGCGCCGCCCTGCACCACCTGCACCGGCTTTGCGCAGGCCGCGGCCTGCTGTTCCAGAAATGCCCGGTTCCTCCCGGCCACCAGAACGATCTCGCTGACCAGCGGACACTCCGCAAAGGCGCGGATGCTCCGCTGCACCACGGTCTCTCCGCCCAGATCAAAGCTGAGCTTGTCAAACCCCATGCGGGTGGAGGACCCTGCCGCCACCAGAACGGCTGATACTTTCTTTTCCAATTTCTGCACCTGCCCTGCTCTTATTCTCCCGGGAAATACCACCCGGGGCACAGATAGAATAAACCATATTTTATTATACCGTATCGCCCGGCAAACTGCAACCGATTTTATACAGCAAAAATGCCCCTCTGCGGCAGGGCAGAGGGGCAAAAACGCTTCTTGGGGGAGATTATTTCAGGATGGGCTCAATGGCGGCAGCCAGAGCGTCCTTCTGTGCCTGGGCTTCCTCCAGGGTCTTGCCCAGGGTGGTGAAGTAGGTCTTGATCTTGGGCTCGGTGCCGGAGGGGCGCACCACAACGGTCGCGCCATTTTCCAGCGTGTAGATCAGGACATTGGCGGCGGGCAGGCCGGTCTCCTCGGGCTTCTTGTAGTCCATGACCTTGACGACCTTGTGGCCGCCGATCTCGGTCAGGGGCTCGTCACGCAGCTTCTGCATGATGGAAGCCATCTTCTCCATGCCGGTCAGGCCGGGGAACTCAAAGCTGTCCACCTTGTTCAGGTAGCGGCCGTACTGTGCGTAGATCTCTTCCAGACGCTGCTTGATGGAGGAGCCGATGCTGCGGTAGTAAGCGGCCATCTCGCAGATCAGCATGGCGCCGATAACGGCATCCTTATCGCGGACATAGGGGCCTGCCAGGTAGCCGTAGCTCTCCTCAAAGCCGAAGATGAAGCGGTCCACTTCACCGGCAGCTTCCAGATTGGCGATCTGATCGCCGATCCACTTGAAGCCGGTCAGAACGTTGCGCATCTCCACGCCGTAGTGCTTTGCCACAGCGTCGGCCAGCGGGGTGGAAACGATGGACTTGACCGCCACGGGGTTTGCGGGCATGGTGCCCTTTTCAATGCGTCCGGCACAGATGTAATCCAGCAGCAGAACGCCCATTTCGTTGCCGGAGACCAGCTCATAGCTGCCGTCCGGGCACTTCATGGCAATGCCCACGCGGTCTGCATCGGGGTCGGTGGCCAGCATCAGGTCAGCACCGGTCTTGGTGGCCAGCTCCAAGCCCAGCTTCAGGGCCTCAAAGATCTCGGGGTTGGGGTAGGAGCAGGTGGTAAAGTAGCCGTTGGGGTACTCCTGCTCGGGCACGATGGTGATATCGGTGATGCCCATATCGTTCAGCACATGGGTCACGGGCACCAGACCGGAACCGTTCAGGGGGCTGTACACCAGCTTCAGGCCGGCAGTCCGGCACAGGCCGGGGCGCACCTGACGGGCCTCGATGGCATCGTACAGGGCCTTCTTGCAGTCATCGCCCACAAAGCGGATCAGGCCCTGCTCCACGCCAGCGGCAAAGGAGATGTACTTTGCGCCGGTCAGAACATCGGTCTTCTGGATCTCATCATAGACGATGGCAGCGGCATCATCGGTCATCTGGCAGCCATCCGGGCCGTAGGCCTTGTAGCCGTTGTACTTGGCGGGGTTGTGGGAAGCGGTGACCATGATACCGGCGTTGCACTCGTAGTAGCGGGTGGCAAAGCTCAGGGCAGGCACAGGCATCAGGGCATCATAGATGCGCACCTTGATGCCGTTGGCGGCCAGAACACCGGCGGCAGTCTTGGCAAAGACATCGCTCTTCAGGCGGCTGTCGTAGCTGATGGCGACAGTCTGGCTGCCGCCCTGGGTCTTGACCCAGTTTGCCAGGCCCTGGGTGGCCTGACGGACGACATAGATGTTCATGCGGTTGGTACCGGCACCCAGCACACCGCGCAGACCAGCGGTGCCAAATTTCAGGGCCACGGCAAAGCGGTCCTTGATCTCCTCATCATTGCCCTCGATCCTGCTCAGCTCCGGTTTCAGATCCGCGTCCTCCAGATCCGCAGCCAGCCAGCGCTTATACTCATCCAGATACATATTGCACACCTTACCTTTAATTCGTATTTCGCACAGGGATAGTTTTTCCAAACCTACTTATACTATAAACCTTTCCCCGGCACTGTGTCAATTCCATATTATGTAAGAATTTTTGCTCCGCAAATCATACAAATACTACAAAGATCTCAGCCTTTTCCATCATTCGGGGCTTTCGTGCTGTCCGCAGAGCCTGCGGCAGTGGACGCGCATTGACAAGCCCCCTGCCCGACACTATAATTGGGACAATAGAATATTCTGCCGAGGCCGGACATTTTCCCGGTCATTTTCCCGTCGGGCCGCAGACGCGGCGTGAGGAGGCCCCCCATGTATTCCGTTCTGAAAAGCTATGGTCTGAACGGCCTGAACGGCTTTGCCGTGGCCGTGGAAGCCGATGTCTCCGGCGGCCTGCCCGCCTTTTCGCTGGTGGGCCTGCCGGATTCCGCCGTGCGGGAAAGCGGCGACCGTGTCCGCTCTGCCGTGAAGAATCTGGGCTACAAATGGCCCGACCGCCACATCACGGTCAACCTTGCCCCGGCGGACATCCGCAAGAGCGGCCCGGTGTATGACCTGCCCCTGCTGCTGGCGGTGCTGGCATCCTCCGGCCAGATGGAGGAGCCGCCCGCCGACGCGGCCTTTCTGGGGGAACTGGCACTGGACGGCAGCCTGCGCCCGGTTTCGGGCGTTCTGCCCATGGCGCTGGCGGCGGCAGCAGACGGCATCCGCAGCCTGTATGTGCCCGCCGAAAACGCCGCCGAAGCCGCCGAAGCGGGCGGCGACGCGATGCAGGTCTATCCCGCCCGCACAGCCCGGGAGGTCGTGGATGCGCTGCGGGGCCTTGTGCCCCTCTCCCCCGCCGCGCCCATCCCTTTTGATCCCGCTTCCGGCTGGAATGCCGCCCCGGATTTTGCGGACGTGATGGGCCAGCCGCTGGCCCGCCGGGCCATGGTGCTGGCAGCAGCCGGTGGGCACAACGTGCTGCTCATCGGCGCGCCCGGCACCGGCAAATCCATGCTGGCCAAGCGCCTGCCCGGCATCCTGCCGCCCCTGACCCGGGAGGAAGCCGTGGAGACCACCAAGATCTATTCCATTGCGGGCCAGCTGCCCAAGGGACGGGGCCTGATCTCTGCCCGGCCCTTCCGCAGCCCACACCACTCGGCCAGCGCGGCGGCACTGGCGGGCGGCGGCACCACCTTCCGGCCCGGCGAGTGCAGCCTTGCCGACTGCGGCGTGCTGTTTCTGGACGAGCTGCCGGAGTTTTCCCGGGACAGTCTGGAAGTTCTGCGCCAGCCGCTGGAGGACGGCCAGATCACCGTGAGCCGCGCGGCAGGCAGCGCCACCTACCCCAGCCGGTTCCAGCTGGTGGCCGCCATGAACCCCTGCAAGTGCGGCTACTACGGCCACCCCACCCGTCCCTGCACCTGTTCCCCCAGTGCGGTGCGGCAGTACCGCAGCCGGGTATCCGGCCCCCTGCTGGACCGCATCGACCTCTGTGTGGAGATGGACCCCGTTGCCTTTGACGAGCTTCACACCAGCACCCCCGCCGAGAGCAGTGCAGACCTGCGCAAGCAGGTGCTTGCCGCCCGGGCCGTGCAGGCCAAGCGCTATGCCGCCCCCGGATATGAGGGCGTGCGCTGCAATGCCCAGCTCACAGCCGGGCAGGTGCGGCGTGTCTGCCGGATGACCCCCGCCGCCGAGCGGCTCCTCCGCGCCTCCTACGACACACTGGGCCTTTCCGCCCGCGCCCATGACCGCATCCTCCGGGTGGCCCGCACCGTGGCTGACCTGGCAGGCAAACAGCTGCTGGATGAAGAGGCCCTGCTGGAAGCCTTGCAATACCGCGCCCAGGAAAAGGTGGAGACGTTCTGACCCGTCATTTTACCGCAGCGTCAACGTTTTTCATCCTCACATTTCACGATCCGATCTCTGTTTCAAAGAGTGCACTGTCCGCTTTCTGCGGGCGGTGCATTTTTGTTTGCAAAAAATGCTTGACAAATCCCGGCAGTTCTGTATAATTATCTGCGGTAATTATCTTTGGTCACTATTTGAGGAGAAACCACTATGAACATCGCACTGATCAAACGGATGATGGATGCCTGCTATCAGGCCAAGCGGGTGCGGGATCTGCTGCCTGCCCTGCCGGACGGGGTCCTGCCCTCCTTCATCCAATATCTGGATGCGATCCAGACGCTGGAACAGCAGGGCATACAGGTCAAGGTCTCTGACCTGAGCGATGCGCTCAGCCTGCCCCGCCCCGGCGTGACCCGGACCGTAAAGGACATGGAAGCTCGTGGTCTTTTGACCAAGCATACCTCCCCTGAGGACGGCCGGGTGACCTACCTGACCATCACAGAGGCCGGGCGGGCGCTTTCCCGCAAATACGATGCGGAATATTTCAGCTCTCTTGTTCCGGCGCTGGAGGTCATCCCGGAAGAGGATGCGGAGACCATGATCCGCACCATCGAGATTTTTTATCAGATCATGGTCGAAAGGAGAGATTCCCTTGAAAAATGATAAGACCGATTTCACGCAGGGCAGCATCCTGAAAAAGCTGGCTCTGTTCATGCTGCCCATTCTGGGCGCACTGGTGCTGCAGGCCGCATACGGCGCGGTAGACCTGCTGGTGGTGGGCCGCTTCGGCTCCACCTCGGGCCTGTCTGCCGTTTCCACCGGCAGCCAGGTGCTCAACCTTGTCACCTTTGTGGTCACCCAGCTGGCCATGGGTGTCACAGTGCTGATCGCGCGGTATCTCGGCGAAAAGAAGCACGAATTCATCAGCCCGGTCATCGGCGGCGCGGCGGTGGTGTTCACCCTTCTGGCCGCTGTGCTGTTCGGGGCGCTGGTGTTTCTGGCACGGCCCATTTCCAGCCTGATGCAGGCCCCGGCCGAGGCCCTTGACCTGACCACCAGCTATGTGCGCATCTGCGGTGCAGGCATCTTCTTCATCGTGGCCTACAATATGCTCTCGGCCCTCTTCCGCGGCCTGGGCGACAGCCGATCTCCCCTGATCTTTGTGCTGGTGGCCTGCGTGGTCAACATCATCGGCGACCTGGTCCTGGTGGCCGGGTTCCATCTGGATGCTGTCGGTGCCGCCATTGCCACCGTGGCCGCACAGGCTGTCAGCGTGGTCTGCGCTGTTATCATGCTGCTGAAAAAAGATCTGCCCTTTTCCATCAAAAAGGCGGACTTCAGGCTGAACTTCCAGTGCAAAAAGTTTCTGGCCATCGGCCTGCCGCTGGCGCTGCAGGAGTTTTTGACCCAGCTCTCTTTTCTGGCCCTTTGTGCCTTTGTCAACCGCCTGGGTCTGGAGGCTTCCTCCGGCTACGGCGTGGCCTGCAAGATCGTCAATTTCGCCATGCTGATCCCCAGCGCCCTGATGCAGTCCATGGCTTCCTTCATCTCCCAGAACATCGGCGCGGGCAAGCATCAGCGCGCCCGGCAGACCCTGCGCACCGGCATCGGCATCGGTCTGTTCTTTGGCCTGTTCGTCTTTGCGCTGGTCTTGTGCAAGGGCGACCTGCTCTGCAGCTTCTTCACCACGGATGCACCTGTGATCGCCAACGGCTATGCCTACCTCAAGGGCTTTGCGCTGGAGACCATCCTCACCGCGATCCTGTTCAGTATGATCGGCTATTTCAACGGCAGCGGCAAGACCGTTTTCGTCATGGCGCAGGGCCTGTTCCAGACCCTGCTCGTCCGCCTGCCCATGGCCTACATTATGAGCATCCAGCCCAACGCCAGCCTGACCATGATCGGCCTGGCCGCCCCCACCTCCACAGCGGTGGGTGTGCTGCTGAATGTCTGCTTCTTCCTGTACCTGAACCGGAAGGAGAAAAAGCAGGGCTGAAGATCATCCATTTTCCTGACACCACAAAAGGGACGGCGTGTGCTCCACGCCGTCCCTTTTTTACTTGTTCTCTCAATCCACCACCGGGATATCCAGCCCGAACTCAAGGGGGCGGAAGCGGGGGCAGACATTTTCCGTGATGCAGATGACCGAGGCGGCCAGGCGGCTGCCGATCTCGCAGGATTCCGCCAGAGTCTTGCCGTAGGTCAGGCCGATGACGGTTCCGGCAAAGAAGGCATCCCCCGCACCGGTGGTGTCGATGACATCCACCTTCTTGGCGGGCACGATGCCGCACTCGCCGTTGGCGCGGGCAAACACAGCGCCCTTGCCGCCCATGGTCACCACCATGCAGGGGATGTTGGCGCTGTGCACATTGCCCGCCAGCACCCTGCACATCTCCTCCGGCTCGAGATGGTCGTAATCGTCCGAGAAGAGCAGCCCGGCCTCCTGCTGGTTGCAGACAAAGCAATCGATCTGCTGCAAAAAGTCCCGGCGCTCCATGGCGATGCTCATGTTGGAAACGACCGCATACACCTTTTTGCCGTACTTTTTGGCGTATTTCAAGGTCTGCTTGACCGTCTCCTTTTCAAGGTCCAGCTCCAGCGCGATGCTGTCGCAGTCGGCAAAGATCTCATCCCCCTGCTCAGCCAGCAGGTCGATGAGCGGTGTGGTATCCGGCCGCTTGGAGATGGCGGCAGTTACATCACCCCTGTTGTCAAAGATGGCCAGCCAGGTGCCCATGCCGTCCGGTACCTTTTTGATGAACCGGGTGTTGACCTTGTGGTTCTCCAGCTTGTCAATGACATCCTGCCCCATGCCGCTGTCATCGACAAGGCCCACGAAGGTGGGCCGGAGCTCCACGTTGGCGATATCCTCTGCCACGTTGCGGCTCACGCCGCCGTGGACCTGCTCCATTCTGCCCGCGTTGCGCCCGCCGGGGATATAGGTGGAAAGCGGATATCCCTTGATGTCCACAAACACTGCGCCGATGACTACGATGCCCATAAATTTCTTGATTCCTTTCCGGATTTTACTTTGGTATCTCCTATTATATAACAGCTCCTGACAAAAAGCCATTTTTTTCTCTCAAAGCCTACTCTGCCCTTGAAAAACTGTGGCAGAGCTGCCCCGAAGAAAGAGCCTCCGGCATCCACCGATAATCGCTGCTCAGGCTCAGGATCGCATCATACTTCACGCAGTCCGGCCGGGCAGGCGAGGCCAGCAGATAATCCGCCTGCACAGGGGCCGCAAGCGCAGCACTGCCGCTCAGGGTAACAAAGGTCTGCCCGGCGGCGTGGATGCGGGCCACACAGCCGTTCCGGGTGCGGAGCACCTCCACCTCTGCCGGGCCGCAGCGGACACGGCGTGTGGCATAGAGCGCCATCCGGTCAACGGCAATGCGCTGTTCCGCCCCCATCCGCTGGGCGCTCCGGGGCCTGAGCCGCAGGTCGATCAAGCACTCCACGGTCCGGATATTCCGGCGTTCCAACGTTGTCTCCACAGCGCTCCGGGTCACATCACCGCCGCGGAAGAGGATGACAGCACTCCCGTTCCGGCTGATGACCACCGCCGGGGCATTCCGGCTGCCCACCAGCTCCACCCGGACGACATCCCGGTTCAGGGCATTGCCGGTGAAAACGGCAAGCCCCGCCGTCAGCAGAAGGGCAGGCAGGGCCACCCGCAGGCGCACCCTGTTATGGAACGCCAGCCAGCAGAGCCCGGCCAGTAGCAGGCAGACCACGGCGGCATAGGCGGTGTCGAACCAGATCTGTGCCCCGGGCCAGCCGGACACCCAGAGCGCCCAGCGGTCCAGCACCTCTGCCAGAAATTCCGCGCAGCACGAGCACACCCGCTGGGCCGGAGCCAATGCAGGCACCAGCCCCAGCAGAGCCGCCCCCAGACCGGTGAGCAGGATGGGTTCCACCAGCCAGAGCACCGCCGCGCCGGACACCAGCGCGTACAGGCTGGTGCTCATCCCCCGCAGCACCAGCACCGGGAAGGTGGCCATGGAGGCGCAGGCCGAGATGCAGACCATTTCCCACAGACTTCTCGCAAGCCCAAGCGCTTTCCGCTTCCAGAACCGGAGGCGGGGGCGCTTTTTCTTTGCCCGCTGTTTTTCCCAGGCTTCCTGACTGCGGCGCACCACGGCCCCACCGGCCAGGGTGCCCACCACCGCCGCAAAGGAGAGCTGAAAGCCCACGTCACAGACGGCGTAACTGTTGCCCGCCGTCATCAGAACACCGGCCACACCCAGCGAGGTCAGGGCATCCGGCGGGCCGTAGACCCAGACCCCCAGCGCACTGAGCCAGACGGCCCCCGCCGCGCGCAGAACAGAGGGCGTGAAACCCGTCACGCCCACCAGCAGCAATGCCAGCACCGCACTGAACAGCGCCCTGACCCGGCGGCCGGTATAGCCGCGCAGTCGCTTTTTGCGGTTGGGCAGCAGCCTGCCCAGCACATCGCCGCACAGGATCGAAACATGCATTCCGCTGACCACCAGCACATGGGAAAGCCCCGCGCCCCGGTAGGCCGTGCGCAGTTCCTTGGAGAGATGGGTGCGGTCGCCCGTGACCATGGCGGCCAGCACGCCCGCCGGGCCGGAGGCCATCCCCTGCCGCAGGGCGGCGCTCAGCCGCTTCTGGAGCCGGGCCGTCCGGGCGCGGAAGGAGGTGCTCTGCCCCAGCAGCGCAAAGCCTTTCTCATAAGCAGCGTTCAGGGCAATGCCATCGGCCAGGGCATTCAGGCGGGCGGTGTCATCGGGTGTTTCCAGCGCAAAGCGGCCCTTGACCCGGTCGCCAGGGCTGCAGGCGGGCAGGCTGGCACACTCCACCCGGAGGGAGGCTACCTCCCGGTCCACCGTTTCCACCTGCAGGACTGCCCGCACTCTGCCGGGGAAATAGGAAGGGGCGGTGCTCTCCACTTCCGCCTCCAGCAGGACGCTGCGGCCATCGTAGGCGGTCTGGATCGCATCCCATTTTGCCTGCGTGGAACCGGTCAGCACAAGGCCCAGCACTGCCCCCAGGATCAGGCAGATGCCATAGCCCCAGGCCGGACTTTTGCGCAAACGGCCCGCCAGCGCCCACAGCAGACCGGCAATAAAAAATGCCGCAAACGGCACAAAACGTCCCGTTTGCGGCAAAAAGGCGCACACCAACTCCAGCCCCAGCGTTCCTGCGCAGAAAACACAGAGCGGGCGGCGCATCTTACTTAGTGGAAGAACAGGGGCAGCGGCTCAAGGAAGATGATATCCTTGCGCTCGGCTGCATCGCCCTCGGCCAGAACAGCGGCCTGGCCCACGATGGTGCACTGGGTCTGCTCTGCCAGTGCGTCCAGCGCCTTCAGGGAGCCGCCGGTGGAGATGACATCATCCACCACAAGCACACGCTTGCCGCTCATCTTGTCCAGCTCCTTGCGGTCGATGACCAGCTTCTGCTTGCCTGCGGTGGTGATGGACTGATCCTCCACCACGACAGGGTCGGCCATATAGAGCTTTTCGCCCTTGCGTGCGCAGATGTAGGGCTTGCCACTCTGGCGGCTCATCTCGTGTGCCAGAGGGATGCCCTTGGCCTCAGCGGTCAGCAGGATATCAAACTCGGGGCACTTTTTCAGCAGCTCGGTGGCAGCAGCCACGGTCAGCTCTGCATCGCCCAGCATGATGAAGGCCGCAATGTCCATGTGGTCGTTCACCTTGCAGATGGTCAGTTCACGGGTCAGGCCCGCAACATTCAGGGTATAGGTCTTTGCCATAACAATTCCCTTCCTTTTGTTCGATCCGTTATTTTTACGCGCGGCTCAGACAGGCAGCTTCTCGCCGCCCAGCACATGGAAATGCAGGTGCTTCACGGTCTGGCCGGCATCCTCGCCGACATTGGAGATCACGCGGTAGCCGTTGTCCAGGCCGACTTCCTTGGCCAGCTTGGCGATCACGGCAAAGATATGGCCCAGCAGGGCACCGTCCTCCTCCGTCAGGGCAGCGGCACTCTGGATGTGCTTTTTGGGCACAACAAGAAAGTGCACCTTGGCCTGCGGGTTGATATCGTAAAACGCCACGACCTGATCGTCCTCATACAGCTTTTTAGAGGGGATCTTGCCCTCGGCGATCATGCAAAACAGACAATCTTCCATGGGAATTGCTCCTTTCGATTTCTTTTCTCGCCCTCTCAGTCGAGCTTTGCTCGACAGCTCTCCCAAAGGGAGAGCCTATGCATCTGACAGGACAACAACTGCAAACTTGCAGAACCATTGCCTAAGGCCGCTCTTGCCTCTCCCTTTGGGAGAGGTGGCAGCGCTTCTGCGCTGCCGGAGAGGGTGAGCCCGCTTCCAATCAGCCCAGCTGCTTCTCAACGATGCCCTTGACAGCGGCCAGAGCCTCGTCGATCTTGGTCTCGTCCTTCAGGCCGGCCATTGCAAAGTCGGGCTTGCCGCCGCCCTTGCCGCCTGCGATGGCGCTGATCTCCTTGACCAGCACGCCAGCCTTGAGGCCCTTTTCCTGTGCCAGCTTGTTCACGGTGACGGCCATAGTGACCTTATCCTCAGCCTTGCCCACCAGAACAGCGACCACAGGGTTGACAGCCTTGTCGCGGATGCTGTCGCACATGCCGCGCAGGGTTTCGCCGGTGGTGCCGGTGAAGTAGGCAGAAGCGATCTTCACGCCGCTCACTTCCTCGGCATTGTCAAACAGACTGTTGACCTTGGAAGCGGCGATCTTTGCCTTGACCTCTTCCAGCTCCTTGCTCATGGCCTTGTTCTCAGCCATCACAGCCTCGGCACGGGCAGCCAGGGTTGCAACATTGTTGGCCTTCAGGCTGCCTGCCACGGTGTGCAGCAGCTTTTCCTGATCGTTGGCACGCTTGAGCAGATTCTTGCCGGTGACAGCCTCGATGCGGCGGATACCGGCGGCAACAGAGGATTCGCTCACGATCTTGAAGCAGCCGATCTGGGCGGTGTTCTTGACGTGGGTGCCGCCGCAGAACTCGGTGGACCAGCCCTCGATGTTCACAACGCGGACGACCTTGCCGTACTTCTCGCCGAACAGGGCCATTGCGCCCAGCTTCTTGGCCTCCTCAATGGGCATCTCCTTGACTTCAACGTTCATTGCATCGAAGATGCGGTCATTGACGATCTTCTCCACACGGGCCAGCTCCTCAGGCGTAACGGCGCTGAAGTGGGTGAAGTCGAAGTGAGTGATCTCCGCATCCTGATAGGAGCCTGCCTGATGGACGTGGTCGCCCAGCACCTCACGCAGGGCAGCCTGCAGCAGATGGGTCGCGGTGTGGTTGCGGCAGATGGACATCCGGTATTCCTTGTCCACCTGAGCGTTCAGGTGGTCGCCCACCTTGACAATGCCGCTCTCCAGCACGCAGGTGTGGACGTAGTAGCCCTTGGGGGTCTTTTTCACGTCCAGCACACGCAGGCTGCACTCGGGGCCGGTCAGCAGGCCGTTGTCCGCCACCTGACCGCCCATCTCAGCGTAGAACGGGGTCTTGTCCAGAACCACCAGCACACCGTCCTTTGCCTCCTCATCGGTGGCAATGGCATCGGTCAGGGTCTCCTCGTCGCTCAGGGCAACCACAACGCCGGTGTCGTTCAGGGTCTCATAGCCGGTAAAGACAGTGGGCTCAACGGTCAGGCCGCCGAACAGGTCCTCGCTCCAGCCGGAGATGTTCTTCTTCAGGCGCTCGGCACGGGCGCGCTCCTTCTGCTTCTTCATCTCAGCATGGAAGCCGTCCTCGTCGATCTCAATGCCCTGCTCGGCAGCGATCTCCTTGGTCAGGTCGAGGGGGAAGCCGAAGGTATCGTTCAGCTTGAACACGTCCAGACCCTTGAGCAGGTGCTGGTGTGCCTTTTCCAGGCCGTCGATCATGTTGTTCAGGATGTTCATACCGGCATCGATGGTGCGGGCAAAGTTTGCCTCCTCGGTGCCGATGACCTTCTTGATATAGGCATCGTGCTCACGCAGCTCGGGGTAAGCGCTCTCGCTGGACTGGATGACCGTCTCCACCAGCTCCACCAGGAAGGGGCGGGAGATGCCCAGCATCCGGCCATGGCGGGCAGCGCGGCGGAGCAGACGGCGCAGAACGTAGCCGCGGCCCTCGTTGGAGGGCAGGATGCCGTCAGACACCATGAAGGTGCAGCTGCGGATGTGGTCGGTGATGACACGGATGGAGATGTCATCCTTGGCGTTCTCACCGTAGGTCTTACCGGCAATGTGCTCCACATGGTGCAGCACGCTCTGAACGGTATCCACCTCAAACAGGTTGCCCACGCCCTGCATCACGCAGGCCAGACGCTCCAGGCCCATGCCGGTATCGATGTTGGGGCGTGCCAGACGCTCGTAGTGGCCCTTGCCGTCGGCATCAAACTGGCTGAACACCAGGTTCCAGATCTCCATATAGCGGTCGCAGTCACAGCCCACGCCGCAGGTCGGCTTGCCGCAGCCGTACTCGGGGCCGCGGTCAAAGTAGATCTCAGAGCAGGGGCCGCAGGGGCCGGAGCCGTGCTCCCAGAAGTTGTCCTCCTTGCCCAGACGCACCATGTGGTCCGGAGCAATGCCCACCTTCTTGGTCCAGATATCGTAGGCCTCGTCGTCCTCTTCGTAGACAGAGATGTGCAGCTTATCCTTGGGGATAGCCATCCACTCGTCGCTGGTCAGGAACTCCCATGCCCAGGGAATGACCTCTTCCTTGAAGTAGTCCTGGAAGGAGAAGTTGCCCAGCATCTCAAAGAAGGTGCCGTGGCGGGCAGTGATGCCCACGCGCTCGATATCCGGAGTACGGATGCACTTCTGGCAGGTGGTCACACGGTGGCGGGGAGGCTCTTCCTGAGCCAGGAACCACTTTTTCATGGGAGCCATGCCGCTGTTGATCAGCAGCAGGCTGGGGTCGTTCTTCGGCACCAGCGGGAAGCTGTCCAGACGCAGGTGGCCCTTGCTCTCAAAGAAGCTCAGGTACTTTTCACGCAGTTCATTCAAACCGGTCCATTGCATAGGTTTTCTCTCCTCAATTGTCCTTGGCGTTTGCACGTCAGTTTTTATGATGTTATGGCAGAGGGGCGGGCAGGCGCAAAAACAAAAACAGCCCCATCCCAAAAGGGACGAGGCTGTGTAAAACTGCTCCGTGGTACCACCCAAATTGCAAAGGATAAAACTGCTTGTCCCCTGCCGCTTTCGGCGCGGTAACGCTGCGCTGCGTCCGACTTGTTTCGCCGGAAGCTCCGGGGCGGCACGAAACGAGACCTGCCGGAGCGCCTTGCAGCTGGGAGCGCTCTCTCTGGGCGGCGGTGTGCATTTCTGACCCCATCATTGCCATCTGTCATAATTCACGTTTTGCCGCAAAGGCGCATATTCGCCCCTTGCGTACACTTAAATTATAGCATGGGCTCTGCGTTTGTCAACTCTTTTCCGGCAAAAACCTTTCCTCATAGACAAGGCAGGCCAGCGGCAGCGCCTGAGAAGTCACGGCACCCAGATGCGGCGCACTTCCTGCACCTTGCCGCCCTGCACCACCAGCGTGGTATTATACACCGTCCAATTGTCCGGGTTCGCATTGATGGCAGCCGCCACGGCCGAAGCGCCGGTGGTCTCCACCGCTTCGGCCTGCGGGTCAGCCGAGCTGTCCTTCAGCACCACGTCTTTTGCCAGCGGCAGCGTCTTTTCGCCCATCTCATAGTAGACAGGGTAGTCGTCAAAGGTCATCGTGCGGTAGGTGTCATCGTCCAGCAGCAGGTCAAGACCGTACTGCTCCTCCATGCCGCCATTGATGGTGACAAGATGGTACTGGTCATTCTTCTCGATGCTCTTCACTGCAACGGTCACAAACTGGTTCCATGCAGCCCCCTCTTCGTGGAGGGTGATTTTGTCGCCAACAGCAAGGTTTTCAACATCTTCTTTTTTATAGAGGTCATAGCTGAA
Organism: Faecalibacterium sp. BCRC 81149; assembly: GCF_022750605.1. NCBI lineage: Bacteria > Bacillati > Bacillota > Clostridia > Eubacteriales > Oscillospiraceae > Faecalibacterium > Faecalibacterium sp. BCRC 81149. Next base: position 68,168 of record NZ_QXJA01000007.1, on the reverse strand, counting down.
GATCTTTGCGGTCAGGCTGCCATCCTGCACACCGGAGGTGATCTCCGCCGGAATAAAGGTGACCGTATCCTTCCTGTCGAGGTCATCCAGCGTCCACGTCAGCATGTTGATGGGCTCCGTGACCCCTTCCTCAGCCACATGGGAGGAGGCCGGCACTGCACTGGATGCAGGGGTGCTGGCGGGGGCACCGGAGCTGCCGCAGGCCGTCAGTGCGATGCCCGCAGCCAGAACAGCCAGAATCTTATATTTCAGGTTCATAAAAATGCCTTCTTTCTTGACGCGGTAGATTTATTCCGCTACAATAAAAACGATTCAAAGACACATTCTATTTCAAGATAGAGAGGAAAATTTCCGTGAAAATCTTAAAAGTAAAATGTCTGGCCCCCACCCGGCTCGACAACTATCTGATGCAGCAGTTCCCGGCGCTGAACCCGGGCCGCCTGAACAAGGCCCTGCGGGAGAACAAGATCAAGCTGAACGGCAAAAAGCAGCCCCTTTCCACCCGCGTGATGGCAGGCGACGAGATCAAGCTGTTCATCCTGGATGAGGTGCTGGATGCCGACAAGCGGGTGGAAGGCCCGGCGTGGAAGAACGCCCGCGGCCCGGCACAGGTCATCTACGACTGCCCGCAGATCCTGGTGGTGAACAAGCCTGCAGGCCTTGCCGTGGACGGCCCCGAAGACGACACCCTGCTCAACCGTGCTCTGCTCTACCTCAACCAGCAGGGCGAGTACAAGGAGAACGATCTGTACACCCCGGCCCTCTGCCACCGGCTGGACACCGGCACCAGCGGCTTGGTCCTCATCGCCAAGACTCCCGAGGCTGAGCAGCTGTTCCTTGAGGTCATCAAGAACCGCGAGGTCAAAAAGACCTACCTCTGCGTCACCTTTGGCCGCCCCACCCCGCCAGACGGCACCCTGGGCGGCTACCTGCTCAAGGATGCAGACCGGGGCATCGTGAAGATCGTGCCCGACAAGCAGCCCGGTGCCAAGGACGTGGAAACCCAGTATGAGACCGTTGCCGTCTCCGGCCGTCTGGCCCTGCTCAAGGTCCGGCTCATCACCGGCCGCACCCATCAGATCCGCGCCCACATGGCAAGCATCGGCTGCCCCATCCTGGGCGACAGCAAATACGGCAACAACACCGCCAACCGGGAGCTCAAACTGAAATATCAGGCTCTCTGCGCCTGGGAGCTGGTCCTCCCCCGCTTCACCTCCCCCGACTTCGCCGACCTTTCCGGCAAGACCTTCCGCGCACCGAAGCCCTGGTATTACCAGCAGGTGCTGGATGGGACGTTGAAATAATTTTTGATAACGCAAAAGCGGCACCTCTCCGTGTAAACGGAAAGATGCCGCTTTTCTTATGCTAGTTTATCAGATCCTCACCATATCCCGGGTGATCTCGGCCAGAGAGTGTGCACCGCACATCTGCATGGTATCGGCCAGCTCGGCGGCGATCTTGTCGATGTAGCACTTCACGCCTTCCTCGCCGCCGCCATAGACTGCGGTGACAAAGGGGCGGCAGATGAGCACAGCGTCAGCGCCCAGAGCCAGCGCCTTGAACACATCCACGCCGGTGCGGATGCCGCCGTCCACCAGAATCTTCACGCCGCTGCCCTTGAGGGCCTCAGCGATCTCCGGCAGGACCTCGGCGGTGGCGGGGCACTGATCCAGCACACGACCGCCGTGGTTGGAGACCACGATGGCAGCAGCACCGGCCTCCTTGGCCTTGAGGGCACCCTTGACGGTCATCACACCCTTGACGATGAAGGGGCGCTCGGCCAGCTTGACGATCTCGGCCAGCTCGGCCACACTCTTGCTGCCGGCGGGCGGGGTCATATTCTTCAGGAAGGGCAGACCGGCGGCATCCACGTCCATGGCAACGGCAAAGCAGCCGCTGGCCTTGGCCTGCTCCATCTTGGCCTTGACCGTGTCAATGTTCCAGGGCTTGATGGTAGGCACGCCGCAGCCGCCTGCCGCGCCAATGGCCTTGGTGGCCATAGTCATCACGTCGGGGTTGGTGCCGTCACCCGTAAAGGCGGCAATGCCGTTTTCGGCACAGGCGCGCACCAGCACGTCATTGTAGGTCATATCGGTGTAGGTGTCGGAATAGTGGAGGTTCACCGCACCCACAGGGCCTGCAAAGAAGGGATACTTGAAGGTTTTGCCAAACAGCTCCACACCGGTGTCGGGGGTGCCGTTCTCGCACAGGGTGTCCATGTTCACCCGGATCTCCGCCCACTTATTATAATTGCGGATGGCCGTATCGCCCACGCCCTTGGCACCGGGGCCGGGGATCTGGTTTTTGCAGGCCACACCGTTGCACACGGGGCAGGCCTTGCAGTACTGCCCGATGCACTGGCGGGCATTGTTCAAAACATCAGCGTAATTCATATTGCATCCTCCTGTTCAGGTTCTCTTTTTCGAGCGGAACCTGCAAATTCCAACCGTTCTCTGTCCACATCATAGTCCGTTTTTATGGGTTCGTCAAGGGGATCATCGGGTTCTGCTTTTTCTAACGAAAAAATGTCCGGCGCAGAAACGTTGATTTTTAGATTTTTCAAATTTTTTCAAAAAAATCCTTGACAAAAGTCATCCTTTCAGGTATTATAGTGGAGCGCTGAGGGCCACGGCCCGAAACGCTGAAAACTGAAGATGTGGAAAGATGGCTGAGTTGGTCTAAGGCGCACGACTGGAAATCGTGTAACGTGTCAAAAGCGTTCTGGGGTTCGAATCCCCATCTTTCCGCCAGAAACCCCGGAACGAATGTTCCGGGGTTTTTCTGTTGTTCAAACCTCTCAGTCCCGCCTAGGAGAGGTGGCATCCCGAAGGGATGACGGAGAGGTTTTATCTATAGGGATCTTTAAGAGAGAAAGGGAAAGTCAATGTCTATTACGATTGCAATGCCGCGCATGGTGCCGAACCAGCTGTTGGCGGAGGCCCACGCAAAATATCCCGAAAGCCTTGCCCGGGCCGGGGCAGAGATGCGCTGGATCGAGCTGGACGACCCCGAAAAGGCCGTGCAGGATGCGCTGGCCTGTGACGGCCTGCTGCTGCCGGGCGGCGGCGACATCGACCCCAAATTCTACGGGCAGGAGCGCATCCCCGCCTGCGGTGAACCCAACGTTCTGCGGGATACCGCCGAGCCGCTGCTGCTGCGCTCCTTCCTTGCCGCCGACAAGCCGGTGCTGGCCATCTGCCGGGGCATCCAGCTGATGAACGTTGCGCTGGGCGGCGATCTGTATCAGGACATCAAGCCCTTTGAGCACGTCCCCCACAACGACCATTGGGGCAAGATCCACACCGTCACCGTGCGGCGGGACACCCTGCTCTCCCGCATTCTGGGGCAGGATACCGTACTGGTCAACAGCCAGCACCATCAGGCGGTGGACAAGGTCGCCCCCGGCCTTGTGCTGTCGGCCCTGAGCGAGGACGGCATCGTGGAGGGCATTGAGAAGCCGGACGCGAAGTTCTGCCTGGGCGTGCAGTGGCACCCTGAGTGGCTCAGCGCTGCCGACCCCGCCATGCAGGGGATCTTTGATGCCTTTGTGGCGGCCTGCAAATAAATTATGAAAGAATCAGAGCCATCTTGAACGATTTTTAAGCTCTGGATCGTATTCCTTATAAAGAGAACAGGAGGTTCTGCCATGAAATCTTCCAAAAAGCGTTCCCGCGCCGTGGTCACGGTGGTGGCCTGCATTCTGGCGGTGTGTCTGGTGGCTGTGCTGGTTCTTTTCAGTCTGGTCAACAGCAAAGTCCGTGCCTTACAAAAGGGTGCGACCTTTGAACTCAGCTATAACATCACCGCACAGGACAGTGCCAGTACCCCGGCCCTGTACAATATTCTGAAGCAGGTGGGTGCAACCTCCGGCGATGTGGCCGGGCTGTATTCGCCGGGGCAGCTGCAATTGTACCTGTACCCCTCCGGCGGGCTTGCCCGCGCCGAGACCGGCGGCACCGATTTTTTCACCGACCTCTATATTGATGCCAACGACACCTACTTCGATGCCGGGCGGCTCTACCGCACCCTGCGGGATTCCATCGCGGACAGCGCGCCGCTGGTGGGTGCGTTCCTGCCGGAGTGGTCTCTGCCCAACTACATCACGCAGGCCCAGCTGGCAAAGATCCTCGGCGTGCCCAACACGCAGGTAGCCATGCAGGAGATGTCCGGCTATACCATGACTCTCAGCCGCCAGTGCGTCATCCACCCCGATTATGCCAAAAAGGGCTACATCTACTATCAGTTCCCGTCTGAGGGGGAGGATGCGGCTGTCCTTGTGGTGGGCCTGCCGCTGAAGTCCCTGCTCTTCGATGACACCATCCCCGTGGATGTCCATGTGGAGATCCCCGCCCACGGTGTCAACGCAGCCCTGAGCGGCACACTGAAAGCCGGTGTCAACAGCCTTTCGGCTCCCGTCAGTGTCATTTCGGACAGCGACATCGATTCCATCGTCCAGCTCCGGGAACGTCTGGAGCAGTTTGCCGATCTCATCAACACAGCGTTAAAGCGTGTGCAGTAACAAAAAAAGCAGAGCCGTGCAGCGTTTGAACTGCACGGCTCTTATCTATTTCAGCGCTTATGCTCAATGTGTTCCTGGATCCATTTGCCGCCATCGCCGCTGCCCACCGCACTGTTATAGACAATGCCGGTCAGCTCACTGGTCAGGTCGGACTTCATCTTTTTGTACTCCTGCTCGGCCTGATCCGCAACGCTCTGGTCGCGGCCATTCTCCCGCAGGTACTGGCGCAGCTCTTTCAGGATAGCGTTGAACTCCTTGTCACACTCGCCCTGAACACCGGTCAGCTTGGCGGTTTTGGACACCACGATGGAGACCTTCATCCCCAGATTGCGCTCCTCCACCGGGTGGGAGATATACTCATCGTAGGCTTCGTAGATCACGCCGTAGAGCTTGGATTCCGTCTGCTTCTTCAGGTTCTGCAGCTGTCGGATATAGCTGTCGATCCTGGCATCCACCTCATTCTCCGAAGCAGCGGAGCTGCTGGAGGCATGGCTGCTGCCGGGGGCCTGACTGCTGGCCGCATGGCTGCCGGAAGCCGCAGAGGACGCGGGCACCGAGTGTGCAGCGCTGGAGCTGGACACTGCAGAGCTCACACTGTCCGCCTTGCCTGCGCTGGCGGCAGAGGAGGCCTCACTGGACGAAGCTGTCTCCGAAGAGGAAATGCCAAGCTCCTCTTCCAGCTGTTCCAGGAAGGACGAAACCGGGGATTCTTCCTTCACCTCACTGCTGACGGCGCTCTCGCTGGAGGCGGCGGCGCTGGAGGGCCCCTCAGCTTCCCCGCCGGGCAGAGCGGAGGACGGCACAGAGCTGGCCTGCGCCTCGGACACAGGGGTGCTTTTCCGCATCCCTGTCAGGATCAAAGCAGCTGCCACGGCCACCACAAGAACGATGGCCGCAGCCAGCTGATAAAGCTTCTTTTTCTGCATCTGGTACAAAATTCTCCCCCTTCAGATTTCGTTCCCGGCCTTCTGCCGCGCAGGAACAAATCTATCATATCATCCCCGGGGGAGAATTTCAATGGATAAATCGTGAAAAATGTCGCCTAACTGCCTTTTTATGACCGGATTTCGTCCCATTTCACAGCCGGCTGGAGACTCGGTCAGCCCCTGCTGCGGGGACAGAAAAAAGGCATCCCCGCACTTCACAGAACGAGGATGCCTTTTTCAAAACGGTTTTCTGCCCCAAAGCGCCCGTTCCGGCGTGGAGCCGGGCCGGGTCTCCGGCGCAGAGACTTACATTGCAAACTGGACGGCGCAGAAGGCTGCATAGATGCAGAGCAGCAGCACGCCCTGCCAGCGGGAGAGCCTGCCCTTGAGCAGAGCGGGCACAGTCAGGAGGAGCATGACCGCGAACATCACGGGCAGATCCATGACCAGAGAGGAATTGATGCCCATGATGGTGGAGTTCTGCGGGATGCTGAAGGGCGACACCGTGATGGACATGCCGCTGACCAGCACCAGATTGAACACGTTGGCACCGATAACATTGCCCAGCGAGAGGGAGCCGTGGCCCTTTGCCAGCGAGGTGATCGCCGTGACCAGCTCGGGCAGAGAAGTGCCCAGCGCCACAAAGGTCAGGGCAATGACGGATTCCGGCACGCCCAGCGCCTGCGCGATCAGGGTACCGTTGTCCACCAGCAGGTTTGCGCCCACAGCGATCAGGGCCGCGCCGAGGATGAGCAGGCCGATTTCCTTGGCAAAGGACATCTCCTTTTCCGGCTCGTCCTCATCTTCTTCCGGGGCGGGGGCGTTTTTCATAGCCAGCACATTGCAGACCATGTAGGCCACGAACATTGCCAGCAGCACAATGCCGATGGGGCGGCTGAAGTAGCCGGTGGTGTAGGCCACGCCCGCATACAGGGCCGCTGCCACAAAGAAGAACAGCACCGGCACCCGCAGGCTCTTGGGGTCCACCTTGCCCGGGCGGACCGCAATGGTGATGGCCGCGATCAGGGCCGCGTTGCAGATGACCGAGCCAATGGCGTTGCCATAGGCGATCTCGCCGTGGCCGGTCATGGCCGAGGTGGTGGAGACCATGACCTCAGGCAGGGTGGTGCCGATGGACACCACCGTGGCACCGATGAGCAGCTCCGGCACCTTGAAGCGGCGGGCGATGCCGGTTGCACCGTCCACGAACCAGTCGCCGCCCTTGATGAGGCAGAGCAGGCCCACGATAAACAATAATACAGGGATCAGCATATAAAATCTCTCCTTTTTAATCCAAAAAGTATTATACCTGTTTTCCCTGCAAAACGCAAGCAAAATCGTGCATTTTTACCCAGCCTTCTCCACCTTTTTGGCGTTGGGGTAGATGCGCTCCATCCGGGCATTGTCAAAATGCTCATCCAGCAGCACATCCACCGCATTGGCCGGAGCCGCGCCGCTGGTGCGGGCATCGTAGCGGGCCAGCGCCAACGCACTGGTCACAAGGTTCACGGCCATGAACACGGCCAGCAGAGCGGTCATCCAGGGGCGGATCCTGCGCTTGACCGCCTTCATCCCCTTTGCCACCAGTGGGTAGCCATAGCGGATCCAGGTCACGGCCGCAATGCCCCAGAAGAAGCAGTACAGCAGGTTGATGCGCCCGCCCAGATTGAACTTGAAGCCGCTGTAATCCCAGAACACAGTGCCAAACAGCAGCTCTGTCACAGCGCTGCACACATACTCATACGCACCGCCCAGAATCACACCGAACCAGAAGATGCGGCTCTCGCTCTTCTGTTCGCCGCCCCGCAGCAGGATGGAGGCCAGCACAAGCGCCAGTCCCCACACCACGCTGAACGGGCCCCAGACCAGGCTGGAACGGCTCATCCAGACCCCGGCGGTGATGCGGCAGAAGATGGTCTCCACCACATCTCCGAGGAAGGCCCCGATGACAAAGAGCCAGAGCAGGTCGGCAAGGGAGAGCTGCTTTTCGGCACTGGTGGTGGGCTCCGGACGGGCCGCAGCGGGGTATGCCCGCTGGATCCGCTTTTCCACGCTGGCGGTAATTTTCTGCCGCAGCCTCTCCGAGCCCCTGCCCAGCTCCCGATTCAGCTGCTCAAGCCGTGGGTGGCGGTTCGCATACCGGCTGACCACCACCATGGCAGAGATCTGGTCAAGGACGGCCAGCGCCATGCCGCCCCACACCACAGCGTGGAACAGCAGCGGCGGCAGGTGGGCGCAGAGCCGGAACAGCAGGTCGTTGCCCCAGCGGACTGCCGCCATGCCCAGCAGACCCCACAGCAGGGAGTATTGCAGGCAGACATAGCCGTCCAGATTGAACTTTTTATCGGAGTAGTCCCACCAGCGGCGGTGGTGGATCCGTTCCAGCAGCTTGGCGGTCAGCCACTCCACCACCGTGGCATAGATCATGCTGCCGAAGAACAGTGCCGCCAGGCTGGTGCGCTGGTCGTTCAGGCCGATGGTGATGAGCACCCCTGCCGTGCCGTACACAAAGCAGAAGGGGCCGGAGGCCACGCCGCGGTTGGTGAACCGGCGGCCCTTTGCGGTTGCAACAACGGTCTCGCCTACCCAGCCTAAAAAAGAATATACCAGATAAATTACACAAAGAGTATAGAAATTCAGGTTCATAGCGCTCCTTTCCCGGAACAAAAAGGGGCCGGGAAGCGGCGTTCCCGACCCTCTTTGTTCAGTTTACGAATTACAGCTGGCTCTTATACAGTGCCTCGATCTCCTCCACGCTGGTATCGCGGGGGTTGCCGGGGCAGCAGGCATCTGCAAAAGCAGACTCAGCCAGGAAGTGGATATCCTCTTCCTTCAGGATGCCCTGCAGGTTTGCGGGGATGCCCACATCCGCGCTCAGCTGCTTGACAGCAGCGATGGTGGCATCGGCGGCATCGGCATCGTTCATCTCGTCGATGCCCTTCACGCCCATGGCCTTGCCGACCGCGCGGTAGCGCTCCCCGGCAACGGTCTTGTTGTACTCCAGACCCACCGGCAGCAGGATGGCGCAGGCCACGCCGTGGGGGGTATCATACAGAGCGGACAGGCCGTGTGCCATGGAGTGGACGATGCCCAGACCCACATTGGAGAAGCCCATACCGGCGATGTACTGGCCAAGAGCCATGCCCTCGCGGCCCTCCGGGGTGTTCTGCACGGCACCGCGCAGGTTCTCGCTGATGAGCTTGATGGCCTCCAGATGGAACATATCGGAGATGGTGCAGTGGCCCTTGGTGATATAGCCCTCGATGGCGTGGGTCAGAGCATCCATACCGGTAGCGGCGGTCAAGCCCTTGGGCATGGAGGACATCATATCGGGATCGACCACAGCGATCTCGGGGATATCGTTGGTGTCCACGCAGACGAACTTGCGCTTCTTCTCCACATCGGTGATGACGTAGTTGATGGTGACCTCGGCCGCAGTACCGGCGGTGGTGGGCACGGCAATGGTGAACACAGCGTGCTTCTTGGTGGGAGCCACGCCTTCCAGAGAGCGCACATCCGCGAACTCGGGGTTGTTGATGATGATGCCGATAGCCTTTGCGGTATCCATGGAGGAGCCGCCGCCGATGGTCACGATGCAGTCTGCCTCAGCAGCCTTGAAGGCTGCCACGCCGTCCTGCACATTGGCGATGGTGGGGTTGGGCTTGATCTCGCTGTAAACAGCATAGGCGAAGTTTGCAGCATCCAGCAGGTCGGTAACTTTCTTGGTCACGCCAAACTTGATCAGGTCGGGGTCAGAGCAGACAAAAGCCTTCTTGTAGCCGCGGGCGGTCAGCTCGGGAACGATGTTCTCAATGGCACCGTGGCCATGGTAGGAAATGGTGTTCAGAACAATGCGGTCAGCCATAATTATTTTCCTCCAAAATCATTCTGCCCGCCTGCCAGCGGGCTCTCTCTGTTATTAAGGATACCACATTGTTAAACAATATTCAATGCACTTTTCTTGTGATTTCTATGAATTTTTTACACTTTCCAGCAAAAGAAAACGCTGTACCACTCCCTCAGTCTCGCATTCGCTCGACAACTCCCTCCAGGAGGGAGCCTTAACGCGGCGGCCAACGCAAAAGCCTCCCTCTGAGAGGGAGGTGGCATCGCATCAGCGATGCCGAAAGGAGTGATACAGCGTTTTTACCGTTTCATTTACCACAGCCGGATGACCTTGATGACTCCCTCGGCCTTATCGCGGGCCAGCTCAAGGTGATGCTGCAGCGCATCGGCGGCGGTGTTCCAGTTGTCGCTCAGGGCGGCATTCAGAATTTCCAGATGCTCCTCACAGGTCTGATCCTGATTGATCATGCTCACCTTGCCGGTCATAATGCGGAAACGGGTGTTCAGGCCGGTGATGCGGTCATAGCCAGAGCGCAGGTATTTGTTGGGCAGAGTGCTCATCAGCAGCTCGTGGAAATCATCGTCGGATTTGCAGAAGTCGTCGATCCGCTCGGGGTGATGCATCAGCTCGGTGTAGGCCTCCAGCTGCTCCCGGGGGATCAGGTTGCCGTAGGTGCGCAGGGCGTAAGGCTCCACCAGCAGGCGCATCTCAAACATGCTGTGCACGTCCTCTTCGGTAATGCCGGAGACCATCAGCCCCTTTTTGGGCAGGATGGTGATCAGCCCCTCCTGCTCCAGGCGGCCCAGCGCGTCACGCATGGGGGTGCGGCTGATGTTGCCCATCTCGGCACAGAGCTTCTGCTCGTTCAGAAATTCGTTGGGGCGGTACTCACAGTTCAGAATCTTGGTTTTCAGGTACTGGTAAGCCTGCAGCTTCAGGCTGGGCTTTGACTGGGAATCCATCTCTTTCATTGTTCTATCTCCTAGTTCGCAAGCAGGACCATTCAGGCAGCAATCAGTCGCCCGCCGGACAGCTTGTATCCCTTAAATAATCCAAATAATCATTGACATTATTATCACATATCTGGACAATGTTTACAAGACTTTTTTGAAAACTTTGGGAGCTTTTCCGTTTTGAACAGATGTCATGCATTATTTTGCTATAAATTGAACAGTTTTTTTGTGCTTGTCGCCAGTGTTTCGCTCTTGTTTTGCATCGAAGGATAAATTGTGGTACACTTGACCCAGAAAGGAAGGCTGATACCATGGCAGGTCGCGGGGGGTACAACACCAAAACCCGGCAATTGATCCTGGATTATCTCATCAACAACCGCCAGCACGCGGTCAGTGCATCCAACATTCTGGAACATCTGGAGGCAGAGGGGGCCAGCCCCAATCCCACCACGGTGTACCGGTATCTGGACAAGCTGGCAGGCGAGCAGCGCATTATGAAATATGTGGCCGATAAGGGCGAAAAGGCCGTGTTCCAGTATGTGGACGAAGGCCGCCACTGCCGCGAGCACCTGCACCTGAAGTGCGTGCAGTGCGGGCGCATCTATCACCTGGACTGCCACTTTATGGATGAGGTGCGTGCCCATCTGATGGCGGAGCACGGCTTCACCCTGCAGTGCGAGGGCAGCGTTTTGTACGGATTGTGCCGCAGCTGCGCACAAAAGCCCTCTCAACCGGGGCAGACCGCACAAAAATGCGAACACTGTGTTGACACGGACAAAGAGCCGTGATACAATGCAGGCAGGAAAAGCGTTGATCGGGAAAAGTAAGTGCTCAAGGTTCTTTTGCAGCGAGTGCGGGCCGGTGGAAGCCGCACAGAGAATGAGCCCCGAACGAACCCCCGTGAGCTTCCCCCTGAACCTGCTTCGGGCAGTTAGTAGGGGCCGACGGCAGCCGCTCGTTATCGCGGCAGTGCTTTCAACGGGGAGAGTACACAAAAGTGACTGGTGTGTTCGCGCACCGGTAATTTAGGTGGCACCACGGATACGGCAGCATTCGTCCTAGCAATGGGATGAAGGCTGCCGTATTTTTTTATTTGCAAAAACCTCTCCGTCACCGGGAAACCTGCCTCTCCTATCAGGAGAGGCGGCAATGCGAAGCATTGACGGAGAGGTTTAGAGAGAGAGGGGTAAGAAATATGTGTTGTGTTATGGGTTACACGGGACACGACCTGAGTGCCGCCAAATTCAAGGAGTATCTGCTGCGCACCGTGATGCGCGGGCCGGACGACCAGCGTGTGGTGGAAGGGCCTTTTGGTCTGATGGGCTTTGGCCGCCTTGCCATCATGGGCCTGACCCCGGAGGGGATGCAGCCCTTCTACCGCGGTGCCGACTGCGTGGTCTGCAACGGTGAGCTCTACGGCTTCCGCTTTGAGAAGGAGATCCTGAAGCGCCGGGGCTACAAGTTTGCCTCCGACTGCGACTGCGAGATTCTGCTGCCGCTGTATTACGAGTACGGTCTGGATATGTTCCGTCACATGGACTCCGAGTTCGCGCTTATTCTGTATGATTCCCGCAAGGATCGGCTGATCGCAGCCCGCGACCCCATCGGCATCCGCCCGCTGTTCTACGGCTATTCCAAGTCCAGCCACCAGATCGCCTTTGCCTCCGAGATGCAGAACCTGATCGGCTGGTGCGACGACATCCGCCCCTTCCCCATCGGCAGCTACTACTGCGATGGCCGCTTTGTCCGCTACGAGGACATTGCCGACGTGCCCGCCCCCATGGAGGATGACATGGAGACCACCCTGCGGAACATCCGTGAAAAGCTGATCGCAGGCGTGGAAAAGCGTCTGGATGCCGATGCCCCTGTGGGCTTCCTGCTCTCGGGCGGTCTGGATTCCTCGCTGGTCTGCTCCATTGCAGCCAAGAAGCTGGGCAAGCCCATCCGCACCTTTGCCATCGGCATGGACACCGATGCCATCGACCTGAAATATGCCCGCCAGACCGCCGATTATCTGGGCAGCGAACACCATGAGATCATCATCAACCGGGACATGGTCATCCAGAGCCTGGAGGAGGTCATCCGGCTGCTGGGCACCTGGGATATCACCACCATCCGCGCCAGCATGGGCATGTACCTGCTCTGCAAGGCCATCCACGAGCAGACCGATGTGCGCGTGCTGCTGACCGGCGAGATCTCCGATGAGCTGTTCGGCTACAAGTACACCGACTACGCCCCCACCGCCGATGCCTTCCAGCAGGAGAGCCAGAAGCGCATCCGGGAGCTGTACATGTACGATGTTCTCCGGGCCGACCGCTGCATCTCCGCCAACAGCATCGAGGCCCGCGTGCCCTTTGGCGATCTGGATTTTGTGCGCTACGTCATGGCCATTGACCCCGAAAAGAAGCTGAACAGCTACGGCAAGGGCAAGTACCTGCTGCGCAAGGCCTTTGAGGGCGACTGGCTGCCCCCGGAGATCCTCTGGCGCGAAAAAGCCGCCTTCTCCGATGCCGTGGGCCACAGCATGGTGGACGACATCAAGGAGTATGCCGAGAGCCTGTACACTGATGAGGAGTTCCAGCTCCGCCGGGCAAACTACTCGGCCCACTGTATGCCCTTTACCAAGGAGAGCCTGTTCTACCGTGAGATCTTCGAGAAATACTACCACGACCAGAGCCGCACCATCGTGGGCTTCTGGATGCCGAACAAGGCATGGCCCGGCTGCAACGTCAACGACCCCTCTGCCCGTGTGCTGGCAAACTACGGCGCTTCCGGCGTGTAATCCTTTTTCCAGACAGCAAAAGACGGTGTGTCCGCTCCGGGCACACCGCCTTTTTGTTTACTCCAGATTCAGTTTATTTTTCATCAGCCACCGGGTCAGGAAGAAGTATGCCGCCGCAAGGGCTGCAGTCACGGCAAAGCAGAACAGATAGCCAACGTCTGTTCCAAGTGCCGCCGTCAGCCAGCGCATCGGGGTCACTCCATAGCTCACACCGGTCACGTTCACATCCACGACCCGGTACGTGACATCCACGATCATACTCACATCATTCGTGCCCAGCAGCTTATCGAGCTGGGTCTCCACGATGTTCAGGCCGATAAACGCGAGGATCCCGGCCACCATCACATGCTTGGGGAATTGATGGGCGATCATACAGGCAGCGTAAACGCAGAGGATGAGGCTTGCCAGCCGGGCCAGATTGATGAGGATGGTCCAGAACGTCACCAGCCAGAACTTCGCGCCCAGTTCCCCATACAGCATCCCCCACAGCTGCTTCCAGCTGTTCCAGTCCACCATGCCGAAGGTCTCCGAGTCAATCACACCGATGCTGACCATCACCGTGATGCAGACGATGCCCACAAGGCCGCTGCACAGCACCCAGACCATGCTGGTGAGGAGCTTGGAGAGGATGAGCTGGTTCTCATTGACCGGCAGCGTGTGCATCAGGTAGCCTTCCCGGCCCAGCAGGTTCTGATAAAAGCGCTGGATGGTGTTCACGAAGCAGAGCACCGCGATGGCAAGGATGACCGAGACATACACGATCATCAGAATCACTTCGAGATTCTGGAAGCTTGTGCTGTGAGCCAGCGCGTGTTCCTGCCGGAAGGTCACGCCCAGCACCACGCTCAACAGCGCCAGCGCCAGATACAGCCCGAAATACCGGCGTTTCGTGGCCTTGAACTCATATTTCAGCAATTGTTTCAGCATTTGAATACCTCCCGGAAATATGCATCGACGCTCTTGCCCTCGGTCTCGCGGATATCATCCACAGCGCGGTGAGCAAAGATTCGGCCGTCCTTCAGGAACACGGCCTCGTCCAGCACCGGCTCAATGTCCTCGATGAGGTGGGTAGAAATGACAACGGTCGCGTCCTTGCTGTAGTTGGAAATGATGGTGTTCAGGATGTAGTCCCGGGCCGCAGGGTCCACGCCGCCGATGGGCTCATCCAGCAGGTAGAGACGGGCGTTGCGGCTCATGGCCAGCACCAGCTGAACCTTCTCCTTGTTGCCCTTGGAAAGGGTCTTGAGCCGGGCATTGGGGGCGATGTTCAGCCGGGCCAGCATCTCATTGGCCTTGTCGGCGTCAAAGCCGATGTAAGCCTTGGCCTGACTGGGCGTGCCGTAAAAATCCCGGAACATCTCCACCAGCTCCTCCACCCGCATCCAGTCGGGCAGCCAGTCGGCGTCCGGCAGGTAGGAGACCAGCTCCTTGGTCTCCGGGCCGGGGGCCATGCCCGCGATCCGGATGCGGCCTTCCGTGGGCTGCAGCAGACCATTGGCCAGCTTGAGCAGGGTGGTCTTGCCGCTGCCGTTGGGGCCCAGCAGCCCTACGATGCGGCCAAAATCCAGCTCCAGATCGATACCGTCCAGCGCGGTCTTTTCCTTTCCGTATACTTTTGTCAATTTTTCACAGGTCAGCACCTTACTCATGGGGTTCTACCTCCTCTGTATCCCAGTGCTCCAACAGGGCTGCCGCCTTTTCCGGCGTGTAGCCGATGCTGCGCATCTTCTCCAGAAAATCTGCCGCGATGTCATGGGCGGCGGCAGCCCGCAGTTGTTCGATCAAATTCGTATCCTCCGTGACGTAGCGTCCGCTGGTGCGCTCGGTGCGCACAAGGCCCTCACTTTCCAGCTGGGCCAGAGCCCTCTGCATCGTGTTGGGGTTGACCCCGGCAGCTGCGGCCAGATCCCGCACCGAATCCAGATGGCCCCCCGGCGGGTAGGTGCCCGCCAGAATTCTGGCTTTGAGCCGTTCCACCAGCTGGGCATAGATCGGGCGGCTGGCATCAAACTGTTCACTCATTCTGCTTTGCCCTCCTTATGTGTTGCTGTATTAAGCAGCTAATACAATAATACACATTTTTGCATTTCTGTCAAGAGGAAACCCAAAAGTTTTTTCGGACAGCAAAAAGGGACCCCGCAGCCAACCGGCTGTGGGGTCCCTCTGATTTATGGATTACTGCTGCTCCTGCGCGGCGCGCTTGGCTTCCAGCGCCAGAATGGCATCGCGGCGGCTCAGGTTGATGCGGCCCTGCTGGTCGATGTCCGTGACCTTGACCACGATGGCATCGCCCACGGCGACCACATCCTCCACGCGCTCCACACGCTTGGTGTCCAGCTTGGAGATATGCACCAGACCTTCCTTGCCCGGTGCGATCTCCACAAAGGCACCAAAGTTCATCAGGCGGGTCACCTTGCCCTTGTAGATGGCACCGATCTCGGGGTCCTCCACAATGGTCTTAATGGTGAAGATGGCGCGCTTTGCGTCCTCCTGATCCACGGCGGAGACGAACACATGGCCGTCCTCCTGCACATCGATCTTACAGTTGCAGGTGGCGCAGATGTCCTGGATGACCTTGCCGCCCTTACCGATCACGTCCTTGATCTTGTCGGTGGGGATCATCATGCTGAACATCTTGGGAGCCCAGCGGCTCAGCTCCTCACGGGGCTGTGCGATCACAGGCTTGATGATCTCGTCCAGGATGTACAGGCGGCCCTTGCGGCACTTCTCAAAGGCCTCGGCAATGATATCGTAAGTCAGGCCGTCGATCTTGATGTCCATCTGGATGGCAGTGATGCCCTTGCGGGTGCCGCCCACCTTGAAGTCCATATCGCCGTGGAAATCCTCCACGCCCTGAATATCCAGCATGGTCATCCAGCGGTCACCCTCAGTGATCAGGCCGCAGGAGATACCGGCAACAGGTGCCTTGATGGGCACACCGGCATCCATCAGGGCCAGAGTGGAACCGCAGATGGAAGCCTGAGAGGTGGAGCCGTTGGAGCTCAGGACCTCAGAGACACAGCGGATGGTGTAGGGGAACTCCTCCAGAGAGGGCAGCACGGGAACCAGAGCGCGCTCTGCCAGTGCGCCGTGGCCGATCTCGCGGCGGCCGGGGCTGCGGGGTGCGCGGGCCTCGCCGACAGAATACGGCGGGAAGTTATAGTGATGGATGTAACGCTTGGTCTGCTCGTCGGTCAGATCGTCCATCAGCTGGTTGTCCTTGGTGCCGCCCAGGGTGCAGGTGGTCAGCACCTGGGTCTGGCCGCGGGTGAACATACCGGAGCCGTGGACCCGGGGCAGGATGCCCACTTCGGCAGCCAGCGGGCGGATCTCGTTGATGCCGCGGCCATCCACGCGCTTGCCCTCATCCAGCAGCCAGCGGCGGACAACGTACTTCTGCATCTTGTAGCTGACAAGGTCGAGATCTGCGTCAGACAGGTCGGGGTACTCCTCGGCGATCTTGTCCATGATGGGCAGCAGGGCAGCATCCCGCACATTCTTGTCGTCGGTATCCATGGCGGCCTTGAAGTCGTCCAGATACTTGTTCTGGATGGCGTGGAACACGTCCATATCCAGACCCACCACCTGGAAATCGATCTTCGGCTTGCCGCGCTCTGCAACGATGCCGTTGATGAAGGTGATGATCTTCTTGATCTCAACGTGGGCAGCCTTGATGGCATTGAGCATGGTGTCCTCGTCCACCTCGTTGGCACCGGCCTCGATCATCACGATCTTGTCCATGGTGGCGGCAACGGTCAGGGCCAGGTCGCTCACCTTGCGCTGCTCCTGGGTGGGGTTCAGGACGATCTCGCCGTCCACCAGGCCCACCTGAACACCGCCGATGGGGCCGTTCCAGGGGATCTCAGACACAGCGGTGACCAGAGACGCACCGATCATGCCGGCGATCTCAGGGCTGCAATCGGGGTCCAGGCTCATCACGGTCATGGTGATGCAGACATCGTTGCGCATCTCCTTGGGGAACAGCGGGCGCATGGGGCGGTCCACCACGCGGCTGGTCAGGATGGCGCGCTCACCGGGGCGGCCCTCACGGCGCATAAAGCTGCCGGGGATGCGGCCTGCGGCGTAGAGCTTTTCCTCATACTCCACGTTCAGGGGGAAGAAATCCACACCTTCGCGGGGCTTGGGGCTCATCACAACGTTGCACAGCACGCAGGTCTCGCCGTAGCGGATCAGGGCGCTTGCGTTGGACAGGCCGCACATCTTGCCCATCTCGACCTTGAACGGACGGCCAGCCAGCGTGGTCTCGTAGACCTTGAAGTTTTCAAAGGTCTCTTTGCGGGAACCAAATTCAATTGCCATTTGGTTTTGCCTCCTTTGTCCTTTTGCGGTTTATCTTCTTATCTTCCAAAAGGCAGCGGCCAGCGCATCATAGCAATAAAGCCAACGCCCGTGCTTTTTTACAGCACAGGCGCTCGATTTACTGCTGCAACGCGCAGCAGCGGCCTGTTGTTCCTCAAAAAAGAGCAAAGGGCAGGCACCACAATGCGGTACCTGCCCTCTGTTTTCTATTACTTACGCAGACCCAGGGTTGCGATCAGAGCACGGTAACGCTCGATGTCCTTCTTCTGGAGGTAGGCCAGCAGATTGCGGCGGCGGCCAACCATCTTCATCAGACCACGGCGGCTGTGGTGATCGTTAGGGTTCTTCTTCAGGTGCTCGTTCAGCTCGTTGATGTGAGCGGTCAGCAGAGCGACCTGAACCTCGGGGGAGCCAGTGTCCTTCTCGGTCAGAGCGACTTTGGCCATAACTTCCTGCTTGTTCATAGTAACAGTACCTCTTTATTAAAATTTTATTTGCCGTCGGCACAGAATGCGGGAAAACGGTACTCCCAAATGGGCATACTCCCAGCCCCGTGCCGCGGTAACATGGCTAGTATAACAGAAATCCGTGCAAAAAGCAAGAAAAATTTTACTATGCTTTTGCAAAATAGGCCTTGGCGCGCCGGGCTGCATGGTCGATGCAGGCCTTCAGCTCGTCCAGGGTATCAAACTTTTTGCTGGGACTCAGGTAGGCGTAGAACTCCACCACCGGGTCGGTGCCATAGAGGTCGCCGGAAAAATCCGGGATAAAGGTCTCGCAGGTCACCTTGGTCTCGTCCGAATTGACGGTGGGCCGGGTCCCCAGGCCGGTGGCCGAGGGATACCAGGTATCACCGATCCGGGTGCGGGTGATATAGATGCCGTAGCGGGGCATCTGGAAGCCCGTCGGATAGATCTGATTGATGGTGGGCACGCCCAGCGTGCGGCCCAGACCCGCCCCGTGCTGCACCGCGAAACGGATGGCATAGGGCATCCCCAGCATGGCGTTGGCGGCAGGCACATCGCCGCCCTCCAATGCCGTGCGGATGCGGGTGGAGGACACCGGCTTTTCCTCAAACTGTGCCATGGGCACCACCACGACCTCCACCCCCAGCGGGGCGCAGAGCTCCTTCAGCAGCTCGGGGGTCCCGGCGGCCTTGGCACCAAAGGTAAAGTTTTCGCCGCAGAACAACGCCTTGGCGTGGCAGTCCTGCACGATGCCGTACACGAACTGCTCCGGGGTCATGGCGCGGATCTCCTCAAACTCGGGGCAGAGGTAATACTCCACACCCAGGCTTGCGATCAGGGCATGCTTATCCTCGGTGGAGAGCAGACGGCGGCCCTTCATTTTGCTGTCAGCGGGCAGCTTGAAGGTGAACACCGCCGGGGCAGCGCCGTGGGCCTTTGCCCACTCCACTGCTCCCTCAATGACGGCACGGTGGCCGATGTGGATACCATCGAAGTAGCCCATGGCAACAGCAGTGCCGCCCTCATGTTCCAGCGCCAGCGGCGACAGAGATGAAACGATTTGCATTGGTCGTCAGTTCCTTTCCACGAACAGCTTTTCCACCTTGAGCACACCGTTCACCACATTGGCAAGACCCAGAAACTGCCCTCCGGCGTTCCGCACGCGGTAGCGGCCGTCGGCAGCGGGATAGCGGCTGGTGGGGCACCCGTTGTAGAGGTGCTGCTCCACCCGCTCGTCCGCCACCAGCAGCGGCAGGCTGGCGAACACGCTTTCCACCGGCAGCATCAGAGCCTGCAAGGCCTCCGGCCCCGCGTCCTTTGCCGCCTGGAGCTCTTCCAGCGTGTGGGCATCGGCTTCGGAATACACCCCGGCGGCCACGCGGCGCAGGGCGCTCATGGTGCCCTTCTGGCCCATGGCTTCGGCGATCTCCTCCAGCAGCACCCGGATATAGGTGCCTTTGGAGCACTTTACGGTCAGGGCATACTCGTTTTCTGCAGGGCTGCCCTCGTACCGGATGTCCAGGATCTCGATCGGCCGGGCCTTGCGCTCCACCGTCTTGCCCTCACGGGCCAGCTTATAGAGCGGCTGGCCGTTGATCTTGACCGCCGAGTACATGGGCGGGGTCTGCATCCGGGGGCCGAGGAACTGCGGCAGAACGGCCAGCAGCTCCTGCTCCCCTGCCGTTACCGGGGCGGTCTCCAGCACAGTGCCGGTCACATCCCCGGTATCGGTGCGCTGGCCCAGCCTGAGGACAGCGCGGTAGGCCTTGGTGTGGTCGAGCTGCAGATCAACTGCCTTGCTGGCCCCGCCGCAGAACACCGGCAGAACACCGGTGGCCATGGGGTCCAGCGTACCGCTGTGGCCCAGTTTCCGGGTGCCCAGAATGCCCCGCAGCTTGGCAATGACATCAAAGCTGGTCCAATCGGCAGGCTTATCAACAATGAGGATTCCCTGCATCATGCTTCCTCCTGCGGTGCATCAAGAACAGCTTCCACCTCAGAGAGGATCGCGCTCTTGGCGTTGTCAAGGTTGCCCAGCAGCTCACAGCCCGCCGCACGGGTGTGGCCGCCGCCGCCCAGACGGCGGGCAATGGCACAGGCATCCACACCCTTGGCGGTGCGCACGCTGATGCGATAGCTGCCGCCGGGCTGCTGGCGCAGGGTCAGGCCGACCTTCACGCCCTCAATGCTGATGGGCAGGCTGGTCAGCTCTTCCAGATCCGCAGGGTCTACCCTGCTCTGCTCGATCTCATCCCGGGTCAGGTAGATGAGGGCGCAGCGGCCATCCAGATGATATTCCAGATGGTTGCGGGCGATCCGCTCGGCTTCCATCCGCTCCCGGGACTTGGTGTCAAACAGCAGGGTGTTCAGCTCCTCCACATGGGCACCGGCCTCCATCAGCTTGGCAGCAGTGATGTGGGTGCTGGCCTTGGTGGAAGAGAACTTGAAGCAGCCGGTATCCGTGGACAGGCCGGTATACAGGCAATCGGCAATGTGGGGGGTGATCTCCACATGCATGGCACAGATCACCTCATACAGCAGCTCTGCCGCAGCGGCGGCGCTGCCGTCCAGCAGCGTGAACTCGGCGTAGCCGCTGTTGCCTGCATGGTGGTCGATGCACAGGTCCACATGGCGCGTGTACTGGGGAACGCCGTTGCCCTCGCCAAACAGCTGGACGCTGGCAACATCCACAGCCACCACGATCTGCGGCTCAAATTCGCCCTTGAACAGGCGGGGGTTGGTAAATGCGTACCGGCCGGGGATGGGGTCGGCGCAGAGCACGGCTGCGTGTTTTTCCAGTGCAAGCAGCGCATAGTAGAGCGCGCTGCCGCAGCCGACCGTATCACCATCCGGGTTTTTGTGGCACAGAATCAAGATGTTATCCGCAGCAAGCAGCTTTTCTGCCATCTGCTGTACATTCAGCTGTTCTGTCATCCCATGTTCCATCCTTTCCGCAAGGCTGATTATTCCTCGGTCTCTTCCGGCTGGCTGGTTTCCTCAGCGTCACCGTTCACGTTCAGCGTGCGGAGCAGCTCATTGATGTGGGCTGCGTAGGCGGCACCGTCATCCTCCACAAAGATGAAGCGCGGAGCCTTACGGATGTGCATCTTCTTGCTGACCTCGGTGCGCACATGGCCTGCGGCACGGTTCAGTGCCTCGATGGCGGGCTTGGGGCCGTCCTCGCGGCCCATCACGCTCACATAGACCTTTGCAACATCCAGGTCAGGTGTCACATCCAGACGGGTGACGGTCAGCAGACCGCCCTCCAGGCGGGGGTCCTTCAGCCGTCCGATGATGGCAATGACCTCACGCTTCATATCCTGGGCAAGACGACCCATATTTTTCTGAGACATAGCTTCTCCTCTAAAACAAAACCCCTCAGTCTCGCTTGCGCTCGACAGCTCCCCTAATGGGGGTGCCTTTGGCATAAAGATGAGGCTTCACCCGGCTGCCAAGGCCTCCCCTACTAGGGGAGGCCTTGGCATTGCGAAGCAATGACGGAGAGGTTTAATCCGTTCCTTAGTCCCGATATTCTTCCATCTTGAAGGCCTCGTAAACGTCGCCTTCCTTGACATCGGCAAACTTTGCCAGCGTAACGCCGCACTCGTAGCCCTCGGCCACTTCCTTGGCATCATCCTTGAAGCGCTTCAGAGATGCGATCTCGTCCTCCGTGATGACGATGCCGTCACGGACAACGCGCACCTTGCTGTCGCGGGTGATCTTGCCGCTGGTCACGCGGCAGCCTGCAACGGTGCCCACATTGCTGATCTTGTAGACCTGACGGACCTGCAGCTCGCCCAGAGCCACCTCGCGGAACTTGGGAGCCAGCATACCCTTCATAGCGTCGGTGACATCGTTGATGGCATCGTAGATGACACGGTACATCCGCATCTCGACCTTGGTGGCAGCGGCTTCTTCCTTGGCCACGTTGTCGGGGCGGACATTGAAGCCGATGATGATGGCGTTGGAGGCATCGGCCAGGTCAACGTCGGACTTGCTGATGGCACCGACACCGGCGTGGATGACGCGGACGCGCACCTCATCATTGGAGATCTTCTCCAGGCTCTGCTTGACGGCCTCGGCGGAGCCCTGCACATCAGCCTTGACGACAATGGCCAGCTCCTTCATATCGTTCTGTGCCATCTGGCTGAACAGGTTATCCAGAGTGACCTTCTGGAAGGAGGAGAACTGCTTCTCCTTGGCAGCGGCAATGCGCTGCTCTGCCAGCTCACGGGCCAGACGCTCGTCAGCAACGGCCTCGAACAGGTCGCCTGCCTCGGGCACAGCGGTCAGGCCGGTAATCTCCACGGGGGTGGAGGGGCCTGCATCGTTCAGCAGCATGCCCTTGTCGCTGCGCATGGTACGCACACGGCCCACAGCGGTACCGGCAATGATGACATCACCGGCATGCAGGGTGCCGTTCTGCACCAGAATGGTGGCGATGGGGCCCTGGCCCTTGTCCAGACGGGCCTCAACAACAGCACCCTTGGCGCGGCGGTTGGGGTTGGCCTTGAGCTCCATGACCTCGGCCTCCAGCGCGATCCGCTCCAGCAGGTCGCTGATGCCCATGCCGGTCAGTGCGGAAACGGGGATGCAGGCAACGTCGCCGCCCCAGTCCTCGGTGATGATGCCGTACTTGGTCAGGCCTTCCATCACGCGCTCGGGGTTTGCAGTGGGCTTATCCATCTTGTTCATGGCCACGATGATCTTGACATTGGCAGCCTTGGCGTGGTTGATGGACTCCACGGTCTGGGGCATGATGCCGTCATCGGCGGCAACGACCAGAACAGCGATATCGGTCATGTTGGCACCGCGGGCACGCATGGAGGTGAATGCCTCGTGGCCCGGCGTATCCAGGAAGGTGATCAGGCTGTCGTTGATCTTGACCTGATATGCACCAATGGCCTGGGTGATGCCGCCAGCCTCGCCTGCGGTGACATTGGTCTTGCGGATGGCATCCAGGATACTGGTCTTGCCGTGGTCAACGTGGCCCATGACACAGACAACGGGAGGACGCTCCACCAGATCCTCGGCGGAATCCTCCTCCTGGGTGAACAGGCGCTCCTCGATGGTCACATGCACCTCGTGCTCGACCTTTGCGTGGAACTCCTCAGCCAGCAGGGATGCGGTATCGAAATCGATCACATCGTTGATGGCGTGCATCTCGCCCATCTGCATGAACTTGGCAATGACCTTGCCGGCCTGCTGCTTCAGGCGGGCAGCCAGCTCACCGACGGTGATCTCATCGGGGATCATCACCTTCAGCTGTGCGTTGCGGGCCTTTTCCAGCTGGATGCGCTGCAGGCGCTCGAACTCGGTCTCGCGCTTGCCCTTCTGGAACTGCTGGCGCTGGCGCTGGCCGCGCTGGGTGAACTTCTGCTTGTTGCCCTGCGGGGTGGGCTTACGGCGGTTCTCGGTGTTCTTGGTGGAAGCCAGATCGTCATAGCGGGCATCAAAGCGGTCCACGTTCACATCCACGGTGCGGGTATCGACCGTCACCTGGCTGTCCTCGCGGCGGACAGAGACGGACTGAGCCGGGGCAGCAGAGGCTTTGGCACCGGTCTCGCGGGCCAGCTCGCTCAGAGAGACAGTCTTCTCCTCGCGCTTCTTGTGCTGCTCGTTCTTCTTCTCGCCGTGCTTATTGTTGTTATTGTTTGCCTTGGGCTGCTCTGCCTTTGCGGCAGGGGCAGCGGACTTTGCCTCGGGCTTCTTCTCAGCAGCCTTGGGCTCTGCCTTTTTCTCCGCAGGCTTCTCGGCCTTTTTCTCAGCCTTCTTTTCAGGCTGGGCAGGCTGCTTTGCGCTGTTCAGATACTCGTCCAGGCTGGCAACGCTGTTGTCCTTGCTGAATTTCTCCAGCAGATAGTTCAGCTCGTTCTCTTCCAGGGTAGAGCTGTTCTTCTTGCCGGTGCTGCCCATGGCAGCCAGCTCATCCAGGACCTTCTTTGCAGAAACATTCAGGTCCTTTGCAAAATCGCTCACTTTATATTTTACGGTCATTCGCTCATATCCTCCTCATTTTTGATTGCCCCGCAGTCCGAAAGACGGTCAAAGCAGAGCTTTGCGAGGTTGCGGTCAGTCACCGCGTAAACAGCCACAGGCTTGCGGCTGATATCGGCCAGGCGGTCCTGGGTCAGCGGCATGGAGATCACGTCCACCAGGTCGCCCACAGCGTAGTTCAGGCGCTGCACGGTCTTGGCGCTGGCATCGGACGCGACCATTACCAGCCACGCCTTGCTCTTGACGCAGGCATCTTCCACGGCATCAAAGCCCATGGTCAGCGCGCCTGCCTTGCGGCAGAGGCTCAGCGCCTGAAACAGCGCTTCTTCCGGGGCCATTTTGGGCTTTTCGGGGGTATTGTTATGCTTCGCCATTCGGCTGAGCCTCCTTTTCCACGTCGGCCAGCTGTGCGGCCAGCGCATCGTAAACCTCGGCGGGAACCGGCTGCTCAAAGCAGCGCTCCAGCGCCTTTTTCTTTTTGGCCTTTGCCAGACAGGCCGGGTCCGGGCAGAGGTAAGCGCCGCGGCCCGGCTTCTTGCCCACGGGGTCGATGCTGATCTCGCCGCTGGGGGCGCGCACCACCCGCACCAGTTCCTTTTTGGGGCGGCTGGTCATGCAGCCGATGCACTGGCGGGCAGGGATCTTTTTTTGTGCCATCCGGTTTCCCTCCTTCAGGTGCGGTCACAGCCGCTCTTACTCAGCGTCCTCGGTCTTGGGCTCGGCAGCCTTGGGCTCCTCGTCCTCGCCGTAGTAGCCGCTCTCGGGGCGGATGTCGATGTTGTAGCCGGTCAGGCGGGCGCACAGGCGGGCGTTCTGACCCTTGTTGCCAATGGCCAGGCTCAGCTGCTGGTCGGGCACGGTGACGCGGCAGGAACGAGTCTCGCCGGGCAGCAGCTCGACCTTGAGCACCTTGGCGGGGCTCAGGGCAGCGGAGATGAACTCGGAGACATCCTCGCTCCACTTGACGATATCGATCTTCTCACCGCCCAGCTTCTCGACCACAGCGGCCACACGGTCGCCGTGGGGGCCGATGCAGGCAGAAACAGGATTGACGTTGGCATCCTTGCTCCAGACAGCCATCTTGGTGCGGGCACCGGCCTCGCGGCTGATGGCCTTGACCTCAACGGTGCCGTCATAGATCTCGGGCACTTCCAGCTCGAACAGGCGCTTGACCAGGCCCGGGTGGGTGCGGCTGATCATCACGCGGGCACCGCGCTCGCCGCTGACCACGTCCACAACGTAGACCTGCAGGGTCTGGCCCTCGGTGTAGGTCTCGCCGGGCACCTGCTCGTTGCGGGGCAGGATGGCCTCGCCGCCCTTGCCCAGGTCCAGGGCCACAATGCCCTTCTCGTTGTCCACACGGGTAACGGTGGCCTGGATGATATCATGGGCGCGGGACTGGATCTCGCTCAGCTGCTGGCTGCGCTCGGCTTCCCGGATGCCCTGACGGATGACATGCTTTGCGGTCTGGGCGGCAATGCGGCCGAAGTCCTTGGTCTTGAGGGGGGTCACAACGCGGTCGCCGACCTCATAGCTCTTGCGGATCTTCTGGGCCTCGGTGATGCCGATCTCGGCGTGCTCATCGTACCAGTCCTCATCGGCGACAACGTTCTGCACCAGAGCGACGTTGAACTTGCCGCTGTCGGGGTCGATCTCCACCAGAACGTTGTCGTCCTCGACCTCATAGTTCTTCTTGACAGCGATCACGATGGCAGCCTTGATCTTCTCGATCAGGTACTCTGCGGTGATGCCGCGCTCATGCTCCAACATGGAGAGAGCTTCAAAAAATTCATTGTTCGCTGCAGCCATTTTTCGGGTTCCTCCTAAATATCATTCTTTCTCTTTTAATCAAACAGGTCCTCGTCGTCACACAGGCGCACCGTGCTGACGGCGGAAAGCTCAAACTGCATGGGGCCGGCCGGGCCTTCGAGCGTGATGGTATTGCCTTCGCGGGAAGTCAGGAGGCCGGAAAACTCCTTAACACCGTTCTCGTTGGCCCGGTACAGCCTGACGCTGATCTTCTGGCCCCGAACGGCTTCGTAGTGCTCCGGGCGGGTCAGCTTGCGGCCCAGGCCGGGGCTGCCGACTTCCAGATAATAGCTCTGTTCAATGGGGTCTGCCTCATCCAGGATGGGGTCCAGCGCATGGGAGACATCGGCACAGGTGTCGGTGTCCATGGTGGTGCCGTCCGTTTTGTCGATGAGGACACGGAGATACCAGTCCGGCCCTTCCTTTTCAAAGACCACGTCCCACAGGCGCAGGCCCATGCCCTCCACAGTGGGGCGGACAAGCGCTTCGACTCTCTGGGCGGTATTTCCGCCAGACTGCTTCGCCATAAAAACCTCCAAACAAACAAGAAACGCGGACCTTGCGGCCCACGTTTCAGTAAAAGTTATATCGTACTATTAGAATATAGCATACTTCCGGTAATTATGCAAGGGGTTTCGTGAAATTTTGCCTTATCCTTTGCCGTACCACAGCACTTCAAGAATCAAAACCTTCTCACAATCTTCTTATGCATCATAGGTTTCCACTTCTGTTTTTGTATCTCCACACTTGGTACAGACATAATAATAAGTCACCTTGATAAAATCTCTTCCAATCGGCATATTCCGGAATTCCTCCCGGACAACCTTATCAAGATCATAATTATGCTTGCAGGTATCAGGTATAATCGGTTCCGGGGATACATCACGTGCTTTTTGTTCTGCCGCTTCAATCAAACGGAACATTTCGCTCGACTGCTGCGCCACATGTTGATTTACATACGCTTCCACTTGCGTAAAATCATAGCTGGAAGTTCTTGAAGTTTCAACAAGTTCTTCTGCCTTTTCTTTTCCCAGAACCAGCTCCAGCATACTGTCAATCCGTTTCTGGGTCTCTGTTTCAAAATATCGATCGATTCTGGAGGTGTCAAACGCCGCAAAAGCCGTTGCGCCAATTGCTACTACAAAAATCAGGCTCAATAATACAGCAGTCAAACGTTTCATAATTACATCTCCCTTCGGCTTATGATGCAGTTCTGTCAAAGTACACTTCTTACAATAAAAGTATAACACGCCTTTTTTTGATGTCAATATTTTTCTTTCATGTGAAATATATTTTGTGCATTCATACAATTATCAAGTTTCTAGTCGTTCTAAATAAGCAAAAATCCTTACAGACTAATCACAGACTGTAAGGATTTAACGAATTATTTATATTGAACGATTACAGCACCCAGACACCATCCCGGAAGAGGTCCACGGTCCGTCCGTCACGGCACTTGCCGGTGATATGGCTGTCCTCTGCACCGATCATCACATCCTCATGGATGGTAGACTGGTTCATGCCGCGCTCTTCCAGCTGCTCCTTGGTCAGGCCGGTGCCGCCCTCGGTTGTGCCGGGGTAGCTGGCACCAAAGGCGATGTGGCAGGCAGCGTTCTCATCGAACAGGGTGCTGTAGAACAGCGCGCCGCTGCGGTTGATGGGGCTGGATGCGGGCACCAGTGCCACCTCACCGATATGGCGGGCACCCTCGTCGGTATCCAGCAGCCGGCCCAGCAGGTCAGCGCCCTCCTCGGCTCCATGGTCAACGACCTTGCCATCCTTGAAGGTGACATGGAATCCCTTGATGAGCTGGCCATTGAACACATAGGGCTTGGTGCCGTAGACGATGCCGTCCACCTTATCCTTGTGGGGAGCAGTGAACACTTCCTCGGTGGGGATGTTGGGCAGGAAGAACACGCCCTTCTCGTTCTTGCTTCCGGCGCTCTCCCAGATTGCCTGTTCGGCCAGGCCCACGGTCAGGTCAGTGCCGTTGGCGCTCTCAAAGTGGACGCTTTCCAGATCAAGGGCATTCATCTTCTCGCCCAGACTGGTCAGACGGTCCAGATGAGCCTTCCACTCGTTGACGGGGTCACCGCCGGTCACGCGGCAGACATCAAAGATGAGCTGCCACAGCTTCTCGATGGCGGCATCCGTGTCCAGCTCGGGGAACATCTTCTTTGCCCAGGGGGCGCTGGGCATGGCGGCAATGGACCACTGCACCCTGTCATTCATGGTGTACTCCCGCCAAGGAGCCATAAATTTCCGGTTGGCGGCGTTCACACGGCTGATCTTGGCACCATCCAGACCGGCGTAGACCTCGGGGTCATCCGCAATGAGGTGCAGCACGCAGACACTGCCCTCGCTCTCTGCGTAGTCGAGGTAGCGGCGCAGCTGGTAGGGCTTGCTGTCGGTCAGGGCTTCCTCGCTGCCCAGCTCCATCCGGGTGCGGGATACGGCATTGTCGCTCCAGTCCACCTGAACATCACGGGCTCCGGCCTCGAAGCCGCTGCGCACGCACAGGCGGGCCAGCGGGGCAGCCTCCAACGGGCAGCGGATGATCATGGTCTGGCCCGGCTGAGGGTTCACGCCCACCCGGACGATAAAGTCAGCATATTTTTTGAGCAGTTCATCAAAGTTTTTCACAAAAGGTTCCTTTCTGCCGCAAGAAACGGCATGGTTGTTTTGCCCTAAGTATACCCTCTTTTTTCAATTCTGTCCATCGGATAAAAGAAAACAGACGCTTCCGTCGTTGAAAAACGGGGAAACGTCTGTTTAAGAAGAATCTTTACACACAAAAAATGACCGCCCTCAGCGTCCAAACCTGAGCGGTCATTCTTTGTGAATAATTTGCCAGGAAGGTACTGACCGTTTGCCGGGCAGCACTCTCTTTATCTATAAAATACCACAGCCCCGCCGAAATTGCAACGGCGGGGCTGTTTTTATTTGGATCAGAACTCGATCTTGCTCTCGATATAGCTCTTGAGCTCGGAGATGGGCATACGCACCTGCTCCATGGTGTCACGGTCGCGGACGGTGACGCAGTTGTCAGCTGCGATCCCCTTGGCCTCGTCACCCACGGTGTCGAAGTCCACGGTGATGCAGTAGGGAGTGCCGATCTCATCCTCACGGCGGTAACGCTTGCCGATGGAACCGGTATCATCGTAGTCCACCATAAAGTACTTGCTCAGCTCGTTGCGGATCTCCATGGCCTTGTCGCCCAGCTTCTTGCTCAGGGGCAGCACAGCACACTTGTAGGGAGCCAGAGCCGGATGCAGACGCAGGACGGTGCGGACATCTTCCTTGCCCTTGGCATCGACCAGATGCTCCTCATCGTAAGCCTCGCACAGGAAAGCCAGTGCCACACGGTCGCAGCCCAGAGAGGGCTCGATCACGTAGGGGATGTAGTGCTCGTTGGTCTCGCTGTCGAAGTACTCCAGGCTCTTGCCGGAGGCCTCCTGATGACGGGTCAGGTCGTAGTTGGTGCGGTCTGCAATGCCCCACAGCTCGCCCCAGTCGGTGAACGGGAAGGCATACTCGATATCGGTGGTGGCACGGCTGTAGAAGGCCAGCTCTGCGGGCTCGTGGTCACGCAGGCGCAGATGCTCCTTCTTGATGCCCAGGCTCAGCAGCCAGTTCTCGCAGTAGTCCTTCCAGTAAGCGAACCAGTCCAGATCGGTGCCGGGCTTGCAGAAGAACTCGCACTCCATCTGCTCGAACTCACGGGTGCGGAAGGTGAAGTTGCCCGGGGTGATCTCGTTGCGGAAAGCCTTGCCCACCTGGCAGACACCAAAGGGCAGCTTGCGGCGGGTGGTGCGCTGGATGTTGGCAAAGTTGACGAAAATGCCCTGTGCGGTCTCGGGGCGCAGGTAGCAGGTAGAAGAGCTGTCCTCGGTAACACCGATGGCAGTCTTGAACATCAGGTTGAACTTGCGGATGGGGGTGAAGTCATGTTTGCCGCAGACAGGGCAGACGATGTCCTCGTGGTCGGCGATGAACTGATCCATCTCATCAAAGCTCATAGCATCCACATTGACCTCAGGATGCTCCTCACCGATCAGCTTATCGGCACGGTGGCGGGCCTTGCAGGCACGGCAGTCCAGCAGGGGGTCAGAGAAGCTAGAAACGTGGCCGGTGGTCACCCAGGTCTGGGGGTTCATAATGATGGCGGCATCCAGGCCCACATTGTAGGGGCTCTCCTGGACAAACTTCTTCAGCCATGCTTTCTTGACGTTGTTCTTGAACTCAACGCCCAGGGGACCGTAGTCCCAGCTGTTGGCAAGACCGCCATAGATCTCAGAACCGGGGAACACGTAACCACGGTTCTTGCAGAGATTGACGATCATATCAAGGGTCTTTTCGCTCTGTTCCATTGTAATAACATCCTTTCCGTCCGCGGCTGGCTTGCCGTGTCGTGTGTGTTGTTTCGGGCAGCTTTCCCCACTGCCGCGTACCTCTACTTTACCATGTTTTCTTATTTTTGTAAAGCAAAAGGCCGCTGCATTTCTGCAACGGCCCTTTCTTTCTGAGAAACAGGCGGGGTGACGTTTCCCGCATCTCCTAACACCGGGCGACGGCTGCCTGTTCCGTCCTCTGTTTCTCTTTGCAAGTTTTACTTATGATACTTCATACCGGCATTGATGGTACAGGCCCGGTAGATCTGTTCGGTCAGCACCAGGCGGGCCAGTTGATGGGGCATGGTGATGCGGCCCATACTGAATCTGAGGGCTGCGGCTTTCTTCACTTCATCGGACAGGCCGTGGGAGGAGCCGATGACGAACGCCACATCCCCTGCCCCGCTGTTTGCGCGGTCGGCCAGGAACTGGGCCAGCTCATCGGAGGAGATCTGCCTGCCCTCAATGCACATGGCAACGATGGCAGCACCCTTGCGTACATTGGAGAGGATGGCTTTTCCTTCCTTCTCCAGTGCTTTTTTCACCACAGCATCGGAGGCATTTTTCTCCTCGATCTTTTCCTCCGGCAGCTCGATGATCCGGAATGCCGCAAAGGCAGCCAGACGCTTCTGGTACTCTGCCACGCCCTCGGCAAAATATTTTGCGTTCATTTTACCAATACAGATCAGGTCGATGTTTTGCATTGGGTCGTCCTTTCTTGCATATCATCATGTTCTTTGTGAAAACAAACCCTCTCAGGCGCTCCCCGCCAGCGTCCTCGCCCTCTCAGTCACCTGCGGTGACAGCTCTCCCAAAGGGAGAGCCAAGGACGTAGAGGAAACGCTTCTTGCCTCTCCCTTTGGGAGAGGTGGCAAATCCGTCAGGATTTGACGGAGAGGGCGAGCACGCTGCCCTTTACAGCAGGCTCAGCTGCTCGCCCTCGTCCTCGGCGCGGATGAGAGCGCCGGTGGCGGGCAGGCTGCGGACACGGTAGCGGTGGGGGTTGGCAAGCTCCAGCGTTTCCGCCGGGACGACAGATGCAATGGTCTGGTTCTTTTTCAGGGTCACAACAGCAACGCCCTGGCTGTCGCGGGTGGTCTTGGCAGCGATCTGCGCCGTGTTGACCAGCAGCATCCGGCCTGCGCTGGTGCGGATGGCCAGCTCCGTGTCCTCGGGCAGGAAGAGCAGCTTTGCCAGCGGCTCCTTGTCGGAGTAGGCCTTGAGCAGCTTGCGGCGGTTCTGCTTGGTGGCGTAAGAGGCCAGCGGGATCTTTGCGCACTTGCCGCCCGCAAAGAAGAAGAGGACATAGCCGCTGTAATCGCCCGTGATGACCATAGCGAGGATGTTCTCGCCCTCATCCATTCCCAGACGACCCGGCAGGTAGATGCCCATCTGGGCCACCTTGCCGTCCTCCAGCTCGTTCAGGCGCACCTTGTACACCTGCTGTTTGTCGGTAAAGAAGAGGGCCTCCACGTTGTTCCGCGTCTCCACCTGATGGATGATCTCATCGCCCTCTTTCAGCTTGTGGGCACCGGCGGTGCGCAGGCTCTGGGGCGGGATCTTTTTCAGGTAGCCCTCACGGGTAAAGAACACGGTAACAGGATAATCCGGGATGGATTCCTCTTCGGCACCGCTCTCCTCCTCGGGCAGATCATACAGGATCTCGCTGCGGCGGGGCTGGGCGTACTTTTTAGCCACATCGTTCAGCTCATTGATGATGATGCGGCGGATGCGGGCAGGCTTTGCCAGAATATCGTTCAGGTCGGCAATGTCCTTTTCCAGCTGTTCGATCTCACCCGTCCGCTTGAGGATATACTCCCGGTTCAGGTGACGCAGCTTGATCTCAGCCACATAGTCGGCCTGCACCTCGTCGATGCCAAAGCCGATCATCAGGTTGGGCACCACCTCGGTCTCCTCCTCGGTGGTGCGGATGATATGGATGGCCTTATCGATATCCAGCAGGATGGCGGCAAGGCCCTTGAGCAGGTGGAGCCGCTTTTCCTTGCCGTGGAGATCGTAGTAGGTGCGGCGGCGGACACACTCCATCCGGAAAGCGGTCCACTCCTGCAGGATCTCCCGCACGCCCATGACCCGGGGCTGACCGGACACCAGCACGTTGAAATTGCAGCTGAAGCTGTCCTCCAGCGGGGTGGTCTTGTAGAGCTTGGCCATCAGCTTTTCCGGGTCCACGCCGCGCTTGAGGTCAAGGGTCAGCTTGAGACCGTTCAGGTCGGTCTCATCCCGCATATCGCTGATCTCTTTGATCTTGCCCGCCTTGACCAGCTCAGCGATCTTGTCCATGATGGCTTCCACAGTGGTGGTGGGCGGGATCTGCGTGATCTCCAGCATATTCTCACCGGGCACCACATTGTATCGGGCACGCACCTTGATGCTGCCCCGGCCATTCTCATAGACCTCCCGCATCTGGGCCTCATCGTACAGGATCTGGCCGCCGCCCACGAAATCCGGGGCGGGCATGGTGGTGGAGATATCGTGTTTGGGATCTTTCATCAGGGCCACGGTGGTGGCGCACAGCTCTGCCAGATTGAAGGAGCAGATGTTGCAGGCCATACCGACCGCAATGCCCAGGGTATTGTTGGCCAGAATGGTGGGGAAGGTCACGGGCAGCAGGGTCGGCTCGGTGGTGGTGCCGTCGTAGTTGGACACAAAGTCCACGGTCTCCTTATCAATGTCCCGGAACAGTTCCTCGCAGACACCCTCGAGCTTGGCCTCGGTATAACGGGCAGCGGCGCAGGACATATCCCGGCTGTACGCCTTGCCAAAGTTGCCCTTGCTGTCCACAAAGGGCACCAGCAGGCTCTCGTTGCCCCGGCCCATGCGCACCATGGTATCGTAGATGGCGGCATCACCGTGGGGGTTCAGGTGCATGGTGCTGCCCACGATGTTGGCCGACTTGGTGCGGGCCCCCTTCAGCAGACCCATCCCGTACATGGTGTACAGCAGCTTGCGGTGGGCGGGCTTGAAGCCATCGATCTCGGGCAGGGCGCGGGAGACGATGACGCTCATTGCGTAGGGCATATAGTTGGTCTCCAGCGTGCTGGTGATGGGATCTTCCAGCACACTGCCCGCGTTCAGGATCTCAACGCCGTCGCCCAGCTGCGGGCGGACAGGCTTGGTCGTTTTTTTGGTTGTTCGTTTTGCCATTTTTGCTCCTCTATATCAGCATCTATATCCCGGATCCAACCCCTCAGTCTCGCATACGCTCGACAGCCCCCCTAATAGTGGGGCCCTTGGCATAGAGGGGAACTCGCAGGGCGTTCCGCAACGCCAGGGCCTCCCCTACTAGGGGAGGTGGCAATGCAAAGCATTGACAGAGGGGTTTATCTCGTCAGCTCACATCCAGATCATCCAGATATTCCGCGCCGTGCTGTGCAATATGCTCCTTGCGTCCGGCCAGGTTGTCTCCCAGCAGCAGGTCAAACACCCGGGCCGTTTCCTCCACGTCCGTGGGCAGTACCTTGATCAGGCGGCGGCTCTCGGGGTTCATGGTGGTCAGCCACATCATCTCGGGGTCGTTTTCGCCCAGACCTTTGGAGCGCTGGATGGTATACTTTTTGTCGCCGATCTCCTTCAGGAATGCTGCCTTTTCCGGCTCGGTGTAGGCAAAATAGGTGTGATCCTTTGTGGTGATCTCATACAACGGCGATTCCGCGATATAGACATAGCCCTCGTTGATCAGAGTGGGGGTCAGCCGGTAGAGCATGGTCAGCACCAGCGTGCGGATCTGGTAGCCGTCCACGTCAGCATCGGTACAGATAACGATCTTATTGTAGCGCAGATTATCGATGTTGAAGGTGGCAAGCTCCTTGTTGTGCTTGCCGCCCAGCTCCACGCCGCAGCCCATGACCTTGATCAGGTCCACGATGACATCGGACTTGAAGATGCGGGCATAATCGGCCTTCAGGCAGTTCAGGATCTTGCCGCGGATGGGCATGATGGCCTGATATTCACTGTCGCGGCTCTGCTTGACCGCGCCCATAGCGGAATCGCCCTCCACAATGTAGAGCTCCCGGCGGGAAGCATCCTTGGTGCGGCAGTCCACGAACTTTTGCACCCGGTTGGCCAGATCGATCTGGGTGGAGAGCGTCTTTTTGATGCTCTGGCGGGTCTTTTCGGCGTGCTCGCGGCTCTGCTTGTTCACCAGCACCTGCTGGCAGATCTTCTGGGCCTCCTCCGGCTTTTCAAGGAAGTAGACCTCCAGGTAATGCTTGAGGAAATCAGTCATGGCCTGCGAGACGAACTTGTTCGTGATGGCCTTCTTGGTCTGGTTCTCGTAGCTGGTACGGGTGGAGAAGCTGGACGAAACGTACACCAGGCAGTCCTGCACATCCTGGAAGCTGATGGCGCTCTCGCCCTTCTTATAGAGGTTCTTGTCCTTCAGGTATTTGTTGATCTGGTAGACAAAAGCCGTGCGGACGGCGTGCTCGGGGCTGCCGCCGTGTTCCAGCCAGGAGGAGTTGTGATAGTATTCCAGCAGCTGCACCTTATTGGAGAAGCAGAAGGCAGCGCTCATCCGCACCTTATAATCCGGCTGATCCTCACGGTCACGGCCGGAGGCCTCGCTTTCGCAGCTGAACACCGGGGTCAGGGTGTCCTCTCCTGCCACCTCCTGCACATAGTCGGCGATGCCGTTCTGGTAGCACCAGCTCTCCTTCCAGGACTTTCCGGTGGCGGGGTCCTTTTCCTTTTCGTCCGTAAAGTTCAGGGTCAGGCCCGCGTTGACCACGGCCTGACGGCGCAGCACATCCTTATAGTAGCTGCCGGGCACGTCAATGTCCGTAAACACCTCATCGTCGGGCTTCCAGTGGATGATGCTGCCGGTGCGGCGGCCCTTGTAGGGCTCCTTCTGCAGGCCGCCCACGTTCTCACCCTTTTTGAAGTCGAGGTGGTAATGAAAGCCGTCGCGGTAGATATCGGCGGTCATCCAGGCAGAGGCGTACTGGGTGGCGCACAGGCCCAGGCCATTCAGGCCCAGGCTGAACTCGTAGTTGTCCTCGCCCTCACCGTATTTGCCGCCCGCGTACATCTCACAGAACAGCAGCTCCCAGTTGTAGCGGCCCTCGCCGTTGTTCCAGTCCACGGGCATACCGCGGCCAAAGTCCTCCACGATCACGCTGCCGTCCTTGCAGCGGGTCACATTGATGGTATCGCCGTGGCCGTCGCGGGCTTCATCGATGGAGTTGGAGACGATCTCAAAAATAGAGTGGGCGCAGCCTTCCACGCCGTCTGAGCCAAAGATGACGGCCGGGCGCTTGCGCACACGGTCGGCACCCTTCAGCGAAGTAATGCTTTCGTTGCCATATTCCTGTTTTCTTGCCATGCTGTCCTCCGGGCCTGTTCTCTTGTAATGAGCAGGTCGTCAAATCAAAACGCCTTTGCTCTTTCCCTTATAATAAGTATAAGCGATGTGTAAAGAGCAAAAGCGTCGGTGTTCTTTTCTTTTATTAAACCATAGGTTGTATTACTTGTCAATTTCTTCGGGCAGATTTCTTGTCCTCCTGATCCGGCAGAAAAAAGCCCAGAAAGTCATTCTTATTTTGCGCGTTGAAACGCATAAAACGAAAAAAGTTTCAGTTTTTTTCAAAAATTTTGAATTTACCCCTTTACAAAATCAAAATTTCAGGTATAATAGTCATCGTCCGGTGCGCCTCTGTAGCTCAGTCGGTAGAGCAGGGGACTGAAAATCCCCGTGTCATTGGTTCGATTCCGATCGGAGGCACCACCTTTCAGAAGAACAAGAATTACTCCTGTTCCTCTGATATGCGGCCGTAGCTCATCTGGTAGAGCGCCACCTTGCCAAGGTGGAGGTAGCGAGTTCGAGCCTCGTCGGCCGCTCCATAACGGAGTGGTAATAATCACTCCGGATATGGCCCGGTAGCTCAGTTGGTTAGAGCACCAGCCTGTCACGCTGGGGGTCGTCGGTTCGAGCCCGATCCGGGTCGTCTTTCCCTGTGGTGCAAGGGTAAATGCACCAATATGCGGCCGTAGCTCATCTGGTAGAGCGCCACCTTGCCAAGGTGGAGGTAGCGAGTTCGAGCCTCGTCGGCCGCTCCAAATGGAGTGGAAATATTCACTCCAAATATGGTGACGTGGCCAAGTGGTAAGGCAAGGGTCTGCAAAACCCTCATCCACCAGTTCAAATCTGGTCGTCACCTCCAAAAGTTCCCGGAAGCTGCGGCTTCCGGGATTTTTTGTTTTGCTTTTCTTTTCCCCGTTCCCGTGTTACAATGGGGATACTATTTTTGCGAAGGGGGCCGGCAAAGTGCTCTTGAATTCCAGCGAATATCTGAATACCGTTGAATCCATCAAGCAGGAAATTCGCGCGGCGCAGTATCGCGCATCTGTCAGTGTCAACCGGGAGCTTCTGCTTCTCTATCATACGATCGGCAATACGATCAATGCACATAAGACCTGGGGCAGCAAATTCATTGAAAGCCTTTCTGCCGATATCAAACTTGCTTTTCCGGACGCTTCCGGTTATTCCGTTCGCAACTTGAAGTATATGGCAAAATTTGCACTTGCTTACCCTGACGAGGAATTTGTGCAACAGCCTGTTGCACAAATTCCATGGGGACACAATACCGTTCTCCTGGATAAGCTTTCCTCACCAGAAGAACGCCTATGGTACGCTGAAAAAGTTATTGAAAACGGTTGGTCTCGGAATGTTTTGATTCATCAGATCGAGGGTGGATTATATCAACGTCAGGCCATTGCATCAAAAATCACAAATTTTGAAGCTCGTCTGCCCGCCTCGCAAAGTGAGCTTGCCTTGCAAACGATGAAAGACCCCTATCTCTTTGATTT
The DNA here is from genome assembly GCF_022750605.1 of Faecalibacterium sp. BCRC 81149. NCBI lineage: Bacteria > Bacillati > Bacillota > Clostridia > Eubacteriales > Oscillospiraceae > Faecalibacterium > Faecalibacterium sp. BCRC 81149. The sequence goes on along the minus strand of NZ_QXJA01000007.1, from coordinate 31,332 downwards.
TATCCCTTTGAAGGAAAATATGCTTGAGCGGGATATCGAGCAGGCTCTTGTCAAAGATGTCACCAAGCTTTTGCTGGAGCTGGGCACTGGCTTTGCTTTTCTGGGCAACCAGTATCATCTGAATGTCGGCGGTGATGATTTTTATATCGACCTGCTGTTTTATAATCTGAGCCTGCGCTGTTATGTTGTGATCGAATTGAAAACCGGTGAATTCAAACCAGAGTATGCCGGACAGCTCAATTTCTATCTTTCTGCGGTAGATGGATTACTGAAAAAAGAGCAGGATCACCCTTCCATCGGCCTTCTTCTCTGCAAAAGCAAGAACGATCTGGTTGCAGAGTACTCCCTTAAAGATATGAGCAAACCCATCGGAGTCAGCGCATACCGTATCACAAGCTGCCTGCCGGAAGAGTTTGAAAAGCAGCTGCCTTCTGTTGAGGATCTTCAAAAGCGAATTTTGTAAGGCAGATTTTTCCCCGTTCCCGTGTTACAATGGGGATACTATTTTTGCGGAAAGGAGGGCCTGCCATGCCCGCTGAACATCACACCACCCTGACCCCGGACACGCCGGTGCGCTACCTCAAGGGCGTGGGGCCCAAGACCGCCGAGCGGTTTGAGAAACTGGGCATCGTGACACTGGCCGACCTGCTCTGCCACTATCCCCGGCGCTACATCGATTTTTCCCGTCCCTACTCCATTGCCGAGGCCCCGCCAGACACCGAGTGCGTGGTGAAGGCCGAAGTGTTCGCCAAACCTGCCGGGCGCATCCTGCCGGGCGGGCGGCGGATGGAGCGCATCACCGCCGGGGATGATGTTTCCAGCCTGGAGATCACCTGGTTCAACAATCCCTATGCCACCCAGAAGCTGGAGCTGGGGCAGGAATACTATTTTGAGGGCATCGTGACCGGCGGGATGCTTCGCCGTCAGATGGTCAACCCGCAGGTGCGCACGGCGGCACAGATCACCGCCGCTCCCTTCGAGGCCGTCTACCCCCAGACCGAGGGACTTTCCAGCACCGTAATTGCAAAATGTATCCGGCAGCTGCTCCCCCATGCGGAACTCCTGCCCGACCCGCTGCCAGAGGAGATGCTGAAAAAATACCGCCTGCTCTCCAAGGCCGATGCCGTGCGGGCCATCCACTGCCCTGCCACAGAGGAGGAGGCTTTTGCAGCCCGGCGGCGGCTCATCTATGAGGAGCTGCTGGTGCTCCAGTTGGGCATTGGGCGGATGAAGAACCGGGGCAGCGCCTCCACCGGTGCACCCATGCAGCGGCTCGATCCGGCCCCCTTCTGGGCATCGCTCCCCTTCTCCCCCACCGGTGCCCAGCGCCGGGCCGTAGACGAAATTCTGACCGATCTGTCCGGCAGCACCTCCATGAACCGCCTTTTGCAGGGCGATGTGGGCAGCGGCAAGACGCTGGTTGCCGCCGCCGCCATCTGGGCCTGCATCCGCAGCGGATACCAGGCGGCCCTGCTGGCCCCCACCGAGATCCTTGCCGCCCAGCACGCAGAGAACCTGAACCGGATGCTGGCCCCCTTCGGGATGCGTGTGGCCCTGCTGACCGGCGGTATGAAAGCCGCCGCCCGCCGCACCACGCTGGCTGCCATCCGCAGTGACGAGGCCGACCTTGTGGTGGGCACCCACGCCATCCTGAGCGAGGGCGTGGAGTTTGCCCGGCTGGGTCTGGCTGTGGTGGACGAGCAGCATCGCTTCGGCGTGCGCCAGCGCGGAATGCTGGCCGAAAAGGCTGCGAACCCCCATCTGCTGGTGATGAGCGCCACGCCCATTCCACGCACATTGGGCCTGCTGATCTACGGTGATCTGGACATTTCCATTCTCGACGAGCTGCCCCCGGGCCGCAAGCCCGTCAAGACCCGGTGCATCACCGGAAAAAAGCGGCGGGATCTCTACGGCTTTCTTGACCGGGAGATCGGAGCCGGACGGCAGGTGTATATCGTCTGTCCCGCCATCGAGGACACGCCGGACGGCGGGTTGAACGCCGTAAAGAGCTACTACGAGGACATTGCCAAAGCCCTTCTCCCTGACCGCCGGGTCGGCCTGATGCACGGTAAGCTCAAGCCAAAGGAAAAAGCCGCTGTAATGGACGATTTCAAAGCCGGCCGGCTGGATGCCCTGGTATCCACCACCGTCATCGAGGTGGGCGTGGATGTACCCAACGCCACCGTCATGGTCATCGAGAATGCCGAGCGCTACGGCCTGAGTGCCCTGCACCAGCTGCGGGGCCGCGTGGGCCGGGGTGCCGCCGAGAGCTGGTGCTTCCTCGTCAGCGACAACACCGCCGAGAGCGTCCAGAAGCGGCTCAGGTTCCTCTGCTCCACCTCTGACGGCTTTGCCGTGGCGCAGTTCGACCTTGAGACCCGCGGCCCCGGCGACTTTTTCGGCAGTCGACAGCACGGCCTGCCCACCCTGCAGATCGCCGACCTGATGAACGACACCCGCACCCTTCACGCCGCCCAGGCCGAGGCCGCCGCTCTGCTGGCCGCAGACCCCCTGCTGGAAGCGCCGGAGCACAGCCTGCTCGCCGCGCAGGTCGAACAGATGTTCACAAAGGCCGGCGCCATGAATTGAAACAATAAAAAGAACCGGTTTCCATGTATTTTAAATGAGAGAGGCTCCTGCGAAAGCAGGAGCCTTTCTCATGATTACCATTCTGTCATCGGTTCAGGCTTTGCGCCGCTTTGGCGATCACAGCCAGCAGATCGACCAGATGTTCCACGTCCATCTGGCCGCTGTTGTTGGCAAAGGCATAGAAGCAGCCCTGCACGCAGAAGGAAAGCAGGATGCCCCGGTCGGGGTCCGCCGCAAAGGTGGGGTCTTTGGCCGCCAGACGGTCTCGCAGACCCTTTTCAATGCAGTTGGCAAAGATTCCCTGCCTTGCCCCGGAGAAAAGGATGTTCACCGCCTCCTGGTTCTGAACAAAGGCATGGAACAGTTCACGGGTCAGCTGCTCTGTGTGTGCAGCGGTAAGCCCCACATTGGGCACACTGTCCAGAATGACATGGATGAGCTTGTTCTCCAACCGGCTGGACAGCTCATAGATATCCTCATAGTGGGCATAAAAGGTGGATTTGTTCACCTTGGCCAGTGTGCACAGGTCTTTGATCCTGATCTTCTCCAGCGGCTGGCGGGCACGCAGCTCCATGAATGCCTTTTCGATGGCGCGGTCAGTCTTTTCAATGCGGATGTCCAAAATAATCCACCACTTTCATTGTTTCGTTGGATATCCAACGCTTTTCGTTTTTCGGGGATAGACAGTTTGTTCGAGTTTTCTTACAATATCAATAGAGAATCCCTTTCTCTCTCAATGCCGCTTCGATCCTCTGGAATGTTTCTTCATCCGGGCAGCGGAGGGTGTGCAGGTGCACGCCGCCGGTCATCCGGCTGAGCAGGCACTCCGGGGTATTGGCTGCCTGGGTGATAAAGGTATCCACATCGTATCGGCTGGCGAGGTTCAGGTTGCCCCGCAGCTCGCCGTAAAGCGGGTTTTCCACCGCCACATCGACCACCACTCCTCCCTGATCCACCACCGTGTAAAGCTCGGTGCGCATCTCATCGGCAGTCTTGTGCACACAGGCCAGGATGCCGGTGTAGCCGCCGGGGGTCGGGTGGAACTGATACCCCCGCGGGGTGGCCTCAATTTCGGCCCCGCCGGCCCGCAGAAGGGCTACGTCCCCCACCACGATCTGGCGGCTGACCCCCAGCTTTGCGGCCAGTGCACTGGCACTGATGGGTGCGCTGGCCCCATGGAGCTGCTCCAAAATCTTTTCCCGGCGCTGTGCTGCGTTCATTGTTTTTCCCCCTGTCAGCATTTTTCCCTATTATAATAGTGCATGACAGGTGTCCTGTCAATCCAGACGCAGGACAGTGGCGTAATTGGAGGGCAGCTGGACCTTCATCCGGCCAGATGCAAGGCTGACCATCACATTCTCAGCGCCCACGGTATCGGCCAGCAGGTCCGTTGCAGCGTTGGCCTCCACCGGCAGCTGGAACTCCATCTCCGCCGGGCTGTCGCCGTTGTTGAATACGGCCACCAGGGCTTTTCCATCCAGCACCCGGGCAAAGGCATAGCACTGGGTGGTCAGCTGGAGCTCCTTCACCTCGCCCCAGCTCAGGGCCGGGTATTCGGCCTTCAGCCTGCCCAATGCAGCGTACACACTGGTGACGGGGTTGGTGGTCAGGTCATCCCGGAATTTGTCCAGCTCCAGGCAGGGGCGCAGGGGCCAGTCACTGCCCCACTCCTTTTTGCCCTCGATGCCAAATTCGGAACCGTAATAGATGGACGGAATGCCCCAAAGCGTGTATACTAGAATTGCAATGTGCCGGATGTGCGCCTTGTTCCGCAGTTTATTGGGCAGGCGCTCCACATCGTGGTTGTCCGAGAAGGTATAAAGCCGGGTGTCGTGGCAGAGCCCTTGCAGACGGCGCATGGTGTGTGCGATCTCAAAATAGTTGTGGTCGTTGTGGCCGCTCCACAGACCCTTGTGCAGCTCATAGTTGGTAACAGAGTGAAGCATTTCAGGGTTGGCCCAGCGGCTGTAATCGCCGTGGATGACCTCGCCCATCAGCCAGAACTCAGGCTTGACCTCGTTGGCAAGGCGGCGCAGGCCCTTCATAAAGTCGAAGTCCAGCACATCCGCTGCATCCAGCCGGATGCCGTCAATGTCGAATGCATCGACCCAGAAGCGGATGGTATCATAATGGTAGTTCTGCACCTCGGGGTTGCGCTGGTTCAGCTTGACCAGCAGGTTGAAGCCGCCCCAGTTGCCGTAAGAAAAGCCGTCGTTGTACTCGTTGTTGCCCCAGAAGTTCACATCGCAGAACCAGTCCTTATAGCGGGCGTTCTCGCGGTTGGCCTGCAGGTCTTTGAAGGCAAAGAAGTCCCGGCCCACATGGTTGAACACACCGTCCACAATGACCTTCTGGCCCCGGGCGTGGCAATTGGCCACAAACTCCCTGAACTCTTCGTTGGTGCCCAGACGGCGGTCCACCCGGCGGTAATCGATGGTATCATAGCCGTGGGAGCCGCTCTCGAACAGCGGGCCGATATAGATGGCTGTGCAGCCCAGATCTTTGGAGGCGTGCTCGGCCCAGGCGTTCAGCTTTGCGAACGCGCCCGGTGTGGGCTGGCCGTCGTTTTCGTGCGCACAGCCGCACAGGCCCAGCGGATAAATGTGATAAAAAACTGCGGTATCATACCATGCCATAGTTACTCTCTCCCATATCATTTCTTCTGCCGCCCAGCAGCGGCAGGCTCAGTATACCACAAACTCTTCCAATTGTGTGGATATTTGATATTTTTTCTACATAGTCTCTGTTAAAATCAGCAAGTGTGACGATTTTGATCCATAAATATTGGTAAATATGACCGGGTGTATCCCGTTGAGAAAAGGAGAAATCTGCATGAACTTTCCCACCATCGACCGCTCGTTCTTTGCGGGCGAATGCTTTGATGCCTACCGTGTGCTGGGCGCGCACCCCTGCCTGGATGACTTTGGGCAGGAGGGCTGGCGGTTTGCCGTGTGGGCCCCGGGTGCTGTGGCTGTGGAGATCTGCGGCGGCTTTGACGGCTGGGGGCCGGGCGTTCCCATGCAGAAGGCTGACACCGGCGTGTGGAGCGGCTTTGTGCCCGGCCTTGCCGAGGGAGAGCTGTACAAATACCGCATCCACGGCAAGGATGGCAGCACCGTGATGCGGGCTGACCCCTACGCCTTTTCCACCGAGCTGCGGCCCGGCACGGCCAGCAGGCTGGCCCGGATGGACTTTGCCTTTGACGATTCCAGCTGGATGGAGCGGCGGGACAAGTGCCGCAACCTGCCCCTGAACATCTACGAGCTCCATGCAGGCAGCTGGAAGCACAAGCCCAACGCCACCCGTGAGGACGGCTCGGATGGCTGGTACAATTACCGGGAGCTGGCCCGGGAGCTGATCCCCTGGCTGCTGGATCACCGCTTCACCCATGTGGAGCTGCTGCCGCTGGCAGAGCATCCCTTTGACGGCAGCTGGGGCTACCAGACCACCGGTTACTTCTCTGTCACCAGCCGCTACGGCGACCCTGCCGACTTTGCGGCCTTTGTCAACGCCTGCCACCGGATGGGCATTGGTGTCATCATGGACTTTGTGCCCGTCCACTTTGCCGCCAACGGCGACGCGCTCGCCAACTTTGACGGCACCCACCTCTACGAGTACGACAGCGATGTGGGCCACAGCGAGTGGGGCACTTGCAACTTCAACTATTACCGCCGGGAGGTATGCAGCTTCCTGAACAGCGCCGCTGCTCTTTGGATGGATGTCTACCACTGCGACGGCATCCGGATGGATGCCATCTCTCGTGCCCTTTATTGGCAGGGCGACCCCAACCGCGGCGTGAACGAGGGCGCTGTTACCTTCCTGCGGAACCTGAACCACGGCCTGAACGAGCGCTGGCCCACCGGCATCTACACCGCCGAGGACTCCACCAACTTCCTCAAGGTCACCGCCCCCACCCGCTACGATGGCATCGGTTTCGATTACAAGTGGGACATGGGCTGGATGCACGACACGCTGGATTATTTTTCCACGCCCTTTGGTGAGCGGCCCGATGCCTACCACAAGCTGACCTTCAGCATGCAGTATTTCTACAACGAGCTGTATCTGCTGGCACTCAGCCACGACGAGGTGGTGCACGGCAAAAAGACCATCATTGATAAGCTGTGGGGCACCTACGAGGAAAAATGCGCCCAGCTGCGCACCCTTTACTTCTACATGTACACCCACCCGGGCAAAAAGCTGAACTTTATGGGCAATGAGCTGGGGCATTTCCGGGAGTGGGATGAGAAAAAGGAGCTGGACTGGGGCCTGATGAAGTATCCCTTCCACGACAGCTTCCAGAAATATTTTGCCGAGCTGGGCCGCCTGTATGCCACCGAGCCCGCCCTCTACGATGGCGAGTACAACCCGAACTGCTTTGAGTGGATCGCCTGCGAGAGCCGGGACGAAGGCGTGTACGCCTGGCTGCGGAAGGGCGCGGGCCAGACCATTCTCTGTGTGATGAACACCCAGAATACCGCCCACAAAAAGTTCCCGCTCTACTTCCAGTATCCCTGCACCGCCGATGAGCTGCTGAACAGCGAGGCTGCCTGCTGGAACGGTGCGGACCGCAGCCGCACCAGACACCTGCACACCACCGATGGCGGCGTGTACGGCCGGGACTACACCCTGAGCGTGGATCTGCCCGCCATGGGCAGCCGGATGTACCGCATCACGCCGGAGGCTCCCCACCCGGAGGCCGCGCAGGCCTCTGCCCGTAAGGCCGCTGCCCAGAAGCGCAAGGCCACCATCGCGGCAAAGCAGAATTCCAAAAAGTAATATCGCACTCAAAATATCCCGTTTGCTGAAATGCAGGCGGGATATTTTATCTTCCGGGGGGGCTGCCCCCTTGCCTGCGCCGCCCGGAACCATTATACTGTAAGCTGTAATATTGTGGTTCAAAACCGAGGAGCATGTACAATGTCAACGATACTTTCTGAAAAGAGGACCCTTTCGCCCTGGGCAAAGGGCGGCATCGGGCTGGGTGCCGGAGCACTCCTGCTGGTGCTGGTGGGCCTGCTGTTCCCCACCGCGGCGGCGTTCTTCCCGCTGGTGAGCCTGTGGTGCAGCTGTGTGCTGTTCTACGGCGCGCTGTGGGTGCTGCACACTGCCGGTGTGGAGCTGGACTTCTTCCACCGCGCAGCCATCATCGCCTTCTGGGCCGGAGCTGTGCTCTACTTCTATTGGGCGCTGGGTCGGCGGCAGTTCATTTACGCCTGGGATTATGTGAACTACATTCAGAAGCAGTTCAATACCGAAGCGGCTTTTGCGCTGGGTCCGGTGGCCGGTTTTAAGTACATCATAAGCACATTTTCTGAAGACTACACCAATTTCATCACCTTGTTCACTGAGTTCCCGTTCTGCCTCACCGCAAAAACGGGTGACAGCTACGCTTTTGCGCAAGTATTCTGTGTGCTCCCCAGCCTTATGCTGATGCTGGCTGGTCTCACGATCAAAATCGGACAGATGCTGGAGGTCAAGAATAAATTCTGGTATTTTATCATCGGCTTTTCCTGGGTGCTGACCTATCCGTTCCTGCGAATGAGCGCTATGCTGGCACAGCCGGACTGGTTCGGTCTGATCTTCGCTTTTGCCATTCTGCTCCTCACATTGGACTACCGTTTTGAAAAGCTGGAACCGGGCCGGTTCGTGCTCATCTTCCTGGCAACGGCCGCCATTATCCTGAGCCGCCGCTGGTACTTATATTTTGTGGTGGGCTATTATTTTTCCTATGCGCTTCTGCTCTTTGTAAGCAGTACAAAGCTCGCAAAACAGGGCCAAAAGGGCCTTGCCCTGCGCCGAGTACGCAACCTCATCCTGTTTGGTATCTGCGCCATGGCAGCAATGGTGGTCCTGCTCTGGCCCATGGTCAGCAAGATCCTGGCTTTTAACTACTCCGACCGCTATTCGTACTATAATGTCGGCGGCATTGCAGTAGAGCTCTATTATCATGCCATGCGCACCGGCCTGCTGAACCTTATTTTGATCCTGTTTGGTTTGTGGCTCTGCGTCAAGCGGAAAAAGCCCAGCCTGCCTGTGTTGGCGCTGTGTGAGCTGATGCTCAGTATGCTCTTGTTTACCCGAGTGCAGAATTCCGGCTCCCATCAGATGCTGCTGTATGTGCCCGCCTATGTCATTCTGTTTCTCTGCGGTGCGGCGGGTCTGGCAGAGAGTATCGAGCATTTCAAAATACCAAAGCTTTGTTTCTGGGTCTTTACACTGTTGTTCGCCGTGTCGGTGCGGTGCTCCCCGCTCACTGTCATGGCCTTGCCAGAGTTCGTTATCCATGCGTTCCACCCGGCAGACCTTGCTGAGTATCAGCGGCTGGACGAGCTGACCTATGACCGCAAGGACAAACCGCAGATCCAGGCCATGGCACAATGGCTGGTTGAACATCTGGGGGAGGGCGAGGTTGCCTATATGATCCCGGATGACATGCTCTACAATCCCGGCCACCTGCGGAACTGTGACCTGCCCAACCATGCACTGGACGGCAAGTTGCCGGACAGCTTCTCGGTGCCGGGCACCCACTCTTTCCCCACCGGTTTCTTTGATGCCAGATATGTGGTAACTGCAGACCCGTTCCCCCTCTCACTGGCTCCGGACACGGAACTGGGCCACCGGTTCAACGCCGTTTTTCTTCAGCTGAGAGAGACTACCCACCAGCAAGTTGCGACCTTCGATATGGGCAACGGTACGGTGTTCACGATCTGGGAACGCACCACTCCCGTGACACGTGAGGAAGTGGAGACCTATCTCCATGAATTTGATGCTGAAAACGCCAAATACCCAGAAATGTTTTCCTCTGTTGTGGAAAACTGGCTGGCTGTTCATGGTTTATAAAAGGAGAGTAAAACGATATGTCCAACAACGCAAAAAATCTGCCAGAAGTAAAATTAGGCCAGTACAAGGGGCTGGCTGTCACCCGCCATGTGCGGCCGCTTTCCGAAAAGACCATTGACCAGGAGATGGTCCACCAGACCCGGATGCGCTCCGTCTACCACAACTCCACCGCCCCCGCCAAGCGCGGCAGCCGGGTCCTGCTGGATTTTGTCGGCTTCATGGACGGGGAGGAGATCCCCGACAGCCGGATGGAAAAGGTGATGGTGGTTCTGGGGGACGGCAAGCTGATGCCTGCCGCCGAGGATGCCATCTACGGCCACACCGCTGGCGAGACCTTCCGCTTTGATTTCACCTATCCTGAGCAGTTCCGGGTGGAGGAGCTCTCCGGCAAGACCGCGCAGTTTGAGATCAAGCTGCACTCCGTGGCCGAAAAGACCACCCCGGAGCTGAACGAGGAATTTGCCCGGGCACAGGGCTATGCAGACCTTGCCGCCATGCGCGAGGCCATGCGGGCCAAAAAGCAAAAGATCCACGAAGATGCCGCCGACCGCGCCGCCGGGCAGGAGCTGCTGGCAAAGGCCGGTGCCAACCTGACCGTGGACCTGCCCGAGGCCATGCTGGACCGCACCGCCGACAACGAGATGCGGATGCTGGAGCAGCGGCTCTCCCGCAGCAACATCACGTTGGAAAAACACTGCAAGAACAGCCACACCACCGCTGCCGCCCTGCGGGCAGGCTACCGTGACGCTGCCGAGCGGAACCTGCGCTCCATGCTGGCCTCCCGCTCCATTGCCGAGGCCGAGAACATCACCGTGAGCACGCTGGAGGTCAACAACGAGTACCGCCGCCTGTCCCAGCTGCAGGACACCCCGGAGGCCGACATCCGCCGGGTGCTGAGCCCGGACACCCTTGCCGCCGCACTGGTTGCACAGAAAGTCCAGCGCTTCCTGCTGGACAACGCCGACATCACCACGGTGATGGACCCTGAAAAGGAGTGATCCTATGAGTATCTTTACGCGCTACGCCATGGATGCGCTGATGAAGACCACCCACCCCGAGGTGAACCGCAAGCAGTGCTGGAACCTGCACCCCCACCGCACCCCCTGCACAGCCTGCAAGGACATCTGCCCCTATGGCGATGAGATCTTCACCCGCCCCAACCTCGTCAAGGACTGGGATCCCTGCACCGACTGCGGCCTGTGCGTCTCGGCCTGCCGGTCGGGCTGCATTGCCCCCTCGCCGGAGCAGGTGCAGCGGGATATCTCCCCTGCCGACAGCGATGGCGACACCATCTGGATCGGCTGCGAGAAATCCACCCGCAAGAACACCGTGGTGCGCACCTGCGTCTCGGCCTATTCGTGGGAAGCGCTGGCCTACCTTGCCCTGAACAAGAAGATCGTCCTCGACCTGACCCCCTGCGGCGAGTGCGAGAACGATGTCTGCGCCGAGCATCTGCGTGCCGTTCTGACCCGGCTGGTGGAGTTCTTCGGCCAGGCCCTGTTCGAGGCCCGGTTCACGCTGGCATACGAGCCGGACGATGCCCCCTTCCACGTCAAGGAATATTCCCGCCGTGAGATGATGGAGCAGGTGACCTCCGGCTCCAAAAAGGGCACCAAGCAGCTGCTGCGGATGCTGCCCGGCCTGCGCAGCGAGGACGAGAGCAGCCAGGATTTCCGGCTGCTGCTCCACCAGTACACCAAGCAGCTCAAGGCAGTGTCCGAAACGCCCCTGCGCTATGGCTACCACCTGCCCAACTTCACCCAGAAGTGCTTTGCCTGCGGCCGGTGTGAGAAGAGCTGCCGCAGCGGTGCCATCAAGTTTGAGGACCTGCCCGACGGCCAGACCCGCGCGGTGATCACGCCGTGGAAGTGCAGCGAGTGCGGGGTCTGCGTTGCCGCCTGCTCCAACGGCGGTCTGGACGGCCTGAAGCTGCGCCAGCTCACCAGCCTTGGCCCTGTCAGTGTCTACAAGTGCACCAAGACCCTCTGCAAGGAATGCGGCAAGCCCATTGCGCCCAACTGTGCGGACGGCATCTGTTCTGTCTGCCGCATCAAGCTGCGCACCAAAAAACGGCAGGAGGAGGCTGTGGCCCGCGCCAAGGAGCGTCAGGCCGAGCGCGAGGCCAAAAAGGCTGCAGAAGCAGCTGCAAAGGAGCTGGCTGCCGAGATGCAGCCCTCTCAGCCAGCGCAAAGCGCCGCTGCCCCTGAAGCAGGAGCCGCTCCCGCCCCGACCGAAAGCACCTGCTGATCGCTGGACCTCTCCGGGGCTTCGCATGGACGGAGAGGTTTTTATTGACGCAGCTCCAAAAAAATGCTATAATTCTTCTTAACCACCCAGCTGTGGTCGGGAGGACAAGTTACAAAGGCGTAACGGATGTGTTTCCGTTACGCCTTTTTTGCTTCCCGCTGCGGGGAAACAGCGGGCCTGTCGGCTTTGGGCGGCAACCAGACTTCAACACGAAGAAAAGAGGGAATTTCATTATGAAACAGTCTATTTCTCGTCGTCAGTTCCTCAAGGCAAGCGGCCTGGCAGCCGCAGGTGCCTGCGCCGCCGGTCTGCTGTCCAGCTGCGGCGGCAAGAGCGGCGGCAGCTCCTCCGGTTCTGCTTCCGGTGCGGATACCAGCAAGTACACCGTGCTTTATTCCAGCCAGCCTGCAACCCTGAACTATCTGACCACCGCCACCGACCTGGAAATGGTCGTGGGTGCAAACTGCGTGGACACCCTGGTCGAGTACGACAACAAGGGCGTGATGCGCGAGGGCCTGGCCACCAAGTGGGAGTGGGATGCCGACACCCTGACCTGGACCTTCACCCTGCGCGAGGAGAACTGGGTGGACAACAACGGCGAAGTCGTTGCCCCCGTGACCGCACAGGATTTTGTGGATGCCCTGCAGTATGTGCTGACCCCGGATTACGCTTCCTCCAACGTGGGCCTGGTCACCGCCTACATTGCCGGTGCGGACGATTACTACAACTATCACGTCTACCTGACCAATGCTGAAAACGGCACTGTGGACGATGACGGCACCACCTATGTCACCGATGGCAGCGGCAACGTGACCGTGACCGCAGCAGACGGCACCGCTTCCACCTACGCCCCCGTGGACTTTGATTCCGTGGGCGTGACCGCTGTGGATGACCACACCCTGGCCTACACCCTGACTTACGATTTCCCCGGCTTCCTGAGCCTGCTGTGCTACCTGCCCTATGAGCCCGCCTACGGCCCCCTGCTGAGCGAGATGGGCGACCAGTATGCCACCAGCGCCGAGACCCTGTACAGCTGCGGTGCTTTCTACCTGTCCGATTACGAGTCTCTGGAAACCTGGATCATGAAGAAGAACCCCGAAAACTATGATGCGGACAATGTCTTTATCGACACCATCAGCCGCATTTACAACGCCGAGGCTGCCGTGAACGGCCCCGAGATGATCAAGCGCGGCGAGATCGACGAAGCCACCATCGGCTCCGACATTCTGGACAGCTGGCTGGCCGACGATACCACCAAGGACATGGTTTCCATGGATCGTCCCAACACCAACTACACCTACTTCTACATGTTCAACTTCATGCCCTTTGCACACGAGTTCTCCAACTGGAGCGTTGAGGGCGTGGATGCAGAATACGAACCCGAGAACTGGGCCAAGGCCATCAACAACACCAACTTCCGCAAGGCCTTCCTGTACGGCATCAACAACGCCGTTACGCTGGCTGTCAGCGCACCTCTGGGCTACGACAGCTACAAGCTGAACACCATCACTCCCCCCAACTTCTGCGCCACCACCGATGGTGTGGACTACACCCAGTGCGGCGGCCTGGCCGACCTGACCGAGTTCTTTGACGAGGCCAAGGCCAAGGAGTACCGCGATGCCGCCATTGAGGAGCTGACCGCACAGGGGGTCACCTTCCCCATCAAGGTACAGCTGCCCTACAACCCCTCCACCACCGACTGGGACAAGCAGTGCCAGGTGCTCAAGCAGCAGCTGGAGGGTGTGCTGAACGACGGCACCGACTTCATCGACATCATCATCACCGCCGGCCCCTCCGACAGCTTCCTGTCTGCTGTGCGCCGCAACGGCAAGTTCGAGTTCCTGCTCTGCAACTGGGGCGCTGACTACTCCGACCCCGAGACCGAGACTGACCCGTTCTATCAGGCTGAGGATTCCCGTGGAATGCGCTATGCTTACCTGCGCACCGGCGTGGAAGACGGCTTCATCACCGGCGAGACCGCAGATGCTGTCATGGCCTACATGAACGCCATCGAGGCTGCAAAGCAGATCACCGATGACATCGATGCCCGCTACAAGGCCTTTGCCGATGCCGAGACTCTGCTCATTACCAACGCACTGGTCATTCCGCGCGGCATGAGCGTTCCCGCCTATCTGGCGACCCGCCTGAACTACTGGGAGGGCCAGTACGCTTCCACCGGCTTCTCCAACAAGCGCCTGAAGGGGATCCACGTCCTCGACCACTACATCTCCATGGACGAGTACGAAGCAAACCGTGACGCTCGCTGATCGTTCCATCTGCTCATAACACAAAATGCACCCCCTCTGCACGGCAGTTTCTGAAGCTGCACCGCAGAGGGGGTGTTCTTTTTGCATGTTCAGTTACACTTCAAAATCCAGGCAGACACGGGTCTTGGTGTAGGGGCGCACCTTGCCATCGGCCACAGCCACGTGGGCGGGGTGGGTGGAGTAGCCCTTGAGGGCAGCTGCATCGGTAAAGGTGGTGTCCAACATCAGGTCTGCGTTGGAAGAGGGCAGGCCGTTGATGTTCACATGCACCTCCACAAGGCCCGGGATCTGCCCTGCCAGGCCCTCCAGCCCGGTTTTGATGTTCGCCTTGATTTCTGCCTTTTCGGCGGCAGAAAGCTCGTCCTTGAGCTGCCAGAGAATGATATGCTTGACCATAAAAAATACCTCCTGCGTTTTCTCCATTGTAGCAGAGAAATGCAGGAGGTGCAATGCTTTTTGAAACGGTTCAATCGTCTTCCCGGCCTTTTTTCCAAGCGTGGTACATCAGCAGGAACACGGTGTCCGCAGCAATGCCGATAGAGAGCAGGCGGCTGCCGCCAATGGAAGTGTGGGGCAAAAACGGCGAAGCGACAAACACAACGGCATTAAAGAAATAGAACACACCGAACTTTTTCTCCCACATAGCCCGCTCTTCGTCATCGCTGAACTTCATCTGGTGCTTTTTGGAAAAACTGCGAAAGCCCATTACCAGCATGGCAGCGGCAGCAAACAGGTTCAGCAAAAGGGATGTGTCAAATTTCATGCGGGGGTACCTCCGTAAAAAATCCATAAACAAAAACCAGCCGGATCGAGGCGGTTGCAAGCCCTCGTCCGGCTGGATACTTACTTCTTCGGAGTCATAAGCCTCTTCTCCTTGGGTTCTCTCATTTTCGGAGTATGCGTTTCATAGGGTGACTCTCCTTAGAAACTACCTGAAACTGAAGAGTTCTATGCAAGGGGATGAACTACTCTAGTACATTGGACTGACCCTTCTCTTAACTGTTGGACTGCGGTACCGAGATTCTGAAGATGAATTTCATATTACCACATTCTTTCGAGTTAGATTTGCCAGGGATTCCATTGCTTAGTACATTGGAGTTACTCCTTTTTGGTCATTCAAACAGGTGCATCCGTGTAACTGTCCTCATCATGGGAGATCACCTCGGGCGGATCTATTTGAATTGCCAGGGGATTTATTCTGACAGACTGTACTGTTTTCGCATTTTTGATGCTCAAGACCGGCTCTTTGGTTTGTTTTGTTATACGGGGGAAACATCCCGTTTGTGGAGAGCCTCTGTTTTGCTTCTCAGCGAATCCCGACAGTCTGTCCGAACTGTGCGGGTTCCATATCAACCATCGGTCTCGCTCCTTTCTACTTAAAGTCAGCGGGGTTAGCTCTCATTTGAGCTTCTGCTGTACTTCTCTGGTTTCTGGCTTTATTATACAGGAAGATGCACAGTTTGTCTATTCGCAGAGTGCACAACAAATCAGACATGCTTTTGCATCAAAAGTCCAAAATTCTGGGATACATGAATTTCGTCTTTCCGGTGCACTCCTCCACCTCCCCGGGCAAAGGCTCTGCCCCGCAGATCGTGCCGGGCCATTGCGGAACTGCTCCGGCATATTAAATAGGTATCATCACAGAGCATGCAGCTATATAAATCTGATATGCCCGCTATACAATCCGTGAATAATAATGTCGATTTCACCTCATCCAAAGGCCAGAAAATGGTACAGATGGCTAAGAATCAGCAAAGAGATTGTGCAAATCGCATAGTTTCTCACCCGTACTTTTTGCAATCTGCACAACTGTTTTCATCCAAAGCAGAAACGGAATATAACAAAAAGTAGAATGTTAGGTGGAGGGCTGTAAAACCGACAGAAATCGTGCTATGATACCATCACAAATTAAGAAAGGAGAGAGTGCTAATCAATGAATGCGTTGACTGCTGCTTTGAAAGAAGAGCTGAATGTTGACATGATCACGGTGTTCGGGCTTTCCATTCCGGAGTCCGTGGTCGTGAGCTGGGGCATCATGGCGTTTCTTGTCATCGGCTCCATCCTGCTGACGCGGAATCTGCGGGTGGATCACATCACCAAGCGGCAGGCCATCCTGGAAACGGTCGTTACTACGATCAATGATTTCTTTGTGGGCCTGCTGGGCGAAAGTGGAAAGCGCTATGTCCCCTATCTGATGAGCGTGGCGCTGTACATCGGCTGCTCCAACCTGATCGGTGTGTTCGGCATCAAGCCCCCCACAAAGGATCTGAACGTGACTGCGGCCCTTGCTCTGATGAGCATCTGCCTGATCGAGTATGCCGGCATCCATGCACGCGGCGGCGTTGGCTTCCTCAAGAGCCTGGCTGCCCCCACACCCGTCATGGCCCCCATGAACGTGCTGGAGGTGGCCATCCGGCCCACCAGCCTGTGCATGCGACTGTTCGGCAACGTGCTGGGCGCTTTTGTCATTATGGAGCTGATCAAGCTGGTGGTGCCTGTGTTCGTGCCTGCCATCTTCAGCCTGTATTTTGACCTGTTCGATGGTCTGATCCAGACCTACGTCTTTGTGTTCCTTACCTCTTTGTTTATGAAGGAGACCATGGGAGACGAAGAGTAAACCCTTTCCATCATCAAATCAAAAGGAGATTAAAATTATGAACGGACTTATCGCTCTGGGCGCTGGCATTGCAGCGCTGACTGGTATTGGCGGCGGCATTGGCATCGGCATTGCAACCGGCAAGGCAACCGAGGCTATTTCCCGCCAGCCCGAGGCTTCCGGCAAGATCCAGACCAACCTGCTGCTGGGTGCTGCTCTGGCCGAAGGTACTGCAATTTTCGGTTTCGTCGTTGCACTGCTGATCATCCTGTTCCTGGGTTGATAACGGAGGCATGACGAATGCTGACACTGAATCTGAATCTTCTGTATACAGTCGTCAACGTTCTGATTCTGTTTTTGCTGCTGCGAAAATTCCTGTACAAGCCTGTTATGGGGATCATCGCACAGCGTCAGAAACAGGTGGATGACGCACTGAACGCCGCCGAGACCTCCAAAAAGGAGGCCGCTGCAGCCATGAACGCTGCGCAGGATAAGCTGCGCAATGTGGACACCGAGGCCGCTGCCCGCCGCGAGGCTTACGAGCAGCAGGCCGAAACTGCAAAACAGCAGCTGCTGGCCGAGGCCCAGAAGCAGGCCGATGCCATTGTAGCCGAGGGCAAGGCCGCTGCTGAGGCAGAGCGCCAGCACAAGCTGCGCGAAGCCGACGCACAGACCACCGCACTGGCCCGCGCCATGTGCGAGAAGCTGCTGAGCCGAAACCTGACCGAGCAGGACGATTCCCGTTTGCTGGACGATCTGCTGGAGAAAGCAGGTGCTGAGCATGGCAACTGAGTTCAGCCGCGAATTCTTCTCTGAGAACCGCATCGTCAAGGCCGATCTGCGCGCCGCACATCAGCTCCGTGAGGAGGACATCGCCCGCATCAAGGCCGAGGTCAAGAAGCTCTATGATGCCACTGAGGTCATCCTGAATGTCTCGGTGGACGAGAGCCTGCTCTCCGGCTATGTGCTGCAGGTGGGCGACCGGGTATTCGACAACTCTGGCCGCCACCAGCTGGATCAGATGATGGCTGGCAAGCCCTCTCTGGCCACCCTCAAGACCCGCATCGAGGATTACAAGCCTGCCCAGACCTCTGCCGAGGGCGGCGTGGTCATCTCCTCTGCCGATGGCATCGTGCAGGTGGAGGGCATGGACAAGGCCGTTTACGGCGAGATCGTCACCTTTGAGAACGGTGCCAAGGGTATGGTCGAAAGCGTGGACCCGGGCAAGCTGGGCATTATGCTGTTCGACGGTGCCGAGACCGTGGGCGTGGGCACTCTGGTGACCCGCAGCGGCAAGCGCGCCGGCATCCCTGTGGGTGATGGTTTCCTGGGCCGTGTCATCGACCCGCTGGGCGAGCCCATTGACGGCAAAGGCCCGGTGAACGCCGAAGGCTACAACCCCATCGAGAAGCAGGCCCCCGGCATTCTGGAGCGCCAGAGCGTGGACACCCCGCTTCACACCGGCATCCTGGCCATCGACTCCATGTTCCCCATCGGCCGCGGCCAGCGTGAGCTGATCATCGGCGACCGCCAGACCGGCAAGACCTCCATTGCCACCGATGCCATCCTGAATCAGAAGGACACCGGCGTGCTCTGCATCTATGTTGCCATCGGCCAGAAGGCTTCCTCCATCGCCCGCGTGGCCGAGGACCTCAAGAAGCACGGTGCCATGAGCTACACCACCATCGTGGCAGCCACGGCCTCCGATTCCGCCCCCCTGCAGTACATCGCACCCTATGCGGGCACTGCACTGGCCGAGTATTTCATGTCCAAGGGCAAGAGCGTCCTGATCGTCTACGACGACCTTTCCAAGCATGCGGTGGCCTACCGTGCCATCTCCCTGCTGCTCCGCCGCTCTCCCGGCCGTGAGGCTTACCCCGGCGACGTGTTCTATCTGCATTCCCGTCTGCTGGAGCGCTCCTGCCGGATGCGCGACGATCTGGGCGGCGGTTCCATCACTGCCCTGCCCATCGTCGAGACCCAGGCGGGCGATGTCTCTGCTTACATCCCCACCAACGTCATCTCCATCACCGATGGTCAGATCTTCCTGGAAAGCGCCCTGTTCAACGCAGGCAACCGCCCCGCCGTCAATGTCGGCCTGTCGGTCTCCCGTGTGGGCGGCGCTGCCCAGACCAAGGCCATGAAGAAGGCCAATTCCAACCTGCGTATCGAGCTGGCCCAGTACAAGGATATGGAGTCCTTTGCCCAGTTCAGCTCTGATCTGGACGCTGAGACCCGCCGCCAGCTGGAACACGGCAAAGCCCTGACCGAGATGCTCAAGCAGCCGCTGTACCAGCCCAAGTCCGATGCCGAGCAGGTGGTCGTGCTGACCCTGGCTTCCCACGGGATGCTGGACGACCTGCCGCTGGCTGACCAGCGCGCAAAGACCAATGCCTTTGTGCGCCAGTTCCACGCCGATGTTTCCGGCACCATGGACGCGATCACGTCCACGGGCAAGATCACCCCGGAACAGGTGGACACCATCCTGACCGCGTGGAAGGCATTCGCGGGAGGGGAGAGCAATGGCATCCAGTAAGCTGCTCAAGGAGCGGATCGAGAGCATTCAGGATACCATGAAGATCACGAATGCCATGTACCTGATCTCCTCCTCCAAGCTCCGCAAGGCCCGGCAGAACTACCAGAATGTTCTGCCCTACTTCACCCGGATGCGGGATACCATCTCCCGCGTGGTGCCCCACCTGCCCGACGAGCCGGAGCACCCCTTCTTCCACGAGCGGGATCTGGAGAACCCCAAGCGGGCCTACATCGTGCTGACCGCCGACAAGGGCATGGCCGGTGCTTACAACCAGAACCTGCTCAAGTTCCTGCGGGAGCACGCCGACCAGAACGACCGGTTCTATGTCATCGGTCAGGTAGGCTACCGTGCCCTGTTCCGCAAGGATCCCCGTCTGGTGGAGGATTTCCATTACGGTGCCACGGCTCCCACCCTGCAGCGCGCCCGTGATATCACGGTGGATGCCATCGATGATTTCAAGTCCGGCAAGCTGGACGAGATCTACATCGTCTACACCAAGATCCAGAACGCGCTGACCAGCGAGCCGGTCATGGAACGCCTGCTGCCGCTGGACCGTGCCCACCTCACGCCTGCTCCCAAGGGTCTGGGCGACCCCCGCGGCGAGGTGGAGATGTTCCCGGATGCCTGGACGGTGTTCGAGCAGACGGCCCCCATCTATATGCACGGCATGATCTTTGGTGCCATGACCGAGAGCTTCTGCGCCGAGCAGAGCGCCCGCATGACCGCCATGGATTCCGCCACCAAGAGCGCCAAGGATATGATCCACGATCTGGAGCTGGAGTACAACCGCTCCCGTCAGGGTTCCATCACCCAGGAGATCACCGAGATCATCGGCGGCGCGGCGGCAGTACAGAATAACGAGTAATGCTGGATGTGTTTCTCCCCTGTCGGGGGAGAAACACATCCCACACAACATAATGCAAGAGGCAATTGTATGATACAGGGAACTATTATTCGAGTAGCAGGCCCCGTGGTGGATGTCAAATTCACCGGGGGCAAGCTGCCTGCCCTGCAGGAAGCGCTGACCGTGACCGCAGAGGGCACTGAGCGCACCATGGAGGTAGCGCAGCACGTCGATGAAACGACGGTGCGCTGCATCATGCTTTCTGCCAGCGAGGGTCTGGGCAAGGGGATGGAAGTTACCGCCACCGGCCACGGCCTGAATGCCCCTGTGGGCGAGGGCACTCTGGGCCGCATGTTCGACCCGCTGGGCCGCCCCATCGACGGCAAGGGCCCGGTGGACGATCTGCCCCACTGGCCCATCCACCGCAAGGCCCCCAGCTTTGCGGAGCAGAAACCTGCAACTGAAATTCTGGAGACCGGCATCAAGGTCATCGACCTGCTGGCTCCCTACGCCAAGGGCGGCAAGATCGGCCTGTTCGGCGGTGCCGGTGTCGGCAAGACCGTGCTGATCCAGGAGCTGATCCACAACGTGGCCACCGAGCACGGCGGCTACTCCATCTTCACCGGTGTCGGCGAGCGCTCCCGTGAGGGCTGTGACCTCTGGGGCGAGATGAACGCTTCCGGCGTTCTGAACAAGACCGCGCTGGTCTTTGGTCAGATGAACGAGCCTCCCGGAGCCCGTATGCGGGTCGCCGAGACCGGCCTGACCATGGCAGAGTACTTCCGTGAGGAGACCCACAAGGACGTGCTGCTGTTCATTGATAACATCTTCCGTTTCGTGCAGGCAGGCAGCGAGGTCTCCGCCCTGATGGGCCGGATGCCCTCCGCCGTGGGCTATCAGCCCACCCTGGCCAATGAGCTGGGTGCCCTGCAGGAGCGCATCACCTCCACCCGCGACGGCTCCATCACCTCGGTGCAGGCCGTCTACGTCCCCGCCGACGACCTGACCGACCCGGCTCCTGCAACCACCTTCGCCCATCTGGACGCAACCACCGTTCTGAGCCGTAAGATCGTGGAGCAGGGCATCTACCCCGCTGTCGATCCGCTGGCTTCCACCTCTCGTATTCTGGAAGCCGACATCGTGGGCGAGGAGCACTACCGTGTGGCCCGCAAGGTGCAGGCCACTTTGCAGCGCTATCAGGAGCTGCAGGACATCATCGCCATCCTGGGTATGGATGAACTGAGCGAAGAGGACAAGCTCACCGTCACCCGTGCCCGCAAGCTGCAGAAGTTCCTCAGCCAGCCCTTTGTGCGGTGGCCGAGAACTTCACCGGCCTGAAGGGTGTGTACGTCCCGCTGGCAGAGACCGTCAAGGGCTTTGCCGCCATTGTGGACGGCCAGTGCGATGACCTGCCCGAGTGGGCATTCTTCAACGTGGGCACCCTTGCGGATGCCCGCAAGAAGTACGCAGACAAACAGGCGGAGGAAAAGGGCGGTGCCAACTGATGGAAAAGTTCATCCTGAACATCACGGCTTCCAGCGGTGAATTCTATCAGGGCTACTGCGAAAGCCTGACCCTGCCCACTGGCGACGGCGTGTACGGCGTGCAGGCCGGGCACAACCCCGTGCTGGTGGCCCTGCACATGGGCATTGCAAAGTTCACCGTGGACGGTGAGACCCGCGAGGTGCTGGTGGGCGACGGCATTGCAGAAGTGACCCCCACCTTTGTCCTGCTGCTGGTGGACAGCGCCGAGCGGCCCGAGGATATCGACCGCAACCGCGCCGAGGCTGCCCGCATCCGGGCCGAGGAGCGCCTGCAGCACAAGCAGAGCATGCACGAGTACTACCAGAGCAAGATCGCACTGGACCGCGCCATGCAGCGCCTGCAGACGGCCGCCAAATACAAGCGTTAAACACTCCCTCAAACAAAACACCGTCAGCCTGACACAACGGGCTGACGGTGTTTTTGTTGTTTCACTGCGCTTCGATCTGCGCTCCCCTGCTGCACCCTCTTGTAAATTGCCGCGGAAAAGCGTATCATAGAATCAAATACAAGCAAAGGAGCATTCTTATGCGTGCATACGAGCGACTGTTGAATTATGTCCGCGTTTACACTACCTCCGACCCCGAGAGCGGCACCCACCCCTCGGCAGAGCGGGAGTTTGACCTGGCCCGCCAGCTGGTGGAAGAGATGAAGGCTCTGGGCATCGAGGATGCCCGGGTAGACGAACACTGCTATGTCTACGGCAGCATCCCCGCCACCCCCGGCTGTGAGGACAAGCCTGCCCTGGGCCTGATCGCCCACATGGATACCGCCCCCGATGCTTCCGGCGAGGGTGTCACCCCCATCCTGCACGAGAATTATGACGGCCGCGATGTCACCCTGCCCGCCACCGGCATGGTGATGAAGGTCTCCACCTTCCCCTTCCTGGCCGACCTCAAGGGTGAGACCCTGATCACCACCGACGGCACCACCCTGCTGGGCGCAGACGACAAGGCCGGTGTGGCAGAGATCCTGACCGCCGCCGAGATCCTCCTTGCCGAGGGCCGCCCCCACGGCAAGCTCTGCATCGCCTTCACCCCCGACGAGGAGATCGGCGAGGGCGCTTCCCTCTTCGATATCCCGGGCTTTGGCGCGGATTTCGCCTACACCGTTGATGGCGGTGACGTAGGCGGCATCGAGTATGAGAACTTCAACGCAGCTGCCGCCACCGTGACCATCCACGGCTTCTCGGTGCATCCCGGCTCCGCCAAGGATGCCATGATCAACGCCTCCAATGTGGCCATGGAGTTCCACACGGCCCTGCCCATCATGGCCCGTCCCGAGACCACCGAGGGCCGTCAGGGCTTCTACCACCTCTGCCAGATGTACGGCGACGTGACCAACGCTAAGCTGGGCTACATCCTGCGCGACCACGATGCCGACAAGCTGCAGTACAAGAAGGATAACCTCCTCCACATTGCCGATTACCTCAACGGCAAGTACGGCCCCGGCACCGTGGAGGTGGAGATCAAGGACAGCTACCGCAACATGCTGGAAAAGATCAAGCCCCACTTCCATCTGGTGGAGAACGCCCGCAAAGCCATCGAAAAGGCCGGTCTAACCCCCGAGGAAGTACCTGTGCGCGGCGGCACCGATGGTGCCACCCTGAGCTGGAAGGGCCTGCCCTGCCCCAACCTGGGCACCGGCGGCTTCAACTTCCATGGCGTGTGCGAGTGCACCACCGTAGAGCGCATGGACAAGGCAACCGAAATCCTGCTGAATATCGTGGAGATCTACAGCAAATGATTCCGCTCCCGAAACGTTTCCACGCTGACTGCACATAAAAAATGGACGGCTCTCGAAAACGAGAGCCGTCCATTTTTTTATCCTACGTTGATCTGTCCAACGGGCAGGATCTTGCGCTTGTTGTCATCGGGTTTGCTGGTCAGGCTGATGGCAAAGGACACCGGGCCCACACGGCCCATGAACATCACCAGCATGTACAGCAGCTTGGCCCCGGTGTTCAGCTGGCTGGTCACGCCCACCGAAAGGCCCACGGTACCAAAGGCGGAGCAGGATTCAAAGATCGCGTCAATGACCGTTACGGCATCCGAGGTGTTGTAATAGACCACCACGGCAGAGCCCAGCGCTGCCACCATGCCCAGCATGATAATGGTCAGCGCACGGTAAACGGTCTTGGATTCAATGTGGTGGCCGCCGATGACACAGTCATCCCGGCCCTGCGCCACGCTGCGCATGGTCAGGATCAGAACGGCAAAGGTGGTCACCTTCACACCGCCGCCGGTGGAACCGGGAGCCGCGCCGATGAACTGCAGAACGCTCATCAGCAGCTTGGTGATGGGCCCGCAGGCGGCCAGGTCGATGGTGTTCATACCGGCAGTACGGGTTGACACCGACTGGAACAGGGCCGCCATCACCTTGCCCGGCACGGACAGCCCGCCCATGCTCTTGGGGTTATTCCACTCCATCAGACCGATGAGGACGGCACCGCCCACCCACAGGATGCAGGAAAAGAGCAACACCATCCGGGCATGGAGAGACAGGTGCCGCTTCTTGCGCCACTCTCCGATCTCCACCCAGACCATAAAGCCCAGACCGCCTGCCATGATCAGGAACATGATCACAGCCTGTACATAATAATTACTGACATAGGGAGCCAGCGAGGAATACTGCCCGAACCGGCCAAACAGATCGAAGCCCGCATTGCAGAACGCCGAGATGGCCGTGAATGCGCTGATCCAGATGCCCTCCGCACCAAACTGCGGCACAAAGGCGATCATCAGAAGCATCATGCCAATGATCTCAAAGGTCATCGCCAGCTTGACCACGATCTTCAGCACATCGGTAGCCTGCGAGTATCCGCTGGCCGAAACGCTTTCTCCCAGCAGCCGCAGGTCCTTAAAGCCCATCCGGCGTTTGGCCGCCAGCGCAAAAAAGCTGGTCAGTGTCACCAGGCCCAGACCGCCCACCTGGATCAGCAGCAAAACCACCGCCTGCCCAAAGGGCGTGAACTGCGTCCAGGTATCCCGCACGACCAGACCTGTCACACAGGTGGCACTGGTGGCAGTGAACATGGCATCCACCACGCCCAGCCGACCGCTGCGGCTGGAAATGGGCAGTGTCAGCAGCAGCGTTCCCAGCGCGATCAGCAGCACAAAGCTGATGCAGATGACCTGCGTTGCACTGCTGCCCAGCAGCCAGCCGCGCCGACGCGATGCTCTCTTTTTCCGTTTCATCCCCATAAGTTGGCTCCTTTTTGTGCCGGGCCGCCTGTGCTGCACCTGCACTTCATTCTGCACCCATGCCGCGCATGAGCGCCTCTCCTATAGGATACACCTTTTTTCTTTCCGATTCAACTTGATTTTGTTGGGAAGTTGCGGTATTATAATATGGTATCCGTCTTCATAGCTCAGCTGGATAGAGCGTTCGCCTCCTAAGGTTGCGTTACAACGGCCACCTCAAAAAAAACTAAATAAGGGATTGCAGTTCGACTTTGATCGGGCTATAATCATATATCAGACACGTCCATATAGCTCAGCTGGATAGAGCACACGCCTCCTAAGAATTCGGTCAACCTGATACCTTGGGTGCAGAAGTGATTGCTCTATTCAAAAGCAAAACCGAGAATCACGGTTTTCTCAACAAATTTTGATGCAACAACTTTACCATCGTCCCGGTTGCAATGCAGTCGGTCACTTCGTTGTGAAAAGCATTCCACACATTTGTTTCCAAGTGCGTTGAATTTCAAAAAATCAACGATAATACATAATATGCCTCAGTAGCTTAGCTGGATAAAGCGCCTCCCTCCTAAGGAGGAGACCGCAGGTTCGAATCCTGTCTGGGGTATCCCTTTAAGAAAATGCGAAGGTCATTTTTCCATGTGAAAGACGATCTTCGCATTTTTCATTTTGAACCTATCACCAAAATTAGCCAGCTAATGCCATTAGCAGAATTTTCGGTTCCAGCTAATAAAATCAGGTTCCCAGCTAATGAAGCCCCATAAAGCACCTTTTGAACTCTGTTTTCCGGCTCTCTGCTAAAATTGGTAGCCGCTTTCCTGTAAATCCATGTAAATACAAGATAATTTGTGTAAATCTATTTTCCACATTCCTGCCCGAAACCGTGCAAAACACTTTTCTCCATACATAGCGCGTTCACTCGCTGTTCTCTCGGAACAGAAAGAGGAACGCGCTTTTTTATTTTCGGGCTGAACTTCCCGAATCCGTCAAAGGAGGGTTTACCGATGAAAAAAGTTCTGACCGTCACGATGGACGGTATCCGCTACCATGCTTCCCGCCCGGCAGATTGCCGGCACTGCTTCTTCTGGAAGAACCGAAAGAAGGGCTGCGTTCTCGGCAAAGAGAACTGCTACTATCTGATCGAGCCGCCCAAAGGCCCCAGCAAGTGCGAAGGGTGCCCCTACAAGCGGGCAAAGCCCTGTGTGCTGGTTCCCTGTTACAAAGACCTGATGACACCGCTGGAGAAACGAGGTGATGCCAAGTGAGCCACAAGCGAAACGAAGCCCTGCGCCATGTTCAGCACTCCATGCACCATGTGATCGCCGCTGGCGAAGGTTCTGACCGTGCCCCGGACAGCTGCAAGCTGTGTCCGTACTATCGGCCCGATTTCAAGTTCCGCACCTGCCTGTATGCCCACTGCCCTTATAAGAAGCAGGTCAATGTATTCCGTTCCACACCTGAAAAATGGGATATTCTCTATGCCCGAAAGAAAGCCGACAAGAACCGCAGACCTTGATTACTTCTATGGGCAGTCCAGCGAGCTGTTCTCCTTCTACCGGA
This sequence comes from Faecalibacterium sp. BCRC 81149, assembly GCF_022750605.1. Lineage (NCBI taxonomy): Bacteria > Bacillati > Bacillota > Clostridia > Eubacteriales > Oscillospiraceae > Faecalibacterium > Faecalibacterium sp. BCRC 81149. The sequence continues at coordinate 5,111 of NZ_QXJA01000007.1, read as the reverse complement.
TTCCCAAGCTGTTGTTTCATGACAGCCGCTTCCAACCGCTTTCCACAGATGCCAAAACGCTGTACGGTATCCTGCTTGACCGCATGAGCCTGTCAGCCCGGAATGGTTGGTTGGACAAGGCTGGGCGGGTGTTCATCATCTATACCGTGCAGGAAGTGCAGGATTCACTGGGCTGTGCCGATAAAAAGGCGACCAAGCTGCTGCGAGAACTTGAAGAGTACGGCCTGATTGAACGCAAACGGAGGGGGCTGGGCAAGCCCGATCTCATCTATGTGAAGAATTTTTCGTCAGAATCGTCAAAACTACGCTTTCTGAATCGTGATAATGACGATTCTGGAGTCGTCCAGAATACGCTTCAAGACCCGGCCAAACTACGATGTAATAAGACTGAGAGAAATAATACAGAGATAAGCGATACTGATCCTATCTCTTCCGATGAAAACGACTGGATGAGCGAACGTGAACAACTGGAAGAATATTTTTCTCAGGCTTTGGAGGTAGACCTTCTGCTCCGGCTTTGCCCGGATGATGAGGACACCATCTATCAAATCGTGAATTTGCTGGTGGATACCTGCGCTACCAACCGTAAGCTACTGCACATTGCCGGGGACGATAAACCTGCCGAGGTGGTACGCAGCCGGTTTATGAAGCTGAACGCCGACCATATCCGTTTTGTGCTGAAGTGCCTTGCAGAGAACAGCAGCCCAATCCGAAACATGAAACAATATCTGCTCGCTTCTCTGTATAACGCACCCACCACGATGCAGCTTTCCTACCAGAACCAAACCAACCACGACTTAGCGATGCGGAGGTGATGAAAATTTCAAAGAAAGCAACTACGATTGCCATCGTCAACCAGAAAGGCGGCACCGGTAAGACCACGACCTGTGAAAATCTGGGCATCGGTCTGGCGATGGAGGGCAAGAAGGTCCTGTTGGTGGACGCTGACCCGCAGGGCAGCTTGACCATCAGCATGGGCTGGCAGCAGCCCGATGAATTGCCCACAACCCTTTCCACCCTGATGCAGAAAGCCATGAACGACCAAAGTATTCCGCCCGGCGAAGGTATCCTGCACCATGCGGAGGGCGTTGACCTGATTCCGGCAAACATCGAACTGGCAGGGATGGAAGTGTCTCTCGTTAACTGCATGAACCGGGAGAAGATGCTCAAACAGGTGCTGGAAGGCGCAAAGCGCGACTACGATTTCATTCTGCTGGATTGCACCCCTTCCCTTGGGATGCTGACCGTAAATGCACTGGCGGCGGCAGACACCACCCTGATTCCGGTGCAGGCGCAGTACCTGTCTGCAAAGGGTCTGGAGCAGCTTTTGCAGACTGTGCAGAAAGTCCGGCGGCAGATCAACCCCAAGCTGAAAATCGAGGGCATCCTGCTGACTATGACCGACAGCCGCACCAACTACGGGCAGCAGATTGACAACCTGATTCGAGGTGCCTATGGCAGCAAGATCAAGGTGTTCGACCAGACCATTCCCCGGTCTGTCCGTGCTGCGGAAATCAGTGCCGTGGGTAAGAGTATTTTCCAGCACGACCCCAAAGGCAAGGTGACAGAAGCCTACCGCTCTCTGACAAAGGAGGTGATGGCGAATGCCGAAAAACAGCTTAAACGTGTCGCTGAAAGGGGCAGATGACATCTTCTCCACCGAAGAATCCCGACAGGAACAGCAGCGGGAACAGGTTCAGCAAATTCCCATCGGGGAGCTGTTCCCTTTCAAGAACCACCCCTTTAAGGTCTTGGATGATGAGTCCATGCAGCGCACGGTGGAAAGCGTAGAACAGTACGGCGTGCTTTCTCCGCTGATTGCACGTCCACGCCCGGAAGGTGGCTACGAGATCATCTCTGGGCACCGCCGTCAGCACGCTGCACAGCTTGCTGGGCTGGATGCCCTGCCTGTCATCGTCCGTCAGATGGATGATGATGCTCATCGTGCAGGATGCCGTGTGGGGGCGTGTGACCGCCAACCGCAGTGCCGGAAAATCCACCCGGTACTATGCAGACGAGTTCCATTTGCTCTTGAAGGAAGAGCAGACTGCTGCTTATTCCGTTGAGATCTGGAAGCGTTTCCGCAAGTGGGGCGGCATCCCGACAGCCCTAACGCAGAACGTCAAAGATCTGCTGGCAAGTCCCGAAGTATCGAATATTTTTGAGAACTCGGACTTTGTGTATATGCTCAATCAGGCGAACGGTGATAGGCAGATTCTCGCAAAGCAGCTCAACATCTCGCCCCATCAGCTTTCCTACGTCACTCACTCTGGTGAGGGCGAAGGGCTGCTGTTCTTCGGCAACGTGATCCTACCCTTTGTTGACCACTTCCCGAAAGACCTTGAACTCTACCGCATCCTTACGACCCGCCTTTCCGAAGTTGCGGAGGCTCAAAAGCATGAGTGAGAAACAGCCAAAGCTGAAATTTGAGGAAGACAAGGAGCGCACGGCCACGCGCTCTCCTCCGAAAAAGTCCAAAGTGGAGCAGTCTAAGCCCAAAAAGCAGAAACTGAAGCAGGATGCAGACAAGGCAGCGGAAAAGGCGCAGCACCTGCGTTTTGGCAAAGCAGAGATCACCCCGGATGAAGCATCCCGCATGACAAAGCAGCAGAAACGTGCTATGTATGCCGCTGCCGCCGCCCGGTCTGCGGTGCATCGGGAGGTTGACCAGTACGAGGACGATAATGTGGGCACGCAGGCTTTAAGCGAGGGCGAAAAGGCAGCAGGAAATGTCCGGGATATTTCCAAGAGCATCTATGCCCGGAAGCTGAAAAAGAAAGCCAAGATGCAGGGCAAGAAGGGTGCCAAAACCGCACAATCTTCCCCACAGAAGCCGACTGCGGCACAAGATGCAGGCGCATCCGGCACCGGCGAGGGCGGCTCCAACTGGCTCTCCCGATGGCGGCAGAAACAGGACATTCGGCAAAGTTACTATGCCGCCGCCCATTCGGGCACAGCGGCGCAGACCGCAGGCGGCAAAGCGGCATCCAACGGTGCATCTGCCACCCGATCCGGCGTGGAGCAGGTCATCGACAAAGGAAGATCGGTGGTCAGCACCGCAGTCAACGGCATTGCCAATTTTGCAAAAAGCAACGCGCACGTTCTTTTGATCGTGGGCGTTTTTCTTTTGCTCTTGCTGCTGGTCATGTCGGCATTTTCGTCCTGTTCCATTCTGTTTTCCGGCACCACGCAGGTATCCGGTCAGACCATTTACACCGCAGAGGACCGGGACATCCGGGGAGCCGAAACCGACTACAAGAAGCTGGAAAAGGAACTGGATAAGAAAATCAAACGCACCCCCGCCGACCACCCCGGCTATGACGAATACCGATACCATCTGGATGCTATTGAACATGATCCTTGGCAGCTCACTTCGTTCCTGACTACTCTTTATGACGACTACACCCGCAGCGAGGTGCAGGCAAAACTCAAGGAGACGTTTGCCAAGCAATACAAGCTGACCACATGGGTGGAAGTCCAGACCCGGTACCGCACGGTAGTGATGATCGACATTTTTACTGGCATCCCCTACACCGTGCAAGTCCCCTATGAGTATCGAATTTTTCACACAAAGCTGGTGAATAAAGGGCTGGAGGTCGTTATCCGGGAGGAACTGGACAACGACCAGTGGAAACGCTATGAGATCTTTCAGGATACGTTGGGTGGTCGGCCATATCTGTTCAAAGGTGGACTGCCGCCCGGTGGCTCCGATGGCTCTGGCGCGCCGGGCATTGATTATCAGGTTCCAGCGGAAGCCTTGACGGATGAGGAATTTGCCGCCATCTACAAGGAAGCCCAAAAGTATGTGGGTACGCCCTATGTGTGGGGCGGCTCTACCCCGGAAACTGGCTTTGACTGTTCAGGCTACGTTTGTTGGGTCTACAACCAGAACGGCTACGATGTGGGACGCACCACCGCCAACGGCCTGTGGAACAAGAGCCAGCACATCAGCGAAGCCGAAGCAAAGCCCGGTGACCTTGTTTTCTTCGAGGGAACGTATGATACTCCGGGAAAAAGTCATGTGGGCATCTACCTTGGAAACGGGATGATGGTGTCCGCCGGCGACCCCATCAAGTACGCAAACATTCACTCGTCCTACTGGCAGAAATATCTGTCCGGTTTCGGGCGGCTCTCAAAATGATTGGAGGAAAACATGAGCGAAAAACTCGATAAGCTGCGCGCTTCTCTGGAAAAGGAAAGGGAGCGTCGCATTAAGATCAACACTCGCATTGAAAGCCTTGAACGACGGATTCAGGAAGCAGAAGCTGCCGAGGTGAATGAGATGGTGCGCACCGCCAAGGTTACGCCGGAACAGCTTGCCGCCCTGCTGCGCCAGTCTGCAACTTCCACTCCGACCCCGGCTGCGTTGTCCGCAGTCGGTGCTACGTTCAACAAGGAGGAATCTGATAATGAAGATGATGAATAAGTTCTGTGCCCTGATGTTGTCGGTGGCACTGTGCGCTGGCATGGCGGCTCCTGCTTTTGCCTATGGCGGTGAGCCTACGGAGGAAGTGGAACAGCCTGTCCTGACTTCTACCACCGATGAAGAAGATGTAGTCACCGTGACCGATGAGGAAACCGGTGCTCTGACCCCGGAGGGCAACCTGACACTGGTGGACGATTACCACACCAATTATTCCGATGGCAGTGGTCAGCAGTTCATTACGCTGGTGTCGAAGTCCGGCAACACATTCTATCTGGTCATTGACAGGAATAGTAAAGGGGCGCAGACCGTCCATTTTATGAACCTTGTGGATGAAGCCGACCTGTTGGCTCTGATGGAGGAAGAAGATGCGGACGCTTATACCGCCGAAAAGGAAGCGGCGGCGCAGGCTGAACAGGACAGGCTGAAAGCCGAGGAAGAAGCCAAGAAAGCCGCAGAAGAAGCGGCGGCATCCGGCACGGAACAGCTCAAGGAAAACAAGGTCACAAAGATCGCATCCGGCTTTCTGGGTGTGGTCGTGCTGATTGCACTGGCGGCAGGCGGCGGTTATCTCTATATCAAGATGAAGGGCGTAAAGCCTGCGTCCAAGAAAAATCAGCCGGACCCGGATGCGGATTATCACGATGAGGATGAAGATACGCTCCAGCTGCCGGAGGATGATGGTGAC
>NZ_QXJA01000006.1:0-174850 GCF_022750605.1 Faecalibacterium sp. BCRC 81149 | reverse complement strand
GTCACCATCATCCTCCGGCAGCTGGAGCGTATCTTCATCCTCATCGTGATAATCCGCATCCGGGTCCGGCTGATTTTTCTTGGACGCAGGCTTTACGCCCTTCATCTTGATATAGAGATAACCGCCGACACCGGCTGCACCGATCACAAACAGAAGCAGCATAATCATCGGAAGCGGAGACGATTTCTTCTGCTCGCTCTCTGTTTTCTGCTCTTCCGGTGCCGGTTCCGTCTCCTGCGGCTTTTCGGTTTCCGCAGGTTCCGTGACTTCCGGCTCCTTCTCCCGATACTTGGCAGCTTCCTCTTCATCCATCAGCGCAAGCAGATCGGCCTCGTCCACCATGTTCAGGAAATGCACATTCTGGTTGCCGTCTTTATCGCGGTCGATGATCAGATAAAAGGTGTTGCCCGCCTTTGTCACCAGCGTAATGAACTGCTGGCTGGATTTATCTTCTTCCTCACCGATATCGTCCACCAGCGTCATATTTCCTTCCGGAGTCAAAGCTGCACTGGATTTCGTCTCATCCTCGTATGACATTCCACTCTGCATCAGATCCAGAAACAGCTTCAGCGCATCTTCACTGAACATGCTGCTGTCTTTTGCAGAATCCGTGACATTCAGGTACTTTCCATGTGCATACCCGGTTTTGCCGTTGAAGTTTACCTTATACCAGTCACCGCATTTTTCGACAATCTCCACCGTATCGCCGGAATGCAGATATCCGATAATCTCCTGATCCATGCCGGGACCGGAACGAAAATGCAGACTGGTGATCCCCGGCACCACCGTACCAGTCTGCTTTTGGGACTTTTCGCTGCCGATATTGTATTCTTTGCCGCCCACCGTAACGATCAGGTTCCCATCCGCATCCGTAGAGACCTCATAGCCATCCGGCAGAACCTGCATGTCCGGGTCGATTTCGATGCTGTCGGTATTGTCCGTTTTCCCCGCATTTGTGCTTTCTGCTGCATCCGTCTCCTGTGCAGCGGTACTGACAGGCGTGTTCTTCTGCACATCATCGCCCGTATAGGCAAATGCAGTGGTCGTAAAGGTTCCTGCCGCCATCACGCTGGCAAGCAGCATTGCCATCATCTTTTTCATTCCATATCCTCCGTTTCTTTCTCATCCAGTTTCAGGTTCTCCGGGTTGGGAACCGCAGCCTGCGCCAGCTGAATGATGACTGCCAGCTGTTCCGGGGTCAGGCTCTGGGCATGTACCATTTCACAGATTTCGCTGTTTTCCTGCTCGTGGTACTTTCTGTCCCATTCCTTTCTGCGCTCCTCCCATTCATCGCGTTTCCTGCGGGCTTTCTCGCGCTCCGCAGCAATCTTTTCCAGTTTCAAGCTCATATCGTATCCTTTCCGGGCGAATAAACGCCCTATTTTTATCGAATTCTTCCCATGCAGTAGTAGTGCTGCCGCCAGTAGCTCGTCTCAATGGAAGCATAGGAAATTGGTGAGCCACAGTGGATCATCATCCCGTTGCCGACATAAATGCCCACATGGGATGCGCCACTGGTGTTGTAGGTTTTCTGGAAGAAGATCAGGTCTCCGGGCTTTGCCTCACTCTTCGGGATAATGTCGCATTTTCCCATCAGACCGTTGGCCGTCTGCCTGCCTACATTCCAGCCATTGCCGCAGTGGTTGATGACCCAGCTTACAAAACCGGAGCAGTCAAAACTGGTACTCGGCGAGCTGCCGCCCCAAACATAGGGATAACCGAGATATTTCTCTGCTTCGGTAATCATCTTCCGGAATTTTTCATCCGTCAGAGCTTCGCCCGGAATGTCGTAATCCTGGTATTCTCCGCTGGAACCCGCGCCATCCGGCGTTGCAAAGGCTATGCCTGCAAACAGGTCATCTCGATTGCCCCGGCACTCCAGTGTGACTTCGTATCGTTGCAGCTGGTCATCTGTAAGGCCGGAATTTCTTGCAACATAGTCAACGCCCCGATTGAGCAGTGTTACATTGAGGATTTTATACTCATACTGTACCGTCACCTGATAGGTGTAGGTGTGTCCGGTTCCGGTGATTGGATTGTAGCGATAGCCCACACGGGTTTCCTTCCTTGTCCGGATTTCCACCTTTTCCTCCAACTTCAGCTCATACTGCGCTTCAAAAATACTCTGGAGCCGCGCCTGCACCTGGCTTCTCGTATAGTTTTCAAATTCTACGGTCAGCAGAGATGCAAGCTCATAGGGATTGTGACCAATCTCTGCCAGATTGTAGCGATACTCGTCATAGCCCGGATGGTCGGTTTCAATGCGGTCGATTTGTTTGCGAAGTTTATCTTCCAGCTTGGTATAATCCGTCTCCACGCCTTTCAAATCTTCATCTTCTGCCGTGTAGGAAGTCCCCAGCACCACATTGCCGCCGCCATTGATCAAGACGGAGCATGACGAAACCGACCCGGCAATCACCAAAACAAGCAGTCCCACGGCTGCGATACCGATGATGATATGCGAGTGGCTCTGCACAAACTGAAATGCCTTTTCCGTTATACTGACAGTACCCTGTGCAGCTTTGGCTGTGCCAGATGCTGTGTTCTCCGCAGCGGCCGCACCTGCCTTCGCAGCGGCATACTCTTTTTTGATGGCCTGCTTCTGCCGCCATCGGGAAAAGAGATTGGAACCAGCCTGCGGATCAGACTTCATGCGTTCCGCAAAGATGGAATCTACGGCATCTTTATTTCCCTTTTTCTCCAACCGCTCCAGCTTTTTGTACTGCCGCAGCTTTCGACCATATTGGAACCGGGAACCAGCACGGGCTGCACCTTCCGCTGAGCCTTCGGTAAAATGCGCTGCCTCCACACCAGAATTATTATCCTGGTCGGCATTGCGCACACTCTGATGTGCCTTGGCTGAAAGTGCATCTGCCGCAAGATTTCCCGGCTTCTTTGGCTTTCCGCCTTTTTTCCCGGAAGCTGCTGCATTCTTTTTCGCTTTTGCTTCCTGATCTGATTTCAGCTTCTTACTGCGCATCTTAGCAAGATCGGCCTCGTGACGAATCTGCCTTCGGTGTTCCGCTTTTTTCTTGCCGCCGTCTCCCGTACTGCTATCTGCGGTTTTGCTTCTGGAATCGCGAAGGGTGTTCTCCGCACCCTCGCGCTCCTGCCGCAGCTTGTCTCCGAGATTCGGATTTTTCTTGCCAGCCATCGCTTACGCCTCCTTCGCTTCCTGCACTTCGGTTAATTTTGTCGTCATAATCCGGTACAGTTCCAGATCGGTCGGGAAACGATCAACGAACGGCAAAATCACATTTCCGTAGAACAGCAGTCCTTCGCCTTCACCGGAGTGGGTCACATAGGACAGCTGATGTGGGCTGATATTCAGCTGATCCGCCAGAATCTGACGATCACCGGCTGCTTGATTCAGCATATAAATGAAGTCGCTGTTCTCAAAAATGTTCGTCACTTCGCGGGAAGAAAGCAGGTCTTTCACGTTCTGGGTGATGCCGGTGGGAATACCGCCCCATTTACGGAATCGCTTCCAGATTTCCACGCTGTAAGCCGCTGTCTGCTCCTCTTTCAAAAGCAGATGGAACTCGTCCATATAGTAGCGGGTGGCTTTACCGGCGTTACGGTTGGCGGTCACACGCCCCCAAACCTGATCCTGCACCACCAGCATACCGATCTTTTTCAGCTGCTTGCCCAGCTCCTTGATGTCATAGCAGACCAGCCGGTTATTGATATCTACGTTGGTGCGGTGGTTAAACAGGTTCAGAGAACCGGTCACATAGATTTCCAGTGCCGTTGCCACATGGTGTGCTTCCTTTTCATCCTGCCGGAGCAGTGCCTCGTACAAGTCCTGTAACACCGGCATATTCTCCGGCACCGGGTTCTCAAAATAGGTCTGGTAAATCTGATGCACACAGCGGTCGATAACCGTCTTTTCTACCGGCTGCAAGCCTTCCTTGCCGCCCACGATCAGCTCACACAGGGACAGGATAAAATCTGCTTTCAAGGCAATGGGATTATCCTCTTCTGAATAATTCGCGTTGATGTCCATCGGATTGATATACTGCGTGCTGGAAGGGCTGATTTTAATAACCTGCCCCTCAAATTTCTGCACCAGAGCCGTGTACTCGGCTTCCGGATCGCACACGATTACATCGTCATCCGTCACCAGAAACGCATTGGCGATTTCTCTCTTGGCAGAAAAGGATTTACCGGAACCGGGAGTACCAAGAATCAGCCCGTTGGGGTTCTTGAGCTTTTTCCGGTCAACCATGATCAGGTTGTTGGACAGGGCATTCAACCCATAGTACAGAGCCTCTTTCCCGGTCTGAAACAGTTCCTGGGTGGTAAACGGCACGAAAATTGCCGTGCTGCTGGTAGTCATGCTGCGCTGAATCTCAATCAGGTTCTGCGCCAGCGGCAGGCAGCTCATCAGCCCCTGCTCCTGCTGAAAGTCCAGACGGCGCAGGTTGCAGTTGTACTTCTGTGCGATGCTGGAAGCCTGAAACACGTTGGTCTCCAGCTCCTGCTCCGTCTCGCCGGTGTTCATCACCAGAAAAGTCAGCAGGAACATACGCTCATTCTGGCTCTGTAATTCCTTCAGCAATGCCTTTGCGTCCTTACCATAAGTCGCCAAATCCGACGGAATGATGTCCATATCGTATCCAGAACGGACTGCTTTCTTCTGTTCCTCAATCTTGGAACGATCCAGCTCCGTGATGGTATGCTTAATGGACTTGATTGCTTTGTTCTGGTCTACCGACTGAATGTGCATGGTCACGATCTGGCTGGATTCCATATCCAGAAAGTCCTTCAGCAGCTGATCCGACAGGTCGGAAGCTGTGATCTGGAGATAGGACATAGAACCATACATCCCGCCCATCTGAAAAATCCGGTTCTTCGGAAAGGCAAATCCGGTCGGAGCAATAAAGTCCTTTACCGACAGCCCGCTCTCCGGCAGCCACTTCCAATCGAAATTGAACCGGTCATGGTCGCCCATGTGGAACATATCGTGCATCAGATGAAGCCGTTCCTTGCCGTTCAGCAATTTTGCCCGGACACCCAAGCGTTTGAAGTTGTTCATCAGGTCGATCTCGATGTGAATGAGCCTCGGCTTTGCCTGTTTCATGGATTCCGCCTCAATGCCAAACGTCAGGTACTTCGTCTTGGTCAGGCCGTTGTTGCCCTGGGCAAGCTGGCGGCGCAGCATGGTGCTGTACTCCGTGCGCACCGGATTGAAATGATCCTTCTGGTACGGAATACACACCATCTTCTCAAAATTCGAGGCATCCGTAGCCATATTCATAAAAGAAAGCTCAAAGCGGATGCTGGAATCAAAGAAGTTCAGGAAGCTGCACCATTCCTCAAAGATAGCTGTCTGATCCTCCTGTTGTGCCAGCTGATAATTGATATCCTGATACTGGATGGTTTTGGTGTAGTAGTTGTCCGTCACACGGCAGATACCGTCCGGGAACATCCGCTGAAAAGGAATGCTCTCCTGTGCCGAATGCGGAATCGTGCGGTCCCCCCTTGCGCGGTCAATCACCGTCTGCACCTGTTTCTGCTCTGCGGCTGACAGATGAGACGGCATTCGGATGTCATCCTGCTTTTTATTCTTCGATGTCAGCTTTTCGAGAATTTTGAACAATGCGATTTACCTCCATTTCCACGTCTGCCTGCTGAACCAGCAGTGCATAGTAATTTTTTGTTTTGTAAGGCCGCGTTTTCGGCCTCTTGAACTTTGCCTCATAGAAGTGCTTTGCCACCACTTCCAGCGGCTGACCGTCTTTCTCGTACATGGCAAGAAAGAAAAGCGGCAGCATCACTGCCATCATGCCAAGTGCAGCAAGGCTCAGATTCCCGCTGGACTTGAGCAAAAAGAAAACCGGAACGCCAATCAGCGCACCGGCTCCGAAGCAGAGAATCTGCCGTTTGGTCAGATTCATAAAGACCTTGGTTTTGACCTTTGAAAGGTCACGCGGTACAGAAATATAAGATGCCACGAATCATGCCTCCTTCCTTAATGCGCTGCAAACACGGATTTTGCGAGGCTTCCCGTCTTAAACAGCGTAAATGCCAGCAAAACCGTATAGCCCATAACGCCCCAAATGCTGCTGATGATGTTATCCGAAAAGGACAGGTTCTGAATCAGAACTGCGTAGATGCCTACACAGATCATGATAAGAAACCCCTGGAATCCCAGTGCAAACAGGGAGCGCAGATAGTTTTGACCGGTATGGCTCTGCTCATGGTTTCCAAAGGTTGCGAACGGAATCGGCGCAAGGCTCACCATGAGGTAAATTTCCACCATTCGGCCATACACGATGACAAAGATGATAGCCGACAACGCCAGCATCGTGACCTGAACCACAAAGGTCTGCAAATACAGTCCCAGCAGCGGTCCCAAGTCCATGCCTTCCAGTGTAGCCTGCATTGCTGTCAGGGTCGCATCGCTGACGGACGTACTGCCGGAAATCAGACCGCCACTTCTGGAGATCACTTGCTGCGCCACATCAAAGACAGCCATCGTGATATTGAATGTGTTCGAGATCAGAGTCACTGCCAGAAAGGTCTTAAAGACCCATTTGAAAAATGTCCACGTCTCGAAATTTGCCAGATTGTTATGCTCGATGAGCATCTGGATCAGCTCATAACAGGCGATGAATGTCAGCACCATTCCGGCAATGGGCAGGATCACGGATTCCGAGATGTTACGGATCATAGAGAAAACCGCAGGTGAAAAGTTCGCCGGTGTGGTTCCCACATCGCCTGCGATCTGTCCAACCTGCTGGTTGACCGAATCGAACATCCCTGAAAGATTTCCCATGATACCGCTGATGATCATGCTCTTGAGCCAATCTGTGATCTGTTCAAGGATACTCTGCATGAGCCGCCTCCTTCCTTACGCAAACACGCCGAACAGCTTCGCCATCCGGGACAGAAGCATGAACAGCTGTGAGAAAAGAGACAGTGCCGATGCAGTTGTAGTAAGAAACGCCATAGATTTGTCCTCCTGTAACTTGTCCGGCCTATCAGCCGTGCGATTCTAAACTGCGGTCCTGCGCCATACTTCCAACATGTGCACCTGCCGGAGAGCGCAGAAAATAGCCAGCTGCGGAGATTGCCTGCACCTGACTATGTAACAGGCAGCTTTCGCCGCCCGGTCGGAATCTTCGCTCCGACAGCCTTTGCTTAACCGAACAGACCGGAAAGCAGCGGCACCAGAGTCGTGCCGATCAGTGCTACACCGCCACCGGCCATCAGCTGCTTCATGCCCTGAGACTTGGCACCGGGGTTGTCGTTGCCGTAGCCTTCCAGCAGGTTGATAGCTCCCCAGATGCCGAGACCGGCACCCAGTGCGATGACGAGGGTCTGAAGAACGGTTACTGCGCTGTTGAAAAATGCCATAAATGTGTACCTCCTTGTACAATGCGCCCTTATGGGCTGGTGAATAGTGAATGTCCCCCTGCATGTGCACCTGCAAAAGGGCAAAAAAATAGCCGGGTCTCCAATTTCAATCAGAAACCTGGCTATGTAAAAAGGGCGGCTCACCGCCGCCCTCATCAGAATTCCAACCTCGTATGCTTTCTGTTTAACCAAAAAGTCCAGAAAGCAGCGGCACCAGAGTCGTGCCGATCAGTGCCACGCCGCCACCGGCCATCAGCTGCTTCATGCCCTGAGACTTGGCACCGGGGTTGTCGTTGCCGTAGCCTTCCAGCAGGTTGATCGCTCCCCAGATGCCGAGGCCGGCACCCAGTGCGATAACGAGGGTCTGAAGAACGGTTACTGCGCTGTTGAAAAATGCCATAAATGTGTACCTCCTTGTACGTTGCGCCCTTATGGGCTGATGAATAGTGATTTTCCATCTGCATGTGCACCTGCAAATGGGCAAACATATAGCCAGATTTCCAATCCCAATCAGAAACCTGGCTATGTAAAGAGGCGGCAGCTCGCCGCCCCTTCTTATTCTGTTGCCAACAGCACACCTATGACATCTTCGTCACCGGAACGAACTTACTTGGCATGATCTGCATCAACCACTTCGTACTTATCACCGGGCTTGAGTTTCAGCCGATGGTCAAGAAACGCCTCGATGCTGAACGTGTTTTTCTTATCAGCACCGGCAGTGAGCTTGTAGTTCGGATGCTGGGTCAGATCATATTTATCTGACTTGAACGGTCTCACACCGCGCAGCTGCAAAATGCACTTACCGCCATCCAACACAGCCAGTTCATCCACCGAGGCCAGGTCATGCCCAACTTTTTGGTAATTGGTGCCGTAGGATGGGCTATTACCTCTGGTATCGGAAGTGTTGTACAGATCAATCGTTTCTTTCCCCAGTGCCTGATTCAGCTCTTTCAGCGTAGTCGGCTCCGAACCGCCAAGAAAAATACGGGAATCCATATTGCCGATGATGGTATCGGCATTGTCCTTGTAGATTGCCTTCAACTGGCTCTGTGCCTGAAGCACCAGACACGCCGAGATTTCTCTTGATCGGATGGTGGCTACCAGCTTTTCCAGATTCGGAATCTGACCAATGTTCGCACACTCATCAATCAGGCAGCGCACATGCACCGGCAATCTGCCGCCGTAGACATCATCCGCTTTCTCGCACAGCAGGTTAAACAGCTGTGTATAGATCATGGAAATCAGGAAATTAAAAGTCGGGTCTGTATCGCTCATAATGAGGAACAGAGCCGTTTTCTTATCTCCCACCGTATCCAGCGACAGCTCATCGTACATAGTGATATCACGGACTTCCTCAATATCGAAGGGAGCAAGACGTGCGCCGCAGCTCACCAGAATCGACTTTAAGGTCTTGCCCGCCGCCAGCTTGAACTTGGCATATTGGCGGACAGCAAAGTGGTTCGGTTTTTTCTTTTTCAGAGCTTCAAACATCTGATCCACTGGATTTTGAAAGGTTTCATCATCCTCGCGTACTTCCATCGCATTCAGGAATTCAATCAGCGTTGCAAAGTTCTGCTCTTCCAGCGGTGCCTCATAGTGGATATAACCAATCAAAGCACAATACAGCAAGGTCTCTGCCTTCGTCCAGAATTCGTCACCGGCCTTGCCGTCCCCTTTGGTGTTGGCAATGAGGGTTGTGGTCAGCTTCAAAATATCCTTTTCGCTGTGAATATAGGCGAAGGGATTATAATGCATCGACTTTCTGAAATTGATGGTGTTAAAGATCCGGATACTGTATCCGTTCTTCAAAAGGGCTTGGCCGCAGTCGATTACGATATCGCCTTTCGGGTCAGTGACCACATAGGAACTGTGACATTGTAAAAGGTTGGGTTTAAGCCAAAACCGGGTCTTGCCGCTGCCGGAGCCGCCCACCACCAGCACGTTTTTGTTTCGGGCATTTGCCGGATTCTTCGGGCGGTTGCCCATCATCAGCCGCTCCGTCCGGGTCAGAATCACATTGTTTGCAAACACTGGATCTTCAAACGGTTCAATGTCTTTCTGCGTACCCCAACGAGCAGAGCCATACTCCATGCCATGGCGATATTTCTTGGCATTTTTGCCTTTCAGGTACACAGCAATCCGCAAACCCGCTCCGCAGCACACACCAATCAGCAAATCCATCGGATGCAGACTTGGCATCGGATTGGAAAAGGCTGCACCCAGGGCAGAAAGAAAGCCGAGGAGCTTTTCAGACATGTCTGCGCCCTCGGCAATTCTCCACGCTTCTCCCAGATTGGTACATACAAGACCGGCAATGAAGTACGGCAGGTTCAGGAGCAGCTGCTTCTTTGTCTTATTACTCATAGATCACGCTCCTGACTTTTGTGGCGAACCTTATCCGGAAGAATTGCAGCAACCAGCTCTTTGAGCTTGTTAAGCTGCTCCAGAGCACTCGGTTTTTCCTTTGTTTTCAGCTTTCGGTTGGTGAATTCCTCAAAAGCGGAAGTCAGTGCATCCGCATCCTTCGCCTTAAAGAACACCGTGTACTTGGGTGGCATTACATTTTGGTCTTTCGTAATGGCATAATCCACACCATATTTCCGTGCCACCTGTTCAAAGCCTTTCAAATCCGTTTTCTCAATGGGGATACTGCTGACTCCCTGATTCTGACCGATCAGTTCTTTGATGCTCTGCTTTCCAACCGGCAGCTGCGCTGTTTTCTGAGCCACCTTTGCCTGATGGTGCCGTTTCCACGCATTATAGCCATTCACGATGGTGCGAAAGGTCAATTTCGTGGTGCTGATTGCCAGATTGACGGTACGATTTTCAACTTCTTCCTGCATGAATCTCCGCCTCCTTCCTTACAAACTGTCCCGGTCCGGTGCAGGTTTGCTCTTTTCTTGGGGCTTTGCAGCCTTTTCCTCCATCTTCTTCAGCATGTCATCCGGAACCGGAATCGCCATGATGCTGTGACCCATACGAACGAACATCTGGGGCTGATGGAACTGTTCCTCAAATTTCTGCATCTGCTCCGAAGTCAGAGAACCAAAGTCATCCTCTGTCAGCCCTACCACCAGAAAATCACCGGCATAAATGTCCTGCATATCCCCGTCTTCGGTGTAAATCGCACGGTTCAGCGGCAAGCCATTGATTTTACCGGATTCATTCAGAATAATGGCCACTTCATCCTCAAATGGATAGGTTACTTCAATATCGCCGCCGACCATTGCCTGCAAATCTTCCAGCTCCGTGCCAACGCTGATTTTCTTCGGGTAGGCGTTGGGCTGCACCAGCAGCACATCCATTGTCCTGGTCTCTGCCAATTCATGTTCTCCCACGGTCTTGAAATCCACATCGGTGAAATCGCCGGAATCCAGAACATAGTCCTGATTGTTCCACGCCTGCGTCACCATGCGTTCCGCATCTTCCTGTGAGGCAGCTTCCACGGAAACCTTTCTCTGGAGAGTCTCTGTAATCTCCACATCAAATTTCTTCATAGGCACCTCCTTAGATCAGGCGCAGTGCCGGAACCAACTCGCCGCCAATGGAAACCACCGTCAGGTTCTCGTTCACATAGTCGATGGTGCGTTCCAGCGTAAACAGATTGATGCTGCATTCGTTGCCGTTCTGGTCGATTTCCGAAACCTCCGCAGCTCCCAACAGATAGCGGGTTCTGTCAGTCTCGATCACATCGCTCTTATCATAATGGAGAAGCAGTTCCCCATCTGCCACCAGATCAGCCTCCATCTCATCGTAAACATCCTCAAAGATGTCTCGACTGCCAGCCTCGGTCAGAAGTTCGCCGCCAGCCCCCGGCAGGATCACCATCACAATGCGTTCCTTCGGGTGATCTTCACGGATTGCCTCCAACATCACCCAGTTATGAAGCATCGCAATGGACTTCTCAAACATGGAATCATCCATCGGATTCGGCTGCGATGCACCATTCGGGCAGTTCTTGCAATCCATGCTGCACACTGCGTTGTTCTGATTCTTCTTAAAGTTCATCATCATAAAAATCTCCTTCTCATCGTTCCATATCTCGTTGTTTACTTCGCTGCCACTTTTCCAGCAGCCGGATAATCGTGTCCTGCATCTGCTTCGGCGTATAGGATTTCGGGAAATACTTCCGAAGAACCTCGTTTTTAATCGTCACATGGTCAAGCTCATCCTTTTTGATTTCATTCATCACTTCACACATGGCATCCAAGGTGCAGTCGCCCTCCTGCGAGAGCTTTTTCAATCGCTGTGCCTGCGACAGGGATGGGGATGCCTGTGCATAGTCCATTGCCTCCAGAAATTCTTTCTGTTCGGACGGTTTCAGGTAAGACAGCTCTACCGCCGGATTAAAGGCGATTTTCTTCTCATCCACCATGTCCAGAATTTCTGGAATCAGGTTGGTAAGGCGGATAAAACGCTGAACTTGCGTTTTACTTTCGTTCGCATCATCAGCTAACTGGTTCACAGCCCACGACTTCTGACCAACTTGGTCAGAAGTTAAATCTCCGCGTTGTCCCTGATGCTTCATCGCTTCCAACTTCATCTTGTAGGAAAACGCTCTCTCGCTGGGAAGGATATTTTCCCGCTGCAAGTTGCTGTCCACCATAAAGATGATTGCTGCATCATCGTCCATTTCCTTGACGATGACCGGCACCGTCTCCAAACCTGCCAACTGCGCTGCATGAAGCCTGCGGTGTCCCGAAAGGATTTCAAATCCGCCTTCCGGGTCAGGCCGTACAATCAGCGGTGATACCACACCGATCTGCTTGATGCTCTCCACGGTCTGTTCCATCAGCTCATCGTCCAGCACCTTAAAGGGATGACCTTCAAAGGGATGCAGGTCAGAAAGCGGCATCTCCGTCCGCTTCTCCTTAGCCGCAGCGTCGGCAGCTGAGCCACTGCGGTTTTCTGTTGTAATACTGGTTTTTGCTTTTGCCATTCAGCTTCTTAACCTCCTTCCAGCGGTGATAGATGTCATTCTTACCTGCGAAAAACGCCTTTTTTGCCTTGCACTTCATAAATCAAGTACCTCCTTAACGACCTGCTGTTTTTCTTTTCCAATGCTCTTCCTGCGGTCCTCTCCGCTGATTCGCACCGGCGTACACATTTCCAAAATCCTGCTGTAAATCCGGGCGTATGCCACATCCTCCGGATTGCGGATTTCAGCAATCTTCAGATTGGTTGTGATAATGACCGGAAGTCCGGACTTGTACCGCTCATCGATAACGGCGTAGACCTGCTCCAGCGCATATTCGGTGCTGCGCTCAATTCCCAGATCATCCAGAATCAGCAAAGAATAGTTGGAAAACGAAGCGATATACCGGTATCGCTCTTCCGAATACATGGCTCCCATCTGATTCAGGATTTTGGAGAAGTTCGTCATCAAAACCGGAATGCCCTGTTCCAACAGAGCATTTGCTATACATGCCGCCACAAAGGACTTTCCAGTTCCGACATCTCCCCATAACAAAAGGCCAAGGTTTTCAGCCTTGACCTTTTTCCACTGCTCCACATAGCGTTTTGCCATCTGGATATCCTTGTTGTCTTCTGCAACGGCAAAATTCCATTCCAGAAGATGCTTTTCCTGAATCCCCGTTGCTTTCAGCTGTCTGATTTTACGCTGCCGCTCCACCAGCTCATCCTGGCGTTTCTTTTCCGCCATTGCCTCCTGCTGGCATCTGCAAAGGCAGGGAACAATCCTGTCTCTGCCCCAGAGCTTTACCCTGCACTGCACCGGCGTGTGGCAATTCCGGCAATACAGCAGTCCGTCCTCGCCCTGGTATTCCCGCTCTCCGGGTTCTTTCGGCGTAAAGAGCGAATCCAACGCCGCATTCAAAATTTCAGGCACCATGTCGCTCATAGGCTGTCTCCTTCCTCAAATGTGTAGTCTGCCGGGTTATACTTCGGCTTTTCTCTCTTTGCCCAGCTCCGGATTGTGGCAAGGTGATTTTTGTAGCTCCTGCCGGTGGAGGCCATATACTCAGAGAGCCGTTCAACCCGCATCTGATAATCTCTTGGGAACTCCTGCCGGAGCTTACTGTATTCCGTGTCAGAAAGAAGGACATTTTCGTATGAGCCATACCGGTGCTGGATTTCCTTCTTCTCTCTTTTATTGATTGTTTCAGTACTTGTTCTATTAGTACTTAATTGCGCGGGATTTTCCGTAACCGGTGTGTCCGTATCCGGATTTACCGTATACGGCTTTTCCGTACACGGTGATTCCGAACACGGCTTTTTCCTTGGCATCTCATAAATCACATACTCCGCTCTGCCCATCCGACCGTTACTCTCACGCTGCTGGTTCCTTTCCAGATACCCAAGACGCTCCAGCTCTTTTAGAGCCGTAAGCACCCCATCTACGCCATCCGGCGTAATCGAAGATAACCCCCGTACCGAATAGTTCCATGTGTCCGGCAAACTGAGCAGCATAGAGAGAAGTCCTTTCCCTTTCAGGCTGAGACCCTGATCGCGCAGGTGGTAATTGCACATCGTTGTGTAATTGCTGTTCTTCTCAACCCTGAATACCGGCATGGTGCTCACCATCCTTTTTCGCAGGCTCCGCTTTTTTCTTCGGACATTTGCGCGGACGATCTTCGCTGTCCTCCCGGCGATGGTATTTGCCGGTATCCTGCATCATGCGTTCAAACGCCTGAAGGCGTCCCTCTGTAAAAAGCGTCATTCGACCACACCCCATTTCTTAAACAACTTGAAGAGATGATTCTTTCCCTTGCAGGTCACTCTCGTCTGCTGCACCAGTTTTCCGCTTCTGCCGTAGCAATCCCGGACAATAAAATAGCCCCTTGCAGATTTGTCTGCAAAAGGCATCAGCCAGCCACTCGGACTGCGGTACAGATAGCGATGATCCAGTAAGAGAGCCACTGCCGTCTTCTCCGGGATTCCGATTTCCTTACAGAAATTCCGGATGCAGGTACAATCCTCCGAGTTCACAAAGGTGTCGAAGTAGTCTGCCTTGGGCTGTGCCGCATCCAGCTGTTTGCGGATACCCTCAAGCTGCTCCCTCTCGGCTACAAGCTCCTGTGCCAGGGTGTAGATGACCTCCGGATGCTGAATCACCTGATCCAAAATGGAATCGCTCATATACACACCATGCTTGCGGATAGAAGGGAGAACTTCATCAAACACCCAGTGTTCAAATCGTTCTGCCGATGGCAGCTTGCTGTGAACGATCAGCCGGTAAACATCACCTTCTGTGATAAAGGCGATTTCAACGACCTGCTCTCCAGCATCCCCATACTGATTCACCTTCTGAACGACCCCCTCACGTTTCGTTAGGGGGCCTCTGCAATGGCGTCTCACTGCAGCGTAGGGATTCACATACCCCAACGCTTTCGCCACGTCGCTTGCACAGAAGAATGTCTTGCCTGCCTCCTGAAACAACCGGATCGAACCAAACTCTTGGTTCTCGAACACCTCCGTCATCTGCCTCGACTGTCCGCCATAACTGCCCACATCGGTGTCATGGGTCTTCTGATTGAAATCCGTCATACCTGTTACCTCCTACTCAAATTTGTCTCGCCGGATTTCAGGCGAAAAAAAAAATAGAGCCTTGACCCATTCTCGTTTTCAAAGAATGAGCCAAGGCTCTATGTAAATCAGTCAAGTATGTGTTCGTCCGTCGATGGCAAAATTGGACTTCATTTGCTCCTATTGTCCACCAGTAATTTAACCCATAAGAGGTCAAAATGGGCTTGTCCACCAGTAATTTGACCACTATAAACCCATAAATTTCCGTTCAAATTCCATCAAAACCGAACAGTCCAGGCAGAATTTTGGGTATAGAAAAAGCCCGGAAAATAGCGCATTTCCGGGCTTTTTTAGCATTTTGAAGTTGTCGATTATCGCTTGCTGAACTGCGGTGCGCGACGAGCGGCTTTGAGGCCGTACTTCTTACGCTCCTTCATACGAGGATCGCGGGTCAGGAAGCCAGCCTTCTTCAGAACAGAACGATTCTCATCGCTCTGCTGCAGCAGGGCGCGGGACAGGCCGTGGCGGATAGCGCCAGCCTGGCCGGAAACACCGCCGCCGGAAACGCGGACGACGACATCGTACTTGCCCTCCAGGCCCAGCAGGACCAGCGGAGAACGGACGATCAGCTTCAGGGTCTCCAGACCGAAGTAGTTGTCGATATCACGATCGTTGATGGTGATCTTGCCGGTGCCGGTGTAAACGCGAACGCGGGCAACGGAATCCTTACGACGACCAGTGCCGTAGAAATAAGGTTTGGTTTCGTACATGTTCGATTGCCTCCTTCTTAGAACTCGATCTTCTCGGGCTTCTGAGCTGCGTGAGCGTGCTCGGCACCCTGGTAGCAGTGCAGACGGGTCAGAGCCTTAGCACCGATGGTGTTGGAAGGGATCATGCACTTGATAGCGTAGGTCATAGCCAGGTCGCTGTTCTCAGCCATCAGCTTGCTGTACTGGACCTTCTTCAGGCCGCCAATGTACTTGCTGTGGGTGATGTGGAACTTCTGCTCAGCCTTCTTGCCGGTCAGAACTGCCTTGTCGCAGTTGACGACAACGACGTAATCGCCGCAATCGACATTGGGGGTGTAGTTGACCTTCTGCTTGCCGCGCAGCAGAACAGCGGCCTCAGCAGCGACGTGACCCAGGCTCTTGCCGGTTGCGTCGAGCAGATACCACTTGCGCTCGACTTCAGCGGGCTTTACGAGAGTAGTGCTCATATCTATTTCCTCCTGATAAGTGTTTGGTACGATTCAGGCACCTTTGGGGCGCGAGTGTCAGTATACAACACAAAAAAGCGCCTGTCAACATCTTTTTGCGATTTTTTCAGTGGAAATTTTTATACCTCTCAAAATCTCTTGAATCCTCTCAAAATCTCGTGTTTTCTAAAATCTCATTTTCAAAAAGTTTTTCAGTCTCCGGGCGGCAAATTTGCCCCGGCGGCGCTACAATTTTGCCGCCAAGTGTGTTATACTATATAAGATATTGTAAAAAGGAGATTTTTCCCATGCCGAAAGACATTCACACGCAGGATTCCTCCCAGCAGCGGGCCTCCAGGCTGCTGCTCGCCATGGGCGTGATCGTGCTTTTGGGTGCGCTGGCCTACTTTGGGCTGACACTGGCCGTCAACCGCCGCACTCCCGCCAACCCCGACACCCACTTTGATGCGGAGAACGGCATCTCGGTGGATTACGAAAGTGCCGTCTGGCCCGTCTGTCAGATGACCGAGGATGCCGCGCTGGGCCATGCGCTGCAGCTGGCTTCCGGTGAGGACAGCGCCAACGCCAACTATCAGGTGGTGCTGTTCCAGCGGGGTGACAAAGCCACTTACGAAGATTTCATCGGCCAGTCGGAAGCCGACCTGAAAGCAGCCTACGGTGTCATCAGCCCCCGCAAGGTCAAGCTGCAGGTGGAGGGTGCCACGGTCACTGCCGTGCGCTGTGATATCCAGGCCTACTACGCCGTGCTGGCCACCATCGAATATGACAGCGGCGATGTGGTCTATGTCTCCGGCCTGACCAAACTGGCCTCCATCAGCGATATCGTCAATCTGGTGGAAAGCGTGAGCCTGACATGAGCGATCCACACGCCATGCAGCGGCTCTGCGGCCTGATGCGTAAGGCCGTACAGGATTACGAGATGATCTCCCCCGGTGATAAGATCATGGTAGGCGTTTCGGGCGGCAAGGACAGCGTGGCCCTGACCATCGGGTTGGCCCAGCTGCGCCGTTACCTCGGCTTTGATTATGAGGTCGTGGCCGTCACCCTTGACCCGCAGTTTGACCACCAGGCTGTGGATTACAGCCCGCTGGCGGCGTTGTTTGCCCGGTATGGGGTCCCCTACGAGGTGCGCCGCACCGAGATCGGCCCCATCGTGTTTGAATACCGAAAGGAAAAGAACCCCTGTTCCCTCTGCGCCAGGCTGCGCCGGGGCGCGCTGCACACGGCGGCGCAGGAGCTGGGCTGCAATAAAGTGGCACTGGGCCACCACCTCGATGATGCTGTCGAGACCTTTTACATGAATCTCTGGCGGGAGGGCCGCATTGGCTGCTTCTCCCCGGTCACCCAGCTGGACCGCCGGGGCCTGACCCTGATCCGCCCCATGCTGCTGGCCACCGAACACGAGGTGCGCTGTGCGGTAAAGGAGGAGGAGTTCCCTGTTGTCAAAAGCCGCTGTCCCGCCGACGGTGTGACCGTGCGGGAGCAGACCAAGGATTTTGTCCGGGAACGCTGCCGCACCGACCACGCCTTCCGGCAGAAAACGCTCCATGCTCTGCAGGAGAGCGGCATCGACGGTTGGCGGCCGGTCCATACAGGACGCACATCCAATCCATCCCCAAAGGAGGGAATGCATCATGCAGATGCAGAACTTTGAAAAACACGTCTGGGCTGAGATCGACCTCGATGCCCTGCGGGCCAACTTCCGCACCGTAAAGCAGCGGGCAGGCAGCCTGCCCCTGTGTGCCGTGGTCAAAGCCGACAGCTACGGCCACGGTGCCGTCCAGTGCGCCCGGGTCTTTGCGCAGGAGGGCGCTTCCTGGCTGGCTGTCAGCTGCCTGGCTGAGGCCCTGCAGCTGCGCAGGAGCGGCCAGACCCTGCCCATCCTCATTCTGGGCCATGTGCAGCCCACATATGCTGCCGCCCTCATCCGGGACGATATCACCGCGGCCTGCTATTCCCTGCCCCAGGCCCAAGCCCTGAGCGAGGCCGCGCAGGCCGCCGGGGGCCGGGTCAAAGTGCATCTGGCTGTGGATACCGGCATGGGCCGCATCGGCTTTGCTCTGCGCACCGATTTTGATGCTGCCATTGCCGAGGCCATTGCCGCCTGCACCCTGCCCGGCCTGGAAATGACCGGCCTGTTCCAGCACTTCTCGGTGGCCGATGACACCGCCGAGGAAAACATTGCCTACACCGCCGAGCAGCACCGGCTCTTTGTGCAGGCCTGCAGCGCCCTGACGGCAGCCGGGCACGAGCCCGGCATCGTCCACTGCGACAACTCGGCCGGTGTGATGCTCCACCCGGACTGGCCCGAGGGCCTGCCCCGGGCACACTGCATGGCCCGCCCCGGCATCATCCTGTACGGCTTTGACCCCAGCGATGAAGTCCGCTTCGGGCTGTTCCGCCCGGTGATGAAGCTCAAGACCGTGGTCAGCATGGTCAAGGTGCTGCAGCCGGGCCAGTCCACCAGCTATGGCCGCCGGTTCACAGCAGAGCGGCCCACACCGGTGGCCACCCTCTGCACCGGCTACGCCGATGGCTACCCCCGCCAGCTCAGCTGCGGCAAGGGCATCGTGGAGATCCACGGCACACCCTGCCCGGTGCTGGGCCGGGTCTGTATGGATCAGATGATGGTGGATGTCTCCGCTGTGCCGGGCACGGTGCAGGAGGGGGACGAAGCCATCCTGTGGGGCGGCACTGTCAGCGACAGTGCGGAGGACATTGCCCGCAAGACCGATACCATCACCTACGAGGTGCTCTGCGGCGTTTCCCGCCGGGTGCCCCGTGTTTATCTGGAACACGGCACCACCGCTGCCGTGGAGGACTGGATCCTGAACGACTAACACACTCTCCCGGAGGAATTACATGGCAAGAGACAACATCCGAAATTTCTGCATCATTGCACACATCGACCACGGCAAGTCCACCCTGTCGGACCGCATCCTGGAGCTGACCAAGAGCGTGGACGAGCGCATCATGGAGGATCAGATCCTCGATAACATGGACATCGAGCGGGAGCGCGGCATCACCATCAAAGCCCGCGCCGTTACCCTGAACTACACTGCCAAGGACGGCAACACCTACGAGTTCAACCTCATCGACACCCCGGGCCATGTGGACTTTGCCTACGAGGTCAGCCGCAGTCTGGCCGCCTGTGAGGGTGCCATTCTGGTGGTGGATGCCACCCAGGGTGTGGAGGCCCAGACGCTGGCCAACACCTACATGGCGCTGGAGCATGATCTGGAGCTGGTGCCCATCCTGAACAAGATCGACCTGCCCAGCGCCCACCCGGACGAGGTGGCCCAGGAGGTGGAGGATGTGATCGGCCTGCCCTGCATGGATGCGCCCCGCGTCTCTGCCAAGACCGGCCTGAATGTCGATCAGGTGCTGGAGCGGGTGGTCAGCGATATCCCCGCACCCACCGGCGACCCGGACGCTCCCCTCAAGGCCCTGATCTTTGACAGCATCTACGACAGCTACAAGGGCGTTATCGTCTACATCCGCGTGTTCGAGGGCACCGTCAAGCCCGGCGACACCATCAAGATGATGGCCACCGGGGCCGAGTTCACGCTGGTGGAGGTGGGCCACATGGGTGCCACCAGCCTGACCCCCTGCAGCCAGCTGCAGGCCGGTGAGGTCGGCTACCTGACCGCCAGCATCAAAACCGTGCAGGACACCCGCGTGGGCGATACCGTCACGCTGGCAGACCGCCCCACCCCGGAGGCCCTGCCCGGCTACCGTCAGGTCAAGCCCATGGTGTTCTGCGGCATCTACCCCGCCGACGGTGCCAAGTACCCCGACCTGAAGGACGCGCTGGAAAAGCTGCAGCTGAACGACGCTTCCCTGACCTTTGAGCTTGAGACCAGTGCCGCGCTGGGCTTTGGCTTCCGCTGCGGCTTCCTGGGCCTGCTCCACATGGAGATCATCACCGAGCGTCTCGAGCGGGAGTTTGACCTGGATATCATCACCACCACCCCCAGCGTCCGCTACCGCCTGACCATGACGGACGGCACCGTGGAGATGATCGACAACCCGTCCAGCTACCCGGACCCCTCCAACATCGTCAAGCAGGAGGAGCCTTTTGTGGATGTCCACCTTTACACCCCCAACGATTACGTGGGTGCCCTGATGGATCTGTGCCAGCAGAAGCGCGGCGTGCTCATCGACATGAAGTATCTGGACGATGTCCGCGTGGACCTGCACTACGCCCTGCCTCTGGGCGAGATCGTCTACGACTTCTTCGATGCCATCAAGAGCCGCAGCCGCGGTTACGCCAGCTACGACTACGAGTTCAAGGAGTACCGCGAGAGCGATCTGGTCAAGCTGGACTTCCTGCTGAATGGCGACCCCGTAGACGCACTCTCCATGATCGTGTTCCGGGACAACGCCTACGCCAAGGGCCGCCGCATCTGCGAAAAGCTGCGGGACAACATTCCCCGCACCCTGTTCGAGATCCCGGTGCAGGCCGCCATCGGCGGCAAGATCATCGCCCGTGAGACCGTCAAGGCCATGCGCAAGGACGTGCTGGCTAAGTGCTACGGCGGCGATATCTCCCGCAAGAAGAAACTGCTGGAAAAGCAGAAGGAAGGCAAAAAGAAGATGCGCCAGCTGGGCAGCGTCTCCCTGCCCAGCGAAGCCTTTACCGCTGTGCTGAAGCTGGACAGCACGGATGATTAAATAAAAAGATGTCAAACGTCCCCCTGCACCGTTCAAACCGCAAACGGCGCAGGGGGACGTTTCATATCCCGATATTTTCAGTTCAGGCCCTTGAACCAGTTCAGGCTGTCCTTGATGCCGTGCATGGAGTCCTGAATGATCCGGCCATAGATGTAGATGCTGTATGCCGCCGCAACGACCTGCACAAAGGCCTTGCCGCACTCGATGCCAAAGGCCAGATAGGGCTTTGCCTTCTGCCAGTAGGGGCGGATCTGATCCTTCAGCTCCCCCACCCAGGCAGGAGCGCCGCCGGAGACCTGCTCCAGCTCCTCAGCGGGAATGACGGTGCACTGCGCCGGAAATTTTAAGTTCTGCTGCATGTCCGCTCCTCTCAAAGTGCCAGGCTTGCCAGCAGCACCAGAACAACGCTTCCGGCCGCCAGCCCCATCGTTGTAAGAAGGGTGTCCGGGTCTACCTCTTTTTCCTCCACCACTTCCGCGCTGCCGCCGTTGGCAGACCAATGGGCATAGACGGTGGTATCCGCACCAAACGCCGTATCGTTGGCTTTGACCTGCACATCAATGGGAAAACCGGTGACATCATCCGTACCAGAGGTGTACCAGCCATCAAAGGTGTAGCCCTCCATGCTGGCACCGGGCAGGCTGCCCAGTTTGCCCTCGTCATTGGTGCGCTCTGCGGCAGAGGTACAGGTGCCGCCGTTGGCATCAAAATAGATAATGACCTTTGCCGCAAAGGCGGTGGGGGTACACAGGCAGACCGCCAGCACACAGGCCAGCCCCGCCAGCATCCGTTTGAACTTCTTCATCCTGCGCTCTCTTTCCGGCTCAGCGTCAGACGCTGTAGCCCTGTGCCTTGATGACATCCACCACCTGAGAAACGTACTTCTGGCAGGTATCATGGTCAGGGGCCTCCACCATCACGCGGACTACCGGCTCAGTGCCGGACTCCCGGACAAGGATGCGGCCGGTATCGCCCAGTGCCTCGGCCACCGCCTTGACAGCGGCCTGCACAGCGGCATCGTCCTGTGCGGCCTTCTTATCGGTCACACGGACATTTTCCAGCACCTGCGGGTAGATCTTCAGCGGGGCGGCCAGCGCACTCAGAGGCTTCTTCTTGGCCAGCATGACCTCCATCATCTTCAGGCTGGTCAGGATGCCGTCACCGGTGCTGGCGTACTTGGAGAAGATGATGTGGCCGCTCTGCTCACCGCCGATGCGGCAGCCGTTCTTGGCCATATACTCGTAGACATACTTGTCGCCCACGGCAGTCTTGGCGTAGCCGATGCCCTGCTCGTCAAAGGCCTTGTACAGGCCAAAGTTGGACATGACCGTGGTAACGACGGTATTGGTCAGCAGTTTGCCGCGCTCCTTCATGTAGCAGCCGTAGATGTACAGGATGTGGTCACCGGTGATCACATTGCCCTTTTCGTCCACGCAGAGGCAGCGGTCTGCATCGCCGTCATAGGCAAAGCCCACGTCCAGACCCTTTTCCACCACAAACTTCTGCAGGCCCTCGATGTGGGTGGAACCTGCGTTCAGATTGATGTTCAGGCCGTTGGGCTGGTTGTTGATGACGTAGGTGTCTGCGCCCAGCGCATCGAACACGCTCTTGGCAATGTTCCAGCTGGCACCGTTGGCGCAGTCCAGACCCACCTTGATGCCCTTGAAGGAGTAGATGCCCAGACTGATGAGGTAGCCCATGTAGCGGTTGCGGCCTGCCACATAGTCCACGGTGCAGCCGATGTGCTCCCGGTGGGCAAAGGGCAGCTCCGGCCAGTCCTGATCAAAGACATGGAGCTTGCCGTCGATGTAGTCCTCCACCAGCAGCAGGGTCTCCTCGGGCATCTTTTCGCCGTAGCAGTCGATCAGCTTGATGCCGTTGTCGTAGAACGGGTTATGGCTGGCGGAGATCATAATGCCGCAGTCAAAATCATCCACGCGGGCAATGTAGGCCACGCTGGGGGTGGTGGTGACGTGGAGCAGGTAGGCATCCGCGCCGGAAGCGGTCAGGCCCGCCACCAGGCTGTACTCGAACATGTACGAGCTGCGGCGGGTGTCCTTGCCAATGACGATGCGGGCAGGCTCATTGTTGCCGTTGCGCTCCCGCAGTGCATTATAATACCAGCCCAGAAAACGGCCCACCTTGTAGGCGTGGTCGGCAGTCAGGTTCACACCGGCCTCGCCACGGAAGCCGTCGGTACCAAAATATTTTCCCATGATCCTCTTCTCCTTCTATTGCAACGTTACGTTTTCTCTTATCCCTGAGAGCGCTCTCTCCTTGCTCTTACTCTTTATAATAGCATAAAATCGGAAAAGAATCCATGGGTTTGGGCATTCTGTGCAGCCCATCGGAAGTCAACCATTAAATTCTACAAAAATTCAGAAAGATTTCTGTTCATTTTGAAACAATACAAATAGGCCGTCAAGGTTTCACTTTTCTTGCAGCCAACCTTTGATCTATTCTGTTCGCCGTATTTTCTTTATTACCACGCTTTCTTTTGGGGTGTGGTGTTGCACTTTTCTTACATGGCTATGCCAAGTTCATTCAAACACTGTTGGAACATGATCGCGCTGCTCTTGTACCCGAAGATTTTTCGCGGGTACTCATTGATCCACTTCTCTGTCTCCGCCAACTGCTCTTTGGAAACCTTTGAAAAGTCCGTACCTTTCGGGTGCTTCCTGCGAATCATGCCGTTGACGTGTTCATTGCTGCCGCGCTCCCATGAAGAATAGGGATGGCAGAAGTAAACCTTTGTCCGCGGGATCGTCTTGTTGATGCACGACCGTTCCAGCATATCCGCCGCCGCAAATTCTGTGCCATTGTCAAACGTGATGCTCTTGAAGATCAGCCGGAACTTCCTTGCGCCCAGCTTCCTTTCCAGCGCGTCAACCGCTTTCACAATGGTTTCTGCCTTGCGGTTCGGAACTCCTATTATAATCTCGTTGCGCGTCTTGCGCTCCGTCATGGTGAACAGTGCACAGGTCGTCTTTACTTTTCCCTTGCCGCTATACACCGTGTCGCCCTCCCAGTGTCCGAACTCCTGCCGTTCTTTCACTTCCGGGGGCCGCTGTTCGATGCTCTCCCCCGCCGGGGCGCGAGCAGCTTCTTTCTTGCAGACTTTCTTATATGCCTGCTTGTGTTTCCCGTGCCGGGGCAGTTCTTCTTGAGTGAGATTCAGGAACAAGCCTTTCTTTATATAGTGGTATACCGTCTGCACAGAAACGCTCGTCTTGAACTGCTTGCCCTCCTGCTGCGCATATCCGAACACCGCCGCCGGGCTGCACTCTTTGTTCAGGATCGTGGTTTCGATGTAGTTTGCAAGCTCGTGATCCTTGCCGATTTTCAGGGCTGGGCCTTTGTCCCGCAGGTGCGCTTGGTATTTCTGCTCCGCAATGTCCGGGCTGTACGCGCTCACAAACTCCCATGTATCGCCCACCAGCCGCTGATACTCCCCGCGGTGTAGCTCATTGTACACCGTGGAGATATGCACCCGCAATTTGCTGGCAATGTCCTTTGGTTTCATGCCCTCGTTCAGCCACTTCTCGATCCGAAGCCGGTCTGTCCATGTTAGATGTTTGAATCTTCGCACGTTATTTTTCCTCCTTTCTTTGTCGCTTTGTTTCGCATTTCAAATGTAACCGACTTTTGGCGTTTTGTCAACGGTGCCACCGCAGGGCAACAAAAAAAATCCCCGCCAGCGATCCGGGTAGGATCACCAGCGGGGATGTAGTTTAGCTCAGTCGTCCCGGATGGGGAGTGCCTTTGCTCTCATATACAATTCAGTTCCGGTTCCGTTACCTCCCAGAGCGTGATAACTCTTATAGAGGTATTCAATGTTCTTCAAACCGGGCAGGTCGATGTACCCTTTCTCGATGTAATGGGTACACGCCTGATATAGCCGGTCGTGGAGAATTGCCAGCAGACCGTTTTTGATTGCCTTGTTTTCCTCTTTCTGCGCCTTGATCTTCTTGGAGAGATTACGGTATGCAGCGGTCAGACCTGCCGCCACGATGCCGAAAAGCCATTGCGCCCAGTATTTGACGATAAATTCCAGCATCGTTTACTCCTTGCGATTCTTGTTGTCCTCCCCCACGTTACCGAAGTGGGCCACAGTAGTGGTTTCTGCGGATTTCTTTTCCATGTAATCTTCGAGCTTCTTCTTGGTGAAGTTGAACACGATCTGCACGATCCAGTCCAGCGTCCGCTCATTGATCGCCCAGTCCAGCCAGTCGGGGGTATACCCACGCAGTACGGCAATGACGTGAGCTTTCTTTTCTGCGCCCGCGCCGCTACCGAACTTTTCTTCTGCATTGACGATCCACTTGTACACGGTCTTTGCGACAACAAGGCCATAGCCCAGACGTACCGCTGCCAGTGCCGTGACCACAAGGCCGACCACCATAAAGATGACAGCCAGCCATTCAGGGAATGCCATCAGAAAAACTTTCAGAATGTTCTCCATACTGTTTTCCTCCTACTCTTAACCAACCCAACGGCTCTTTACCGCACGGGTGTCGATATGTACCCAACCAGCAGGGCGACCGTTCTTCACGGGATAACGTCCAATGCCGCCGGTATCTTTCAGCAGAGTTTCGGCGTAGGCCGCAACCGTTTCTACGGCCACGCCCTGCACTCGAATATCTGCCGCCATGCCGTAGCAATGCTGGCTATACGTTGCGCCCTTGACCGCCTTGTTGTGGGCGGCAGTGCGATATGCGCTTGTGATCGTCACGGCTTTTCCGAAGTGATCCCGGATATTCTGCAACAGCTTCACAAGAGCATCATCAATAAAGATGGGATCAGTCCCATCCTTACAACGGAACTCTTTCACGGTAAAGTTTGCAGACAGTTTCTTGCCCCCATCCTTTGCCAGCGAATATGCGTTAATTGCCATTTTCTTTTTTTCCTTTCCGGCTCAATGCCTTACCACAGCCGCCCGCGCAGCACTCAGCGTACAGCACGGCAAACTCTCCGCGTTCTGCGGTCGTGTCTACTCCCGCCGCTTCCAGCTTACCGAGCAGCGTTTCGCACAGATCAGGCCACTTTCTTTCCATCGTTCTTTCCTTTCCAGAGCGTTTCCTCTGGGTCTGTCTTTCCGTACTTCCGTACAGCATCAAGATAAATCTGGTTCAGCCGCCACCGTAGACTCTCACTCTCCGTGTGTTCCAGCAGCCCCTTAATACTGGCAACACGGCGTTTGAACGCTTCTTCATCCATCTGCCCGGAAGCGTAAAGCTCTGATATTTTCTTGACCTCCCGTTTCAACCGGCCAACCGTGCTTTTGCGCAGCTTCATGTAGGTGGGCCAAATGCGCACACCAACAAACTCCACGCCCATCCGCACCGGTCGGATGCAGGTTTTATTGTTCAGGTCAAGCTCCAACTCTTCATGCAGGAATGTTTCGATCTTCTCTTTCCACTCGTGCAAGGTTTCCTTGTTCTCCCCAAGGATTACAATGTCGTCCATGTACCGGATGTAGTAGTGGATTTTCAGAACGTGCTTGCAATACTGGTCAAGTTCGTTCATGTAAATATTGGCGAAGAGTTGAGAAGTGAGATTGCCTATCGGCATCCCCACATCGTACAACCATTCCTCCGGCGGGGTATCTTGCGGGGCTTTGCCGCGGGGCAACCCGAACGGCTCTGCTCTGCTGTTTACCACGCTTCCGAGGAACTTCATCAACTCCGGGTCTTTGATACGCTTTGCCAAAATTTTCAGTAGCTTCGCATGGTTCACACGGTAAAAGAACTTGCTTATATCCAGTTTCAGGTAGTACCATCCCGGCCCCGGTTTCCGGTCTACTTGCCGCATCCAGTATTGTAACCGTGCTGCGGCCTTGTGGCTTCCCTTGCCTTTGCGACAGGCATAGGAGTCCTCAATAAATAGCCGGTCGTAAATCGGATTGAGGTATTGGTACAGTGACCATTGCACGATCCGGTCAGGGTATGGCAAGGCCATCACTAACCGCTTCTTCGGCACGGACACCCACAGTTTCCGGTATGGGCCGAGCGGACAGTCCACGGCGATCATCTGCTCTTGAATCTGAAACAGATTGTGTTCCAGATTTGCAGTAAACGCCAGCACTTCCGCCCGGTATCGTTTGTCCTTGCGGGCTGAGTGGTCAGCTTCTACGAGGTATTCAAACTCGCAGATCACATTCCACGCATTTTGAATCGTGTTTATTTCGTTTGGCATTTCTGCCCTCAATTCCACCGCGCCGCGCGTAGCGTTTCCGTTTTCGCGGCAATACATATTTTTTCCGGTCGTGCTGACCGGAACGGAAACGGATTCCTTTAGACCCACACACCGACTGCGACCCGTAGATCACAGCCCCCATATCCGGCGTGGAATCCCGCCGAACAAAAATGTTCTTGTGGTGTAAAGCGGAACGGCCCCCGTTGTTCGTCCACGAATTAGAGCGCGGATTGTTGAGGTTCAAGTTGAACACGCCTGCACTCTCGCCATTGTTCCAGTTGCCGCCGCGGATCGGACACGCCGTAAATAACCCGTTCCCGTATGAAAACGGCAGGCTTTAGAGCGAAGCAATGTAGCCGCCCAACAGCCTGCCTATTTCATCGTTGAATTTCGCCCACGTTTCATACTGGTGCATCGTCAAGGGCGGCGGGTACTTGCCCCCGTGTAAATCCTTACTCGCCGCCAGCCGGACAAACTTTCTCAATACGGCCAGCTCCACGTCCATATTTTGCGTGGTGGTCTTTTTGAAATATCGCCGGTCTATCTCAACGCTGTACCGGAGAATTGCCAACATACTTCTGCGAAGTTCATCAGCCAGCTCACGGTCTTTCCGAGGAAAGCTCATTGTGAGCGGGTAGCCATAGTCAACCATTTCTCCGATTTTCTCCGCCAAATGGAACGGTTCAGGCTTTTTCTTTTTGTCGCCCTGCTGGGGCGGTACTTCGGCTTCTGCGTTCGGCACAGTCAACACCTCCAAAAATCAGCGCGGCGGGCCGCTGGCCCACCGCGCCTTATGTTCTATTTTTGCTTTGGTCTGCGCTACCGCGCAGCCCGTCAGCTTATCAGGCTTCAGCGGGCAGCTTTACAAAAGCGGAACGGCCCCCGCCGTCCGCCCACGAATTAGAGCGCGGATCGCTGAGGCTCAAGCTGAACACGCCTGCACCCTCGCCATCGTCCCAGTCGCCGCCGCGGAACGGACACCGCTCGTCAGCGGCATTGTTCGCCCAGAAGTTATCGTTGCCATAGGTTGTATCAATACCATCGCCGGTCAGGGCGGTGTCCGGCATCAGGGCAAGGGACATAAGGATCAGCTTCGCGGCATCGCCCACGCTGGATGCGGCGGTAGTGTTCTTGAACAGCGCACCACGGCTCTCGTCCTTGGAATCGCTGATCGTGGTGTCCCACTCCCAGTGACCGCCGGTGTAGTTCAGCTTTACGGTTCCGGTAGTCGTTCCGTTGCCGTCCGGTGCAACCAGAGAGCCGTCACTGGCCTTGATTGCCCGCCATGCGCTGCTGGATGCACTGTTGCTCACGCTGTTGTCGGCGGCGTTGTTGTTGGGGATGATCTGCAACTCGCCCTTGACCAGACGCAGACCGATGCACCACTCCCAAATATTACCGTTCATGTCCCAGATGCCGTCCATGCGCCCGTTGTGGCTCCACGTCAGCGGGCCAGTGCCGGTACGGACGCGGGCGGTCTTGCCGTTGTCCTGCACACCGGGGACAGGGATTGCTTCGTAGTAGGTTTCGGAGCTATCCTTGCCGTAGTTGTTGTTGCCTTTCGGCTCACAGCCGTGCTTGTGACACCACAGCGCGACCGCCGCCCACTCTGCATTGCTGATCTCGTGCCAGCCCGCGCCCTTGGCGTTGGTCTGGGTCACAAACCAGTCAAGCGGATGGGACACGGTGGGATCTTCTGCGGGCAGGCTGTATGCGCGGCCAGTGTCGGTGCAGGTGCTCTGATACTTGCCAAACCAGAAGCCGTCAATCTCCTTGCCGTTCACGATGAACGCCGGGTGAGTTTCGGTGCTCTGGGTGGACAGCACATCGCACAGGCGGAACTTCGGGATAAACACATGGATGGACGGCATTTCCTTGTCGTCAAAGAGCAGGTCATTGGTGGGGAATGCAGTCTGCACCGCAAGGCGGGTAGCATCAAAGTTAGTTGCCATAGTTTTTTCCTCCCTTACAGAATGTCAAAATCTTCGATAGACCACAGGCGCAGGGTCACGTCGTCGGTGTTCAGCGGCTTGGCCTTGCGCTCGATGTGGGTCTTGTGGGCGGTATCTTCCGCCGTGGTGTCCTCTGCTGCTTCGGTTTCACCCTCCACAGCTTCGGTCATGGTAGCGTTTTCGGCTTCGCCCTCAACCTCCACGTCCTCATACTCGATTGCGGGGATTTCTACCTCTGCGACATAGAAGCGGCTGTCGCTGCCGTCGATCAGCAGATTGCCCTCGGCATCGCCGGTGATGGTCTTGGTCACAGGGTAGTCACGCTGGTACTTGGCAAGGTTCATGGTCAGAGTGCCGTCTGCGAAGTCCAGCTTCGTGCCGCGCAGCTCATACTCAACCTTTCTGCCCTCGTTCAGTTCGATAACATTCATCAGTTCATACCTCCCGTTACTCTCACAACGACCACGACGGTCTGAGCAGAGCCGTCATGTTTCAGCTTGAAACCGTTGGTCAGCTTACCGGACACGGTAATGTCCCCCAGCCGCCCGCCGGTGTAGCTCTTAACGTACACGTCCACGCCATAGTTGGCATTCTTTCGGGTCTTTGCCAGTCCCACGCTGACCTCGTTGATCCCGAACGGCCACTTGCTGCCGTTTTTCAGCGTCACCTCTTTGACTTCTGCCGCCACCTCCGGTTCCAGCGCAGACAAGCGGCTGTTCTGCTGCGTGTCGGTGTTCTTCATGCTGGCAATGTCCGTAGTGTGACTGCCGGTGGTCTTTTCCAGTGCGGCCAGCCGGGTGTCCTGCTGGCCGTTCAGGGTCTTGATGCTGGCAATGTCGGTGTCGTGGCTGTTGCTGGACGTTTCCAGCACACCCAGACGACGACCGAACCAGAGCAGCATAATGTGGATGATGTTCGCCGCCATGTTGGAATCAGAGATACCAACCTCCATACGGTTGAACTGATCCTGTTCCAGCAATGTACCCTGCTGGATAACCTTGCCGTCCTGATCCTCAACATGGTTGCGCCAAAAGGTTCTCTTAAACATCAGCATTTTCTTCTATCCCTCCTTGCTCAGAAAGTCTTTTCCAGTTCTGCGTTTGCTTCCGCCAGCCGCAGCACTTCGGGTTCGACCTCGATCAGCGGGAACGTAAACCGCAGCAGACCGGCATTGATGCTGTCGCGGGACAGGCTCACGCTCTGGCTCCCGGCCAGCACACCGTTGTTGTCGTAGACGCGCACACCGGTGATTGTGTCCTTTGCACCGGAACTCGGTGCATTGACATAGACCACCACGGCAGTCCCGGCAATCTCCTTGCTGTTGATCTCGCCGTCAACCCAAGTGCTCTTGTTGAGCTGGTACTGGAAGCGAGTGACCGCCCGCAGCAGTTCAGCACGGCGGTTATTCAGAAAATTATCCGTAAAAAAAGCCATCCTCTTTCTCCTTTCTCTGCAAAAGAAAAAGCCCTTGCGGGCTGTTGCAGCTTGTTACAGGTAGGTCTTGCCGCAGACACGCGGCGTGATCTTGAACGCTTCGACTTTCACCTGACCGCCCGCCGTGGCCGCTGCGCTGGTTCCCAGCGTTGCCGCGCTCGGCTTTGTGCCGGTGGTCGAATCGCCCGCTTCTCCCGGACTTCCGGTGAATGCTTCCACTCTGGTTTCAGAGTAAAGCGGCATATTGGCGGTGTAGCCCTTTGTGCTGGTAACGGGCAGGTCGCCGGTCACGCCGCTACCGGTTTCCGCCGGGGTGATGGAGTAGCCATCCACCGCCGGGGTGGTTTGCAGCTCTTGTCCTGCGCTCCAACCTTTCGTCGCCACCTCCGGGATTGTGCCGGTGATTTTCGGGAACGCAAGGAACACTCCGGTGTTCGCCGCTGCGTCCAGCTCTGCGCCGGTCGAGTAGCCCAGTTGGGCGGGTTTCCAGTATGTTCCGCAGTACGGAATACCGCACTCCGGCACTTTGTAAGCCATGCACTCCACCGTCACGCCAACGCCGATGCTGTGCCGCACCATGTAGCTGATCTGTTCAAGGTGAGCAGACAGGCGTTTGGTGTAGCCCAGCAAGTCCTCCATTTCCCGGATGGTGTGATACTGCGCCGCCGCTTCCGTAATGTTGACGTTCAGCCGCCAGAAGCCCGGAGTGCCGCCGTAGTCGAACCACTCTTCTACCTCGGAATCAGGGTACACGGCACTTGCCTGTTCCCGGACGGCCTTGACCGTACCGGCGTACCGCTGAATCTCAATCGCCGTTCGGACGATTCTCCGCTTCGTTTCCACGTCGGCGGTGGAGTCGTACCACTCGATTTTGAGGTAAACGGCCATCTGATCCAGCACGCCCTCGTCGCAGGTGTCCACTTCGGAGAACGTCATGCCGGTGTCGAGATATTCAAACATCCGGTCTTGCAATTCTCCGTAGACAGCGGACAGGACTTGCGCCCACGGCTGTTCTGCAACAATCCGCGGCAGGCCGTCCGTGATCCTTGCGTCCCGCAGGTTAATCATCCTCGATACCTCCGTAGATGATCGTCGGCGTTCCGCTCAGTTTCGGAATCTGCACAACGGCTTTTCCCGAATCCATGCCGTTCTCGATCACCTTATCGACCGGCTGGCGCAGCTCCACTCGCTTCACGCCAGCGGCCCGCAGGCGGGCGATCAGCTCCATCGGGTTAATGTCACGACCAATGGAACGCTGCCACTCCTGAAATTCCTCCACCGCTTTTGCCACGCTCTCCTGAACAATGCTTGCGCCTTTGGAATTTCCAGAGCCGATGTAATAGGTGAAGTCGATGGAATATTCCACCTCTTCCGGTGCTTTGCAGATTACGCGGTCTGTCATAGGGCGGCGGGCTTCGTTCATCAGATACGTTTGCATTTCGCTCATATCCTTTTCGCTCGGCATCTTGCCGCCGGTCAGCATGAAGAAAATGTACACCGTGCAGGCCACGTCCCGCGGGCTGACAGCGATTGCGCTCTCTACGTCCGACCGAAACGACATAGCCCAGAACTCGTAAGCGTCCTTTGGGCCAGCGCAGGAGTAGGTCGTGGGAGAAAGCCAGATTCTACGGGTCAGGCTGTCGTCGCTCTCCACGTCTGCGCCGCCGCTGCTGGTGTCGGTGTTCTCCACCGCCGCCACATACGGAATGGCATCAACCAGTGTATCAACAACACCGGGCGGAATGTCGTTGCCGCCCGCGCCTACCACTTCGGCCTGTGCCAGCACATCCACATAGGTCTTGCCAATGTCGATCTGTGCATAGTCCATTGTGGCAAAATAAACCCCCGCGGCAGTTCTGACGCGGGTTCCTTGCGGGATCATGGCAACGGTTTTCTGAACGGCAGACAGCGTAAAGCGAACCGTCACCGTTGCATAGGTTGCCGGGGTGCGCTTCACGCCAAACGGCAAGCCCATGTTGTCCAGCTCTGCGCCGGTCGCTGTTTTCAGCAGCGCACAGCGGGTGCGCTTCTCCGCAATCTGAATCATCATGTAGTACAGCTCCGTCATGCTTTTCAGGGTAAGCATAATCGGGTCTGCTTTGTTCAGGGGCGGGGCCGTACCGTTCACGGCCTTATAGTTCCGGGTATAGATTTCCGTCACCAGATTGCTTACATCCTGCAACGTAAGGTTTCCGGTAACGCTGTACTCCGGTATATCGGCAAACTCGGCAATGTTAGACAATCTGTACCACCACCTTTGGCCGGATGCGTCCTTGCTGGCTGTGGCTCGTTTCATACTCCACTTCCAGCACTTCCGCCCGCGGCTCGTACTTCTTTGTTTTGCGAATGATCTCTGCCGTGAGCATCGCCTGTGCAGCTTCGGCGGGCAAACTCAAACATTCCATGTTCAAGCCAAACTCCCGGTCAAGGGCTTGTTCTCCCTCTTTGCTGCCATAGAGTGTCAGCAGACAGTTGTAAATATCCAGTTCTTCGGTTTTGCCAGACGGCTCAATCTCAACGTCGAAGCCGCCAAGCGTCATAGTTTCCATATCGTCGCTCACGGTGCGTATTCCTCCAACGTCAAAGTAACCTTACCGTCTTTCAGTCCCCAGAAACGATGCACCGCACCCCATCCCGTCGTCACCTTTGTCAACTTGAACGGATTCTGCGACATAGGTTTGTTGTTCAGGATGAAGTAGTCAATCGTTCCAGCTTCACAGTGCTTCATGAGTGCGTCAAAGATTTTGCGCGGGTTCACGCCCAGCTTTGAAACCAACTGGATTTCAAACTGGTACGACTTCAAACCCGGCCCCGTGTACTCGCTCTTGTCTTTGCCGCCGATTACACTGTGCGTGGCCCAGTTGCTTGATGTACTCCCGGTGATATTGTCAGGTGTCAAGACGCGCCAACTTGATACCGTAAATATCAGTCCCGCATAGCATCCAATGCTTCCCCATGCCATAGGATCACCCCCTTACGGTGTCGGAGTTCCGGTTTCGCCAGCAACAACATACGGGCCAGCCGTGGCCGCACCAGAATGAGTGTGCTTGTGGTTTACCAGAGAAATGCCGTTGATCTTGCAATCGCCGGAGCCACCAGAGATATTCACGGTCGATCCCTTGATGTTCACCGTCGTTCCGTTGAAGTTCAGCGTAACGCCCTTGATCTCAACCGTTCCGTTCTGACACACCTTTACGGTGGAACTTCCCACCTTGAAAGTCATGTCACCCTTGACGGTGTACTCCACGTTCTTCCCAACGGTTTCTTTCACATTGCCGTCGATGGTTTCCGTGTAGTCGCCGGTGTCGCCGTCGTACTGCTCAAATGCTTTTCCCTGCTCGTCGTTGTAGTCGTGCCGGTAGCGGCCTTTCTTGCCCTCGACGGGCTTGTTGTCCTCATTCCAGATCGTGCCGATGCACGTTCCCATTTCCTGACTGTCGGAGTTGTGGAGGACGCAGACCAGCTTGCCTACGACCGGCATCCGGTACATGGCATTGGAAACCATGCAGATTTCATCCGTGACCGAATCGGCGCGATCCTCGTATGTAACCTCAATGGTTCCGTCCTCGTAGTTCACCTTGGACACAGATCCAATTCGGATAACGCTGCTCATGCTGTTACCCTCCCACTCTGCTTGCAGAAACTTTCGTCACCAGACCGGAAGATTTGTTCAGCGTGTGGCTCACGGTGTCCATGTAATACTTCCCGTTCAGTTTTCCTAGTCCCTTTATATTGATGCACATGGTCGAACACAGACTCAGGTTTCCCATCGTCGAAAAAGAAATGGTCGTGGCCGAATGGTTCTTGTTGTCGATGGCCGCTTGAAGCTGCCTTTTTGCGTCCGCTTCGCTGGACGCATACTGGTTCAGTTTCAGCATCCTGTCGGCAGTACCGATTGTGACCTTGATGTTGACTTTCTTTTTTTGGTTCGAGTAGGTGAACTCTCCGCCGGTGTACGTCCCGGAAAGCGTTGTGTTCCAGCTCAAAGAGTTAGGCACAATGTCCGCCGGGGTAAAGGTTGCTACTGCATCCTTTTTCTTGTACTGCTCACGATCAAAAATCCAGATTTTGCTCCGGTAGGTTTTGAGGATCAGGCCATAGGTGCTGCAAAGTTTTTGCAGGAACGAACTATCCGTGTCGTCCTGCTCTTTCAACGCAATGTCCACGTCCTCTGCATCCATGCTGCACCCCAGCCCGTACCGGTCGGCAATGGTCTGAGCGATGCGCTTGATGGAGGTCTTTTTCCAGACGCACTCTTGTTTTTTTTCGTGAAAGCTCGTTCCGTTCGGACGGGCCACCGCGCCGATGGTCAGCACACACGGCCCAGCGGAATAGCTGAGATCGTCCACCACCAGCGTCCCGCAGTCAAGCGGGGTGCTGTCACCCTGCACGATCCAGTTTTTCGTGCAGAGTGTCGGGTGTAGCACAGCTTCCTTATCCGGCAACCACGAGTTGATCCACTTATTATCCACCGCGTTTACCTTGATGGAAATGCTGTCGCTCGAATCTGCCCCCCGGTCGTTATAGGTGAAGCTCTCCACATCCCCGGAAATGTCCCCGGAAATATCGGTGTCGTTGTACTCCAATTTCAGGATCGTTTTTCTGGGCTGAATCGCAATCATATATATCACCACCTACCTTTTCCACGGCGGCAGGTTATCGTTTGCCGCCACCTCTTCTTCAATGTCCGGCGTGACTAGCTCAACGCCGGAATCGAATCTGTAAATCTCGATGTACTCCCGGTTTGCGGCCATCAGCACATCGGCTTTCAGCTCGTCACCGTAGACGGTTTTCGCAATGCCGTCCCAAGTGTCGCCGCTCTTTGTCGTGTACGCCATCAGGCCACCCCCTTACGAAGCATATTTGACGCGGCCCTGTTCACGCTCTTCTTCACGTATTTCCTGTTTGAACTCTTCAAACAGCTTCCGCATTTCACGTTCAAGCTCTTCCATGTTTGTCCCGCTGCCGACAGTGATGTGCGGCGAAAAGACAAACTGGGAATCCTTGATGCTGCTGGAACTTCCGCCGTCACCGCCGCCCGCGGCGCGGTAGGCACTGGACGGCATATCCGGCAGGGTTTTCTCGGTGTCCCTCTGCGGCAGCATATAGAGCGGTGTTCCGGTGTCGGTCAGAACACCGTTTTCCCAGCTCGACAGCACCGTGCCGCCATTATAGGTCTTGGCCGCTTCGGTCAACATAGAGGTGATCGTGCTGTTTCCGCCAAAATACTTGTTCAGTACCAGCGGGGCAACATCAGCGGCAATGCTGGTAGCTGCCAGAGCCAGAGAGCCGTCACCGGCCAGCGAGTTGTTGGCGACCGTCCACAGCATAGATGCTGCGTCCCCCGCCGTGCGGATGCCGTTGGAGCGCAGAGCGTAGTCGGCATAGGCTTTGGAGAAGTCGATCAGGTTGTCCAACTTCTCGTTGCCCGTTGCACTTGCGCTGTTCTCCGCAGATTCTTTCGCGGTCTGGTACGTTTCAGCCGGAACATCGGGTGCTTCCGTGGCGGGCAGCTGTGCCGCATCCTGCTGCGACAGCATATAGAGCGGTGTTCCGGTGTCGGTCAGAACACCGTTTTCCCAGCTCGACAGCACCGTGCCGCCATTATAGGTCTTGGCCGCTTCGGTCACGGCCTTTGTTATCGTGCTGTCACTTCCCAGATACTTGTTCAGGATGATGGGAGCAACGTCGGCGGCGATGCTGGTCGCCACCAGCTCCAAGGAGCCGTCCCCGGACATGGCGTTGTTTGCCACCGTCCACATCATCGACACCACATCACCGGTGGACTTGATGCCGTTGGAACGGAGTGCATATTCTCCGTATGCGTTGGAGAAGTCGATCAACTTGTCCAGCTTTTCCTTGCTTCCGTCGGTGAAACCGCCGTTCGCAAAATACTGGACGTTCTGCACACCGGCTGCGCGGGTCGCATCCTCACCGGACACGCCCAACATACGGCCAGCCCGCACCCAGTTTTCCACGTTGCTGTCATGGACACTGGGCTTGAAAGAAATGACGGCTTCTGTGCCAGCTTCACCGGCGATACTCACCCCGCGGGTAAAGCCGCCGTTGGCGAAAGCGGGCATTGCCACTTCCGACAGGTTGAAGCCGAATGTCTTACCGGCGAAGTTCTTCGCCACCGGGACATTTTCAAGCCACTGGGGAACCGTGAACGAGAAACTATTCAGGGCGCGAATGATACCGTTGACGACCGTAATCGTCACCGATACGATGCCCTTTATCAGCCCAACGATAGACTGAATCACAGGCTCGATCACCGGCAGCAGGCCGTGGATTACATCGACCACCAGCTTGATCGCATTTATCAGGGTCGTGCCGACCAGACTGATAATCATGCTTATCAGCGGCGACACCGCCGGGAACAAATCGTTTACCGCGAAGCTCAACACATCTGCCAACAGCGGCTTAATGTGGTTCACTCCGAGGTCTACGATCTGGCCGATCAAACCCTTTACCGACTCGATAATCGGGATCACCGCGCCGAACGTAGTTCCCAGATCGTCGATGCCGAAGATGCTTTTCCCGCTCAAACTCTGCTGGATATTTTGCAGGTTTTCCAGTGAGAACGCACCGGCCAATGTGTCGTGGATGTTCCCTGCGATACCCTGCACTTTCCCGGTGAATCCATCAAAGAGCGTCAGGCCCTTTTCGCCAAACACCTGTCCGATGATTTGGCGAATGTCCTCGAAGTGATCTCCCAGCAGGCTGACCACCGCGATCACAGAACCAAGACCGGCGATCACCGGGCCGAATGTGGACATAAGGCCCGCGAAGATGTTGAAGCCGCCTTTCAGGACGGGCGATGCCACGGCCTTGCCCAGCCCGAACGCCTTGCCGCCGAAGTCTGCCACCGCCGGAGCTGCATTTTTAACAAATCCGGTTGCGCCAGACAGCACTTGTCCGGGGCGCGTCTGGTTGAAGATGTACCCCATCTGCGCAAGAGCAGCCTTTCCGCTCAATCCCTGCGTGCTGTTTGCCATTCGGTAGATGGT
Source organism: Faecalibacterium sp. BCRC 81149 (assembly GCF_022750605.1). Lineage (NCBI taxonomy): Bacteria > Bacillati > Bacillota > Clostridia > Eubacteriales > Oscillospiraceae > Faecalibacterium > Faecalibacterium sp. BCRC 81149. The sequence continues at coordinate 137,522 of NZ_QXJA01000006.1, read as the reverse complement.
TCTTCCCAAACCAGTACCGTTTGCAAAGTTCATCTTTGAGAGGAAATTCACGCCAGCTTTTGCAGCATTTCCGGGCATCGCTCCAAATACAGCAGCCGTAGCTCCACCGAAGTTTTTTAGTCCTCCTGCAAGTTTCGCCACGTCGATACCGTTCGGGCCGATGATTCCCGTGAAAATCTGCTTGGTAACGCCACCGATGCCGGATGCGATTTTCGTCTTTCCGAAGTCAGACGCGGCAGACATAACGCCGTTGATATAAGGGAAGCTCTGCCGGATGGTCTGCCCGCGTTCCGATGCGCCCATAACGTCTCGAACAAAGTCGATTTTTGTTTTTCCATCGTTCTTTGTCAGGCCGGTAAAGTTTTTCAGTGTAGCCCACAGGCCAACACCCGCACCGTTCGCCTTAGTCGCAATATTTTTCAGGAACGAGTTTTGCGGCTGCGGGCCGATGCCCGCCATCTGTGCGCCGTAGCTCATGCCGCTGGCAATGGTGCGGATACCGTTGAAAATCTTCCCGCCGCCGGTAGCGGTTCCACTCACTCCCTTTGTGACCCCGCTGACGACTTGAAGAATCTGCGGTGCGAACCTCATACCAGCCCACGCCGCACCGATGCCGCCGATTGTGGCGGCTACCTTGTCGCCGTTATTCAGCAGGTACTCGATTACTTCCTTTACCCGTGCCGTTATATCCGGCAGGGCTGCGCGGAAGTCGTTCAGCTTATCAAGCCCAAACCCCGCAACGTCTTTCAGAATTGGCAGGAAATTGTTTCCAACCTCGATACGGACAGCCCGCCATGCGTTGCTCAACATTTCCAGTACGGATTCGGAGGTTTCGCATTTCAGCATAAACTCCTTGTACATACTGCCAGTGTATTTAGAAGCATCGCTTACATCGTCCAGCGTGTCCACGAACAGTTTGAGGTTCCCGGTCAGCTTTGCGCCGCTCTCAATGGCCCATTGGCCGAGCAGCGTTTTCAGATAGCCAACCTGTTTATCCTCGTCCTGCTGGCCTATTGCTGTGAAGAGCCGTTTCAATGCTTCCGGTGCAAGGGACTTTCCGTTTGCATCGACCTTTTGCATATCTTTTGCAAACTGTGTCGCGCTGAACCCCAACTCTTCAAAGGCTTCATGCTGTGCCTTTGTTGCTTTGGAACCCATCGTCAAGTTGGTGTACATACGGCGAATGGACGTTGCGACTGTGTTTGAGTTTACGCCCATCGCCAGCAGAGCGGTGGACAGTGCCGCCGTTTGATCCGTGTCCATACCGGCGATCATGCCAAGGGAGCCGGTATCGTTCACCGTCTGTGCAATTTCTGCGGCGGTCGTCGCATAATGCGCACCCAGATAGTTGATCTGGTCGGCCAGCTTCATGACACCCTCATGATCCGTATCAAACGCAACTTCCCACTTTGCGGCCCAGTCGCCCGCCTGATCTGCGGAAATGTCCATAGCCGTTCCCATTTCGGCAACGTCTTTCAAGAACTGCTCCTTGCCAAGCAAGTCGTCCATGTTCTTGCCGGACTGACCAGCAGCAGCCGCAAGGCGGGTCAGCTCTTCGGCGGTGTACGGAATCTGGGTGCTTAAATCAAGAATGCCTTTCGACATTTCATCGTAGTTTTCCTTGACGACTTTTCCGTTGTCGTCCGTCAGGCCGCTAACGTACTTTGTCACATCCAGCATTTCGCTTTCAAACGCCACCGCTTCTTTCGTGGTGTTCACCACTCCCGCGGCTACGCCACCGGCGGCGGCTACTGCGCCTTTGGCAATATTCGCCGCGAACTTCGATGCTCCGTTTGCAACGCTCCCGATCTGCGTGTTCGCCAGCTTAACCGCTTGTGCAAGCGAATTGTCAACGTGACCGCCGATCAGGATGGAAAGCTCTAGTTCTTGATTTTTTGCCATTCCTCCGCAACCTCCCCGTGAATCTCCACCAGCTCACGCACAGGCAAGTTCAGGTAAAAATCTGCGCTTGTGTGCGTGACTGTGGCGAGAGCTATCGCCGCCTTTCTGATTGTTTTGTAGCCGCCCTTTAAGCGAAAAAATCCTTGTGGTTGACACCTGCGCGGAGCTGCACAGCTTCCGACAGGGGCAGGCCGAGGAAGAACGCAACATCCTTGCCGGTCGCCATAGAAGCGATCAGGCAGCAGTAGTAGTAGTTCAGGGTCTTTTCTGCTGCGCGAATGTCCTCTTCCTCCATGCGGTTCTCCGCCTGACGGACATTCATGCCGGTCATGTTGGCGACACCGGACAGATCAACGGAAGTGTAGGTTTCGCCCTTGTAGGTATAGGGCTTGCCGAACTTCATGACGTGGCTATGATCGTCCTTGTCGTCGCCGTCCTCTGCCGTCGCGCTGCGGAGGGATGCCTGTACGGTCTGGCGTACCTTTTTGCTTGCGCCGATGGGAAGCAACTGGAAGAACTCAATGGGGAGCTTCGTTGCTGCTGCGGCCAGAGCGTCGGTGTATGCGGTGGCAGTTTCGGGGGTAATCATCGCGGCCAGCTCACCCTCGTTGTACAGCTTCTTGATGATAAGCACCGCGTCCTTGATGGTCAGGCCGTCCAGACCGGACAGGTCGATCTCGGTATACTCCTTGTCGTCGAACTTATAGGGACGGGCCAGCTCGATGATCTTCGGGTTCTTCTTGACCTCTGCGGTTTCGGTCTGCTCTGCGGCGGTAGAAATGTTCTTCTCCATGATGAAGTTTCCTTTCTGTCAGATACAAAAAATTGACCGCCCCGGTCTTTCGGGGCGGTCATTCGTTTCCTTTGGGATCAGATCAGAGCGGCAACATCCGCCAGCATATCCTCACCCTGCACACGGTAGATACCGTTCAGTTTGTCGATGGCGATAATCTCTTCGCCGTCGTTCTCAATCATCAGGTAGGTCAGTTCGAGCTTGACCTTTGCTTCCATGCCCTCGCCCGCCTTGATCTTGCCGGGAGTGAACTCTTTGACACGACCGATCTCGACGATTCGCAGGCCCTTGTAGGCATAGCCAAGGCTCTTATCGACCGCCTGCTGCGCCACACGGAAAGTCAGATTGACCTGACGCTTCGGGGACAGCACGTTGACAAAGCTCGAATACACGAGGTTGAAAGAAACCTCCTGCTCGATGCTCTCAAACTGGCCGATGTTCGGTGCGCTGATCTTGCCGAGGATGCCAGAACCGGAAACATCAATAGTTTCCGAGGTGATCTGCGGCAGGGTGATCTCCGGGGCCGTGCCGATGGCTTTCACGCCGTCAATGTAGACGTTGAAACTGTTGACAATTTCCGGGTTCAGGTTAGTATCCAGTGCCATAACTCATATCCTCCTTTCTCGTTTAGCCGCCCAGCGCGTCAGAGATCGCGTTGGGGTCGAACTCCACCAGCTCTTCGATGTCCTCCGCCGGGTTGAACGGGGACAGGTACTTGTGGAACGTGATGCAGCCATTCAGCAGCGAGGTGGTCGGGTTCTCGCTCTCAATGTACTGAATCTCATGACGGGCGCAAATGCCGCGGGAAACAAAGCTGTTGCCGCGCACGTTCTCGCTGTCCACCAGAGCTTCGATAAGCCTTTTGTTCAGCGGATCATCGACTTTCTGGAAGTAGGTCTGAATGAACGTGTTATCGTCCCAGCTCATAAAGCGGCGGACGCTGAACCAGCGATCCTTGGGGTCGGTGTTGCCGGGGTAGCAGGCCGTATTGTTGCCCCACAGACGGAAGCCGTTCATGTTCAGCCACGTTGCCACGCCGAACGAGTTGACGACGTTCGCCTGTTCCTGATCCAGCAGCACCTCCGTACCGTCTTTCAGGCAGGCGGCAGAGATTGCCAGCGTCTTGTTGGACGGGCTGACATGAGGAATGTCGCCGTTGGCCGCATCGGTCGCCACAGTCAGCGCCGCCGCCATAGCGGAGCCAGCATAGCGCGTATCACCCACCTTGGCATACAGCCAGACAGGGTAGCAGTTCGGGCTAGTGACCGCCTGCTTCTCTTTCTGCTGCTTTACCTCGGTGTATGTGGTTGCGCCTGTGGCAGAGCTGTCAATATCCACGATACAAACAGCTCGGAACACGCCGTTGATGTTGCCGGTTTTCGCCTGCAAGCCAGCGGCAACGGTAGCATTCTCCGACCAACCGGGAGCCAGCAGAATACCGGGGGTCATGTTCAGCGCGGGGTAAATCTGACGGATTACCTCCATGCCGGTTTCTACGCCCTTGGCATTCACACCGCCCACAATGTCGGCGGCGGTAACGGCATCGGGGTCGATCTGCACACCACTCACGGTCAGGCTGGTTGCGCTCGCGGCCTTTCCGCCGGGGATGATGGCAATGGTCACATAACCGTCATCGTCAAAGGCTGCGGTGTAGTCCGTGCCAGCGGTCAGGGTCGTAGATGCGGACTTGACAACCAGCTTGTCCAGCAGAATGTCTTTCTGCTCCACAGTTGCAACGCCACTGTTGACCTGCACGGTGGTTTCTGCCATGTCCTTCTTGTGCTTGTTGGGGTCGAGGACGTTAATCAGGATCACCGGCGCAACGCCCATCACCTTGAAACAGGCCCCCATGCTCTGACAGATGGTGTACTTGTCGTAGTCGTTGCTATAACCGACCGCTGCGGTCGCACCTTTCAGGGTGTTTGCCAGCATCGGGGTGTTGGTGCAGTGATAGGGGTCGCTGGCGCGGTTGATCGGCGCAGTACCGATCACCACCTGCAAACCAGCGGTAGACTGTACCGGTGCAACAACACCGGTCGGCTGCTCAGTGACGTAAACGCCATGCTTATAAACTGCCATGCGTTACTCCCTCCTTTAGTTCAGTGCCGCCTTAACCGCGGCAAAAATAATACCCGCGCCGCTCTTGGGGTTTTCCAGAGCTGCGCGAGTATTTGCGAAGTCGGCGATGGGAACCATCAGGCCCCGTGCCGCCGGGATTCTGTTCAGGAAGTCAGTCACCGCATCCGGCAGCGCGTCGCCGTCGCTGTACACGGTAAACTGCTTCACAGTGTTCTTTACGGACGGGCCACAGTACACAACAGGGCCGGTCTTTTCCACCGCTGCGGTATTCTCTGCGGCGGTCTGCTTTCTCTCGCTCATATTAACACCTCAATTTCCGGGTTGTTCTCGCTGCTCATGCTGGGGCAGGTCACGTCCATCTGCACGGTAGCGAAGTAGTACGGACTTGTGTTATCCTGCTGGATCGCACAATCAATGGGGAGCAGCACGTTGAAGTAATCGCCAAAGACGTTGTAGACGCGGAAATGCTGGGCCAAATCCTGCATGATGTTGTACAAATCCAGCACCGCCGGGGCTTTCATGTCCCGCGCTCCCTCCGCCTTATTGCGGCTGGGTGTCTGGTATGTACAAATAATCAGGCTCATGTCCACCAGTTCCGGTTCTTCCATCTTGTCGATGCTCCAACCTGCGGCCTTGACCAGAATAAACGGGGCGGCGGCGGCTACTGTGTCCACATCTTCGTCGTTGCCGAAGTCGGTCGGAAATTCAAAGTCGAAGATGTTGAGCGGCTTATCTTCGCCCTGACCGCTGAACGTCTTGCCCTCAAAGAGTTTTTCAAGCTCTTCGTGCAGACACTTCACAGCGTCAACCGGCGTATAGTTTCTTTCTCTCACTTTGCTTTCCTCCCGGCTTGCAGCAGAATCTTGGACACCTCATGCTGTAACCGCTCCTGCAAGATGATCTCGCTGTCCGGCTCCACCTCTTCCCGCCATACCGTACTGTGCATAGCACTGGCCGACGGGCTGGACATGGTGTAGAGTTTTTCTACGATGCCGTTCCTGTTCCTCCATCTTGTCGATTTCGGGTTTGTCGCCGGACGACCGAGAATCCTCTGCACCATGCCAACGTGTCCACTGTCGAACTTCACCAGAAAGCCCTTACTCGCCTGACCGTAATCGGTCTGTCCGCCGGTCAGCGGGGCCATCGGATTTTTCTTCAAGACACGGGAGGTGTGGAACTCAGGCGACAAAACCCAGCTTGTTCCCATGTGAGGAACAGCCGGGTTTGACTGAAAATCGCCCAGATCGTTTCGGCGGCTGGAAATAAAAATCTCCGCCGTGGGGTTCTGCGTCGTCGCCCTGTTGCGGATTTTCAACGCATTCAGGTGACGGCGACCGACGGAATTGACGGCGTACCGAAGCCGTGCCTGCCGAACCATCATGTTCTTGGCTCTCGTGGCGGTCTGGTTGACTGCATTCTTCATGGCTCTGGGAGCCTTGTCATGCAGATCGCCGAGCGCACGTTCCACCTCACCGATGTTTGGCACTTGCACGTCATAGATTGCTTTTGCCATTACTGCCGCACCCTCTCCAACGTGACCAAATACAGACCATGTTCTGTCTGGCAGCTCTTCACCGAGTAGGTGATCTTGTCGTACTCCATCGGTTTCCCGATTTTAGGAGCAGGGCCATAATCAGCAACGCGAACAAAAAACTGCTTTTGAGAAATATACAGTCCTTGGTCGAAGTTTTGTTTGGCTCCGGCTTCCCAGTGCGACTTGCGCTCTCTCAGGTCTACCTCATACGGCACAACATCGAACTCTTCTCCGTCGATGGTGTGCTTTTCGACAAACTCTTGAAAGAAAACCTCGTCAATGTCAGCCATTGCCATTTCCAGAAAGTCGGTCATGGTCGCACCCGTTTACTCCGCAGAGGTCTTGCGGGCCTTCCTGCGGGGCGTTTTGTCCGCCGCGGCGGGGTGCGGTTCAGGCTCGTTGCCGTCGGCATCTGCCTGTTCCACAATCTCGCGGGTTTCCTCGTCCGGTTCGCCATAGACTGCCACGCCCTGCTGCACAAGGCGGTCAGCTTCGGCATCATCAAGGCAAACAAATTCCCCCGCCAGAATCAGCTTGGCGGGGGCGTTTGCCTTGGGACGGTGGCCGTAACCACCGGCGATGATCTGAACGATTTTCATGTAGCTGCTCCTTTCCGGTTTAGCCCACCACGTTTGCGGCGAAGATGTACGGGTTCTTGTTCTTGGGAGCGGCCAGAGGACGACAGCCCAGACGGAGCTTGCGGGTGTCCTTGTCCTGATCCACGACGAACTTCGGAACACGCTTTGCAGCATAGGTCGAGTAGTTCACCTGACCGTAATCCATCTGGGTGATGGAGCCGTACATCATGTGGCCGCAGTTGGGAGCAGTCACCATAGCAGCATCGGCGGGGAAATACTTCTTCGTCAGGCCGTGGTCGTCGGAGTAGGTTTCATCGACGCTGAACACGGTGAGCATGAAGCCGCCGAAGTTCAGAGTGCCCATGAGCACAACACCGTCGTACTTGGAAAGCTGCTGGCGAATCTCGCCGGTGATGATACCACTGTTCTTGTCCAGAAGCCGCTGGGTTGCTTCATCGGTCAGGATGTAGTCAGCAGCATCCGTACCGAGAACCAGATCGGCAGCGGGCAGGCCGCGGGAGGACAGCATACGGCACATATTACGCACATCGCTGCGGTAATCGCCGCCAGTCTCGTTCCACTTCTTTGCCACGGTATACAGGTGGTTACTCTTTTCGCCGGTGAAGAAGCGCACCTGCTTGGTGTCGCCCTGCGTCACATCGTCGATGTACTCCACCATATCGCAGCCGTTGTTAATCATGGTCTGCGCAGCCATCCACTCTTCGCGGCGGGTAATGCGGGCATCCATGTCGGCCATATCATCCACCAGCAGGCGGGCGGCTCTCTGCTGCTCGTCCATGCCGGGATAGATTGCTTCGCCAAAGCCGCGCTTGGTCAGCTCGTCCAGCGTCAGCAGACGGGACGGTGCGATATAGGCGGGCTTGATGCTGGTGATCTCATAGCCGCTGCGGGTCATGGGAATGTCGCCAACACGGGGAGCAACAAACGCGGCCAGTTTGCGGTCGCCATCGCGGTACTCGGTAATAACCTTGTCGGCCTTGAAAATGTCACCTGCACCGGTCGGGAAATAGCGATCTTTGAAGAAGCCGACCGCCGGGACGACCTCTTCAACGGCTGCTGCCAGAATGATGTTGTCGAAGAAATTCAGAAGAATCTCAGCCATTGTATGTATCCTCCTTTCACATCTCAGTCACGGGCAGGACTGCAATGCCGTTCATGCGCAGTGCGCTCTTGTCCGCTTCGGTCATGGTGTACTCGTCCTTGACCACCAGCTTGTCCGGGTTGAAACAGCCAGCCAGATAAACGGTGGTGGTCGCATCGCCGGTGGCCGGGACGGTCACGTCGTCGGTCAGGATGCAGTCAGCGGTCAGCGTGTCGCCGGAAGCTGCGGTGCTGCCCAGAATGTACAGCTTGCCGTCCTTTGCGCTCTTGGCGAACACAGTACCGCGGGTATAGGTCGCTTCTTTACTGCCGGTGCTTGCGATCTTGCCAGCACCGACGCGCTTTGGCGGGGTCAGACCCACGATCAGGTTGTCGTACTCGACCTCGCCCAGCTTTTCACTCAGCATCTTAGTTGCCATAGGTCAGTCCTCCTTTTTGGGGTGCAGCAGGTTCTTGAAAGCGGCCCGCTTCTCGGCATCGGTCGGCTTGGTGTTGGTCACGCCAGTACCGCCCACACCGCCAGCGGTTGCACCGCCCACGGCATTTGCGCCGCTGGCCTGTGCGTCGTCCTGCACATCGTCCAGCAGCTTATGGCCTTTCTTCTTGGCATCCAGAGCGGCGCGGTAGGTAAGCTCCTGTGCGGTGCAAGCCTTTGCGCCATACTTGGCTTCTGCCACCAGCTCGGACGGGATGGTGTCTGCGATCTCGTCAATGGCGGCAAGACGGTCACGTTCCTGCTTCTGTGCTTCTGCACGGGCATCGTTCACGATCTCATTGACCAGATCAGGACAGCCCGCCCGAAGCTCTTCTTTGTTCTTGAACTCCATTTCGGTTCCTCCGTTGTCGTTGTCCGGCTCTTCCGCCGGGTTGCTGTTGTCGGTGGTATTTACAAAACCGTCCTCTGCGGCAGGGGCCACCACAGCGCGGTTTCGTACAAATTCAGGGGCATCGTCGAAAGCACCCGGCACGGCAACGCTGTTGATGAACAGCGCACCGTTGCGGTTTTCGACCTGTGCCTTGGTTTGGTTGCCGGTCGTGACTTCATCCACAAAGCCGTGTTCTTTGGCTTCGTTTGCAGACCACCACGATGTAGCATCCATCCACGCCGCCACTTCCTCGACGGTGTGGCCGGTCTTTTTGGCGTACTGGTTCAGCACGTTGGTACGCATCACGGTCAGCGCATCCATAAGCTGCTGCAAGCCCGCCATGTCCACAAACCCGTTCGGGTTCACCCGGATGGGATGGATCATGTAGGTTGCATCTTCCGCCGCCTTGACCACCTTGCAATGGCTTGCCACGATGGTTGCGGCACTGGCGCAAATGCCCTCGATCTGTGCCGTGACTGTGCCGATCCGGTTTTCCAGCAGCGCACCGATTGCCTGTGCAGCCCAAACGTCGCCGCCGCCGCTGCAAATGCGCACCGTCAAATCCTCCGTTGCCGGGATCGTCGCAAGATCAGCGGCGAACTCTTTCGGGGTCACTTCATCGCCCATCCAGCTCGTTTCGCTGATGTAGCCATAAAGCAGAAGTTCCGCCGTGCCGCCGGTGTCGGCTGCATTGCGGAACTCCCAAAATTTCTTATTATTCGTCTTTGCCGGGGTCGCCGCCGTTCCGTTCAGGAACAGCGGTTTGCTGTTGTGCTTGTGCTCCTGCAATTTCGTCCACCTCCCGTTTCAGTGCGGCTTCGGATTTCCGTTGCCGCATATTTGCTTCGTAACTTCCGCCGGTCATTTGGGCGGTTTCCTGTGCTGCCGTAGAGAAGCCGCTGTTCACCCGCATCTGGGCGGCTGCGGCTTCGTCCTTGGGGTTGAGGTTTGTCCGTGCTGGGCCGTTCCATGTGCAGTTCATGTATGCCGCGGCCACAGCCGGGTCAACCAGAAAACCGGGGGCTTTGATCCTGCCCTTGCACACAGCTTCCCGGAACCATGCTTCGTAGACCGGCTGGCAGAAATAGTCTGCAAACCAGTCACGGTGCATCCCGGTTGTTCGCCAGAACTCGTTCAGTGCGCCCCGCGCCGCTGAGTAACTTGTGCTGAACTGTTTGTAAAGCACCTCGGACGGAATTTCCAACGCTGCGGCCATCTGCTTCACAATGGCGTTCATGAACGCTTCAAATCCCGTGGTCGGATGTTTGGGGTCTGCAAACTGTACATCTTCGCCGGGATTCAGGTCGATAAACGCGCCGGGAGCCAGCTCTACACTGGTTTTGTCCGGGGCATCCACTTGCACCTCCGGCGGAAGCATCTCGCCAAACGGTATCTCGTCAGACTGATCCGTTTTCTTGATGAAAACCGTGAACATGGCACTGACGACCGCTGCGGTCAGTTCTGCGTCCGTGAAGCGGCCCAGCTGCTTCAAACTTTCCAGCACCGGAGCCAGCAGCGGCACTCCCCGTACCTGACCGGCGCGGTCACGCTGCATCAGGCACAGGATGTTTTGCCGCCCGGTCTTTGCGCCGTAGGCTTCCACCCTTGTCCAGTGTGATGCTGCAAGGCCAGCCGCCGCCGTGCTTGCCAGCGGGTGACGGTCGCAAATCCAGTAGGCAACGACCATTCCCGCTGCATCGGTTTCAACACCTTGCACGATCTTTTCAACATGGCGACCGTTGATCTCGCAAGGCGAAAGCACATCCATAAAGCCGGGCGAACATAACCGGTCGGCTTCGATGATCCGCAGCCGCAGATCATACGGCACACCGGGCGACTTCTTGTTTTGCAGCACTGCCACAGCGTCACCGTTCAGCAGGAAACCCGTGAACACTAGCTGTTGGAGCATATAGAAGTTATCGAGCCGGTCTGCATCGCAGGTCGGTTTGTTCGCCCACAGGCCAAACTCCCGTGCGATCTGGGCGTTGATCTTCTGGGCTTCTTCATCGGAGATACCCAGAAAGGCGTTGTCGATCTGGGGTGTCGGGGTCAAGCCGCCGCACACCACGTTGGTGCGCATCGTCTTGATTGCACCGGTCGCCAGCGGAACGCCCATAAAGGCATCGCGGCTTCTTTCCCGCAGGACTCGAAGATTATCCTCGATGTCCTCTTTCGGGCTTCCTCCGTGCCATGTCCAGCCCCGCATGGATTTCTTGTGCAGACTGGCTCCATAGTTGGAGTAGCCCGAATTGATTGCCCGTATTGCCGACTGTGCGGCAGCACGTTTCACCGCCCGCTCCGGGGCAATCGCCGTGAGCAGGCTATCAAACATTCCCATGTCAGCCCTCCCTTACAGGTCACGGGGTACAAAATGCCCCATCCGGTTCCTGCCGTTCCGCTGACGGGAAAGTTCCGTCACCTTGTTCGACCAGTATTCGATTCGTTTACCGATCTGCGTCAGGTCGGCTTTGGTCAGCGACCGGTTGCCGATCTGGTAGCTCTGGCCGTGCGATACGCTCTCTTCGGCGGCTACCCAAACGTCCAGCATCCGTTGTGCTGTTTCCAGCGTAATTCCTGCCATTTAGATACCTCCCGAAAGTTGACGACGGCCCCGCGCTTTCTTGACCGGCTGGACGGTGGTTCCGTCTGCGTCCGTCTTTTTCAGCACAGGGCGAGAAATGGCAAGAGCCGCGGTTGCGTAATTGCGCAAGTCCAACGGCTCGTTTCGTTTATGCTCTTTGTCTTTGATTTCCCAGTATTCTTTCAAGCGGCCTTTCACAAACCGCACCACTTTCTTCTCAGCCGTTAAGCCCTTGAAGTATTCCTCCGTGTAACCCGCTTCCGGGTTGGACGGGAAATGGCAGTAGTTCGGTCCGGGGGTCTTGACCTCCAACCGCTGGTAGATGGTCGTCTTGCCAGCGTCAACGCCTAGAATGAACAGCTCCGCCTTGACGCGGTTGTTCTTGGACGGGTTGCGGATGAACGGGACTCCGCTGCCGCCCATGCCCTTGATCGCAAAGATGCGGCGGTTGAGCCGTTCCTTGGCGAACCGGTACACCGCGTCGGTGTGGTGTCCGCCGGAGTCGATGCAGGTAGCCAACAGTGGGTAGGCCGTGCCATCCGCCTTGCGCCACGTTTGGAGCAGGAAGTCATCAAGGTCGTCCCACACCTGATCCGACAGCATATCGCCGTAGATTTTCTGGTAGCGGATGCCCCAGCTCTCCACACCCTCGCCCCAGCCGACCACCTCAACTTCAAAGCGGTCGTCCTGCACGTCAACACCGGCAGTAAGATACAGAACATCGTCCGGCACTTCTGCGGCGTAGATTTCGCGGCGGTTGAACAGCTCGGTGTCCTCCAACTGGATTCCGCGTTCTTCCCACGTTTCACCCAGCTCGGTGTTTACCCAAACTTTCATCTGTTCGGGGTTGCCGTGGTCAAGGGCGATCTTGGCTTCTATGAACTTCTGCACGACCTCTTTCCAACCCACAAAGGTTGAAGCCAGCGTGTTCAGGTGAAATCCTCTGGCTTCTGCGCCGGGGTTGGCTGCAACGTACTTGCCGTGAATGCCCTGCTCTTTCCACCTATATTCGTTGGCGATGCAGCCGCACTCCCGGCAGACGTAGCTCACACCCTTGTCAAGATCGTCCGGGTCAAACTTGACGTTCTCCCAGAGGAGCGGCTGGTATGCTCCACATTCCGGGCATGGTACGTTCCATTCCTCTTGCGTAGAAAGCAAGTAGGCATCCTCGATTCTGCTGTCTCCCTTGATGGTGGGAGTGCTGACCATGACGGTCTTGTAATCCCAAAAGGTCGTCTGGCGTTTCTTTGCCAGATCGAGGGGATCACCCTCTGTTCCCGCACTCTTTGGGTAGCGGTCGATTTCATCCGCCAGCAGCACCTTGATTGGGCGGCTGGCAAGGCTGGACGGGCTGTTTGCACCCACAATGGTGATGTGTCCGCCGGGAAAATTCTTCTTCATGACGGTGTTGCCAGCGTACCGGCTCTTGGTATCTACAAGGCCGGTAAGCCGGGGCGTGTCCCGGATCATTGGAGCAATGCGGTCTTTCGAGAGCGTTTGTCCCATGTCAAGGGTCGGCTGCATACACATCACCGGACATGGCGCATAGTCCATGTAGTAGCCCAACGGGTTGAGGATGAAAGCATCCGTCTTGCCGATCTGCGCTGCTGACATGACGACGACCGACCGGACGTGAGGATCACCAATGGCATCCATGATAGCCCGCTGGTATGGGGCTTTCTCTGTATGCCATCGCCCCGGCTCTGCGCTTGATTCAGCGGACAGCACCCGGTATTTGTCCGCCCACTGGCTGACCGTCAGCGGCGGCGGCGGGCGCAGCTTACTTAAAACCTCTGCAAACAGTTCCACTGTCTGCGGTTCAAGTTTTACGATCCGCTTCTTTTTCATGTTTCGGCTCACCCCTGACACATTCCGGGAACATACACAGAGTAAGCCGCTGATGAATGCGCTTTCCCCACGGACAGCTCTTGCATTTGTTTTTCGGCTTATCCTTTTTCTTTGCCGTCTTGCCCATCTTCATCATCCTTTGGCCGCTCCAACGCGACCTGATAGTTTGAAAACTCTTCCATAATCTCGTGGAGCGAGCTTTGCAGCAAGTCCATGATTTTATCCTCGTCTCCGTCCAGCTTGGCAATGTTCGCCGCCAGCTTGTTCGGCAGGGCAAGCAGTCTTGAACGAAGGTTCATGACGATGGTTGTCATTCCGGTCATAATATCCGACTTGCGGTAAAGTTCCCCGTTGCGCACCTTGTTCTCGGTTTCAGCGGCGATTCTCTTTTCCTTTGTCAACTTTGCCCGTTCCTCGTTGAGATCAGCCTTGCCGCCCTCGTCGCCCCGCAGATAGTTGATGTACCGCCGGACGCTGGAACGCAAGTCATACAAGCCGGGGGCTTTTTCTTCCAGCACACCTTCGTCCCGGAGCTGTCGCACCCGGCGTTCGGACAGGTCAAGATACTGCGCCACTATCTTTGTCGTGTGGAGCTTCTTCTTCATCCTCTTCGTCCCCCTCCGGGTCTATATCCACTTCACCGGTCGCCCGCATTTTTGCAATGTCAAGGCGAGCCAGTTCCAGCGCGTACCGCTTTTCAAATTCTTCTTGCTGTCGAATCTGCGTTGTAAGAGAAATGATTCTGCCAGAAACCTTGTTCAGGGCTTCCCGCAGCTGGGTCACTCGAACAAAAGCACTGTCCTTGTTGACCATCGCCATCTTCTGCACAGCACTATCCGCCGTTTTTCCCTCGGCATCCGGGCCGGGTTTGCGCATATCGGTGATGGTGGCCGTGAACAGTTCTTCCGGGTTGCACTTTTCGTACTCTGCGATCTTCTCCATGATGTGCCGTTGCTGAATCCGCAGCAGCTTCAACTCATAGGCGTTGTTCGCACTCGCCCCGGTTGGTATCGCATCCAGCCACTCCCGTTCCTCTTTTGTCAGCTTGTCAAGATGGATAGTGCTGTACGCGCCGTCTTTCTCGGCGTTGGTGTTGCCGTCCGGCGCACCGCCGCCGGGGTTGCCCTTGGCGTTCTTCTTGCCCCGGCTGTTCTTGTTGCCGGGTTGCCCGCCGCGCTTGCGCTCTATGGCATCTTCCCACTGGTCGATTCTCTTCCAGTTGCGGACCGTGCCATAGGTCACGCCCTGTTCGTTGGCAAAGTCTTTGAGATTGATCTTCTCGCCAGACCGCCGCCGCTTGACATACTCAGCCTTGGCGGTGTCGCGCTTGTCGTTCCGCTTCGGCATCCCGCATCACTCCTGCACCTCGTTTCCAGAATCCGCGTAAAAGAAAAAGCCCCACGACATATTGCCGTGGAGCTTCGCTTACTTTTCACTGTACCTATTATACCCGGAAAAGTGTATCATGGTGTATCATTTTGAAAATTTTCCCGAAAAAATCCCCCCTAACTTTTTCAGACCCCCCTCCGGGGAAGTGCAAAAAAGCCCCTATACCTAGAAAATTTTCGGGCTTTCGGACCCGTGAGTGGAAGAATCTTCCTCCCCAGTACCTTGCCGGTGGCCCGGAAAATGGTAGAAAAAGGAAGAAAAGACCGAAAAATCGGACTTTTTCAGCCGTCAAAATCGCCAAAAATCCGGGAAAAATCCCGCCAAAACAGGCTGAAAAGCCGTCAAAATGACGGAAAAGGGCGGCAAAACACCGGCGGCGGGCATCCTTTGAGGTATCGCGGGGCGGGCTGAACTGGTGACAGCCTGTCACCGATTCGATCCGGCGGGGCGCGGCGGCGGGGCATCATCGGCCCGGCGCGGCCTGTCCGGGGCGATCTGTCCAGCGGAGCGGGGTGCTGCTGCCCTCTCCTATATAGCTATGTAGGGCGCGGCGGCGGGCGATCTCCTACCGGCGCGGGCATCATCGGCCCGGCGCGGGGTGCAGATCGGCGGCATCATCGGCCCGGCGCGGGGCTGTCCTGTCCTATATAGCTATGTAGGGCGGCGGGGCGTGGCGGCGGGCGTATGGCGGGCGGTGCTGCTGTCTGGTGCTGGTATGATGTGCGGGGCGGGGTGCTGCTGTCCTCTCCTATATAGCTATGATGTGCGGGGCGGGGTGCGATCTCCTACCGGCGCGGCATCATCGGCCAGGCGCGGGGCGGGGCCTGTCCAGCGTTCAGCGGCGGCGGGGTACGATCTCCCCCGGCGGCGGGCGGCATCGACCCGCCCACGGAAAACGCCCCGGAAAAATCGCCCCGCGGAAAACGGGCAACAAAAAAAGAGGTAGACACGGCCCGCGCCGCGTTTACCTCTTTTTTGCGTCAAATTTTCGGGCGGCTGGAATCACCCGCCGCCGGTGCTGCTGTCGTCCACGTCGGGCGGCTGGAATCCGTCGCGCTCCATGCGGGCGGCGCAAGCGTCCATGATATACCGCTGTATACTTTGCCCCGCATCGACGGCGGCGGCGCGGATTTTTGCGCCGTCCTCTTTTGTCGGTCGGATCGTTATGCTGTCCTGTCGTCGATTGTACGCAATATTTGCCCTCTTTTGGGCGGCGGAAGTCGGCATTTTGTCACCCCCTTTTTTTTGAGTATATCACACCCCGCCCCAAACGTCAACGTATACATTTTTCACAGTTTTCTACGTCTACGTTTGTGCATTCGTCCAAACTATACGTTGACGTATTGACAACAGACAAACGTAGACGTATAATGCAATCACACCAAGCGAAACACCGCAAAACAGAAAAGAGGTCAAGCCGCATGAAACTTTCTGAAAAGATCGCCGCGATTGAATCCGGCGAATACGCCGTAACATGGACGACCCCCGACGGGTCGATCATGAAAGCCGCCGATTATGGCCCGTACTACGTTGTTTATCGCAACGGCGAACCGATGGGCGCGATTGACAGCCCCGATGATCTGGACACTTTCGCCGCCGCGAACCACTACACCGCATAAACCGAAAGAAAAGGAGATCAAACCATGCTGAACTTTGAGAACATGACCCGCCCCGAAATGATCGCCGCCCGCCGGACGATCCGCGACAACCTCGACACCTTGACCGCCATTTACAGCGACGCCCGCACCGATGGCCCCGCCGCCACCGTCGCCCGCATGGTCGAGAAGATCGGCAAGGCCGCCACCGCCGCCACCGTTGCGAATCTGGTAAACTCTACCAACCGCGCCGATGGTCGAGTATCCGCCGCCGCTCATGTGTGGGCCGAATCCATCGACACCGCCGCAACCCCCGCCGATCTGGACAGAATGCACGTTTACAGCAGCATTCACCCCGTCCACATTAACCAGTTGGCAGAATCCGCCCGCAACCTGTGAAAAGATGAAACGCCGGACACCTTGACGGGCCGCACCGCTGAAAGCGACCCGATCCCATTCCCCCGGCACACCGCCGGGACGATCCACAAAACGAAACACGAAAGGAAGTATTTACCATGACGAATAAACAAATCATCCGCGCTGCCGCCGAACGTCTTAACCCGGCCACGCTGCACCAGATCGCCACCGCACACCACACCCCGGAAGAGATCGCCGCCGTTGCTGCATCTTGCAAGATCGTTGACAAGGACGGCAACGAAAAGCCCGCCACCGCCGCGGACATTGAGATCATGTTTGCAGCGGACGAACTGCACACGTTCGACTTCTGGAAGAAAGAGGGCAAGAGTGTCAAGAAAGGCGAAAAAGCATTGCTTGAATGCTACTTGTGGAAGTACACCACGAAGCCCAGCAAAGAGCAGCGCGAAAAGGCCGCGGCAGAGGGCAAGGAAGCCGCACCCGATCCGCATTACTACCCTACGAAGTCCCATCTTTTCAGTTGCTTACAAGTTGAAAGCAGCCGCCCCGCCCCGCAAGCCCGGTTCAAGTCCACGGCGGAGATCATCGCATACAACAAGCGGCTTGCAGCAGAACGCAAGGCCGCAAAGGAAGCCGCCGAAAAAGCAGCCGCCGAAGCCGCCCGCCCCGCGCCGGTCGTCGTTGAAGAGCACCACGAACTTCCCGAACTGGTTCACGTTGATCCGCTTCCCACGAAAACCGCCCCGAAGAAGCCCCGCACCACGAAAGCCGCCCCGGATTCCGTCAAAAAGGCAGAACAGGCCGCACGGGATGCAATGAACCGCTTTATTGCTGTTCCCGAAACCGACCGCGCCGGACAAGCCGCCGCCCTTGCTGAGTGGCGCACCGCACGAACCGCCGTAGAGGAAGCAAAGAAGCAGCCCGCCGCCCCGGTCGTCGATCTGGACAAGCTCGAAAAGCTGTTTGGTGAGCATTATTCCCGGCTGTACCGCTCTCACGATGACGACGAAAGCCACGAATACCGGGAAGCGGTGAAAGAGTTTGACAACCGTTCAAAGAATGACCCCGCGTTTCATGCGCTGGTGGATCAGTGGGTGCAGAAGATGCACGACTTTATCAGCAGCGACCGGGAAGCAGCCGCCTTTGTGATGGCCTTGCACGAACTCGAAGAAGAGCAGAGCAAGCCCGAAATGGTTCCCAGCGTCCAACAGCTCGACTTTGCAAGCATCGCCGCCGGTGTGCTGGCATGATTCCAGCGCGGACACTCTAGCCGGGTTGCACCGCACAAAGCAGCCCAGCCCCACACCCCGCCGGGGTGAATCACGAAAACGAAAAGGAGATTATACCATGACCGCCAACGAAGAGAAGAACGAACTTGTTGTTGTGGATGTTCCCAACGTCCATATCTACGCTTTCACTGTGTCCGGCTGGCCCACGCCCCGCACCGCCGAAGAGGTGTTGAACGCCGCCCGGAAGAGCACCGCCGAAAGCATCCAGCGGATCACCCAGATCATCGAGTCCGGCGACTACGAAAGCGACCGGGGGTATTGGGAAAGCCGCCTTTCGCAAGAAAAGGCCCACTCTTATGCCGTCATGACCTACGGCGAATGGCTGGACTTTGAGCGGGAAAAGCTGCTCACCCCGGAAATGGTCGAGATCACGAAACAGGACTATGAGGACGCGCTGAACGTGCTGCCGCCGCGCAACTGGCACACCCGGAACAACATCGAAGAGTTTTGCAGCCGGGAAATGTACAGCGGCACTTACACCACACAATATGCGTTCCAGCTTGTAACGGGCCGCTACTTTGTGAAGATGGTTGATTGCGCTGATTCTTCCACATGGTTGAGCACGATTTTAGCCCAGCAGTGAAACGGATACCTTGACGGGCCGCACCGCAAAGCGACCCGATCCCACCGCCCCGACAGCCCGCCGGGGAAAGCCTACAACGAACCATGAAAGGAAGAACGATTATGTATAAGCTCAACAACAACGCCGCCACTACCATGCCCGTTTCCTACACCCTCTACACCGTCACCACGATTTTTGACCGTGCGGGTCGTCCCACCTCTTGCAATCTCGAAATCAGCGTTACGACCGCAAACCCGCTCTGCATCATGGATTACGAAGAAGCGATCAGCAAGGGCCGCACCCGGCAGAAGTGCCACTTCTTCACCATGCGCGATGCACTCGACAAGGTGGAGAGCGTGGCCGACATTTCCGACACGATGCAGAACGCGCCGCACTTCCTCACCGAACAGGCCGCGCTCAATGCGGGCAAGGCTCACAACGAAAATTGCGCTTGACTCCCAGCGCGGACGCTCTAGCCGGGTTGCACCGCTCAAAGCAGCCCAGCCCCACCACCCCGCCGGGGTGAATCCAACACGAAAAGGAGAACGAACCATGACGACCCCGAACGATAGCCGGGATTTTTACCCCACTCCTGACAATCTCGCGTGGGAAATGGCTTACAGTCTGCAAAGCACAAAATACGGCTGGAAGCACCTACCGCAGCCCATTCTTGAACCCTCTGCCGGTGACGGCGCACTGGCCCGCCAGATTCACGCCGTTGCAGATATTCGGCACGATCCCAAAACGGGAGAACTTGACCGTTACAGCACGAGCAAGGCGAAAGAGTTTGATCTTGACTGTGTGGAACTGTCCAGCGACTTCCGCGCCAAACTGAAGAAAGACGGTTTCCGCGTGGTGCATGACGATTTTCTCACGTTCCGCCCCGCGAAGAAATACGCGGCGATCATCATGAACCCGCCTTTTTCCGCCGGTGCTGCTCACTTGCTCAAGGCTTTAGAGATCATGAAAGACGGCGGCAAAATCTGCTGTCTGCTCAACGCCGAAACCATCCGCAACCCCTACACGAACGAGCGGAAAGAGCTTGTACAAAAGCTAAACGAACTCAACGCCCAGATCAAATACATCCCGGACGCTTTCAAGAACGCCCGCCGCGCCGCCCGCGTTGAGGTGGCGTTGATCTCCGTTGACATTCCCGACAAGGAGCCAGTAAGCAAAATCCGGTTGGAACTCAACAACGAAATGACCGACCACATGAAAGCCGATCCGCAGCTTGCCGCGCTGGTGTCTGCTGATCCCATCGCCGCCGCGGTGGAACGGTACAACGCCGCCGCCGAAGGCATCCGCCGTATCTACGAAGAGTACAACGGAATCAAGAGCCTGTTTTCTGCTGCTACCGCAGACGACAAGGAAACCGAAGTGCTGAACTTCAACAAGAGCTATAACGAAGCGATCCGCAGCTTGCGCGGCTTGTACTGGCAAAAGCTCTTTGACCTGCCCCAAATCCGGGACAACTTAACCAGAGCGATGCAGGACGAATATCACAACCGCGTTTCCGAACTGGTTGACTACGATTTCAGCCCTTACAACATCCTCACGATCCGGGAAGAAATGTCCGCCAACATCGTGCAGGGCATCGAAAGCGAGATCGTGGAACTGTTCGACGACTGGACGAATCTGCACTACAATTCCGAATACTCGAAGAATGTCCACTACTACAACGGCTGGTGTACGAACGAAGCGTACAAAGTCGGCAAGAAAGTGATCTTTCGGTGTTCGGCGTGGGGTGATTACTCCGGGCGGTTTGAACCCGGTTGGAACGCTGAGAGCTGCCTGTCACGAATCGAGCGCACCCTGCACTATCTGGACACGAACGGCAAGAAGTACAACGGCGACGAACTCCGGGCAACGCTCAAAGCCGCCGAGGAGAGCAGACAAAGCCAGAACGTGCAGTTCCGCTACTTCACCGCCACTTTCTACAAAAAAGGCACTTGCCACATCACATTCACGAATGACGACGTTTTGAAGTCGTTCAACCTGTTCGCCAGCCAGAAGAAAGGATGGTTGCCGCCGTCCTACGGCAAGAAAGCCTATCACGACATGAGCAAGGCAGAGCAGAAGATCGTGGACAGCTACGAGGGCGAAGCGAGTTACACAGACACCCTTGCACGGCATCTGATCCCCACGAAAGCCACGCTTTTACAGCTCAACGCATAAAACGGATACTCTAGCCGGGTTGCACCGTAAAGCAGCCCAGCCCCAGCCGCAAGGCTACCACAAAACGAAAAGGAGATACAAACCATGCGTGAATACGATCCGAACCATCGGTATCAGGTCATTACCTGCGCTTCTGCCGATTTCACCGACGAAGATATGAGTTTTCGTACCATTGCCGAAGCCCGTACACGAATCGCCTATCTGGTCAAGGAGTATGCAGCAGACGGGCGCGATCTGGACGGGGCCGCGATTTTCGACCGCAAAACGAACTGCTGCACCCACCTTTTCGGGTGTGCGATGCTGTCCGCGTTCTCTGTCGATGTCGCCGCACGTTCCGCGCCCCGCAGATACCCCGATATGCCCGCGGCCAGCACGATTTACTACTTCATCTACTGCAAAGGCCCCGGAGATCAGCATTTCACCCTCTGCGACCCGTGGGGCGGCAGGCGCGGCATGAACAAAGTTTTTGCGCCCCGGTTCACGAAAGATCAGGCGGACAAGGTTGTTGCACGAATGACCGAACGTAACCCCGGCTTTACCTTTCAGCGGCGACCGGCCCGCTGAATCTCCGCTCCCGGTTCCCCGCCGGGGCTTTTTGTGTTATACTTTCATCAACGAATTTTCTATTTTTCGTGCCAGAGATTGAACTATGCTTTACAAAATGCGTAAAAAGGAGGTCTTTTTGTGAACGAAGCCCAGTTTTTCGCGCCTTGGCGTGTTGTCGCCGAATTTGCCGACGATTCCCGCCTGACCTTTGACGGATTCACCGAAGAGCAAGCCCGCGCAGCTATGGAAGCCGCCCAGAACGAACACGGCGACATTGCGTGGTGGGATCATGTAACCGATGTAAATTACAGCGACGGCCAGTATTACAAGACGCTCCGCCAGCCGCCCACGGTTCATGTGGTAGATTTTTCCGGCTATGACGGCCCGCTGGATGAAAACGGTTTTCCGGTCGGTCTGCCGAACGAGATCAGCGAATACACGAAACAGCAGGGTGAGCCGCCCAGCGTCCCGAAGATCATCTTCAAGAAGAACGAGCCGAAAGAGGGCAACGAAATATGACCAGCGAAACCAACGAATTTGTCCGCCAGCTCTTGAACCAGATGCAGGAAGAAATGACTAAAGAATACTTCAAGCAGGAAAGCATGACTTCCCCCGAACGGTTAAAGGTGCTGGAAGCGGATGCAAAAATGCGGCTCTGCACCGTTCATCACCTTGCGCCGGAGAACGTCGATGTTTCCGGCCACGAAACCAGCCCCGGCACTTACACATTCACCGTCACCGAACGAATCCCGGTCAGTACGTTCACGATTCCAACGAATTGAACACGAATTTCTTCCATCCCCTGCGGGCATCCCGCCGGGGATTTTCTTTTCTCGTTTTGTTGCTTTTATTCGCGTTTTGCGCTATCATTGAAGTGGAGATTTTGCGCCAGCCGGGAACGCCCCGGCCACACGCAAAAAAGAACATAACGAGGTGAAAATATGTGTCGTAATGTTACCCCCCCCCGACGAAAATAGGGTTCCAGAATGGGTGAACCACATTCCCACCGTTTCGGACGGCCCGCTGCTCAAAAGCTACCTTGCTGCCCTCAAAGCCGACATGACACCGACCTGCATTGACGGTCAGACCGGCTATTTCAGCAGCAGACACGGCAACTACGTTGTCACGCTGGACGTGCCGAACGGCTGTGTTTGCGGTAGCCACACCCGACCTTGCAAGCACCAGTACCGCCTTGCAATGGAGCTTAATCTTATGCCCGGTGATTTCATCCACGATCCCAGCAAAATCAAGTACAAGCTGGACGGCGTAGATTTTGAAACTGCTGTTGACCGCATCGAGCAGCTTCCCGCCACGGCACAAAAAGAGCTGTTCGGCATCCTGTCCAGCCTGTTCAATGGCAAGGTGTACAGCGGCACTCTTTCAGAGGATTCCGCCCGCGCTCTTGTTGGCGGCAACGTGCTTTTGTGGATTGACGATCCCGCCGGGTATCGGCTCTGCACCGATCTGGACAAAAGCTCTTTCATGCTAGACAAGTACCTGCGTCGGAAATTTGACTTTGACGTTTACTTTGACCCCTATAACCGTGGCACATTCTCTGTTCCGCACGGCTGCACCGCCGTCTATGACGAGGACGATCCCGGCCACCCCTACACCGTGACCGCGCCGGATCGCACCGAACAGGACAAGAAGATCAACGCCATGCTTCAAAAGCATCACTGTGACCCGCTGGACGGCTTCACAGTGCGTTTTGGTGAGTGATAATATAAACTAACGCCCTCGACGGAGTTACCCGCCGAGGGCGTTCTATTTTGGCGTATTCGCAAGTTTGTTTTTCTGAGCGGTTCGGAGGATTTGCGGAAGCGGTTCATCGCACACGCGCATAGAGCTTTACCAACTTGCCTTTATAGACAGCTTTCCGGGCTGTTTCCTTGCCCGCTGTCCGGGCGACTGTTTCTGCCGGTTCTGGTAGATTTTCTATCACTTTCCCGGCATACCCAGCACACCGGCCCTTTTAATCGCGCGCGTCATACGCGCGGGAGAGGATTTCTTCGATCATGGGAATTTCATCGAACATCCCGCCCAGAACGGCCAGAGCCGCGTCTTTCCACCTCTGCGCGGTGATCTTCTTTTTGCCGATGGAAATTGCAATGCTTTCCCACGTTTTTTGTAACGACCGGTCAGCGTAGACGTACCGCCCTTTCAGGATCGTTTTGTAATCATCATTCAGGCGGTCTAATTTCTGCCGGATTTCCTGTAAATCCGACTTCAGCACGACCCGCCGGACAATCAGCTCATTTTCTCGGTTCTGGTACTCTTCGTTGTCGGCCAGCTTGACGGCAAGGGACGCGGTGCTGTCGCCGGGTGTGCTGCCATGTGGCATCCCGTCCATCGCAAGGCCCTTGATCGGGCTGTATCGGTCTTGCAGCTCGGCCAGCTCCATGTTGACACTATCAAGCTGCTTCTCGATCTTGCCATAGTAGAGCAAAATCTGTTCAGTGTCCTTTTTCTGCATCCGCGTTTATCCTCCTGCCTGTCAGCTCTCAGATTTCTTTCCCGAAGATCGGCTTCGTGCCGGGTTCTTCGTCTATTGCCGCTTCTATACCCGTGGCCTGCTCATAGCACTGGGCCATTTTGTAGTAGGCCACATATTCGCCGTCTTTCGACCATTCAAGGAACTGCCGGAAGTTGCCCTGTATCTCTTTCAGGGCGGCAGCGATTTCTTCTGTGGTGTAGCCCAAACCGTCCATGACCTCTACAAAGAACCGGGCCACAAGATCACCCGCGCCGCGGCGTTCATAGAGCTGCACCCTCTCCCACTCTTTGCGCGGCCACTTCTCGACCGGCAGGGTGAAGTCCTCTTTCATCTTGGGGGCCGTGCGCTTGCGCAGATTTTCCCGTGCTTTCGGTGTGCCGTACACGTTGGTTTCCAGCGTGTACACCTCACTCCGCCGGATAAGCTCTGCCTGCCAGCGTTCCACCCCGTCCCGATCAAGGTCGAAAAGATTCTGCGCGGCAATGATGGCGCAGTACGTCACCACCTGCCCCACAGCGGCCCGGTTGAGCTTCATGTTCTTCATGGTGTCGCTCTTTGCGACCACGCAGCGGTTGACAGCCTTTTCGTACATCATCTTCCGCACTTCAACAGGCGGCATAGATTTTCCCATGTTCTTTATCCTTTCTGTTTTGCAAGACTCTTCCACGCTTTGACCTCTGCCGCCGTGTCTGCGGTGATATGCTCGATGAAATGCCATCCCCGCGGCTCGGCCACAAGGTCAATGAACATCCGGCGACGGTGTATGTAATCGCGCTGCTGCCGCCGGACAAACTTCGATTTCACTTCGACGGCTTCAACCGTGCCGTCTGCATAGGTCAGCACAAAATCCGGGGTATAATGCACCGCCGGGAGTTTCACCGCGTCATACTCTTTTTCTGGCAGGAGCAGGAACGTGCGGTGCAGCTCCACTTTCACGATCTTCCCGGTCTGCACTTTGGGCAGAATCGTCCCCATGTAATATTCGTACTCGCCCCGGCTGTCAAAGTCCATGCCGATTTTTTCAGCGGTGGCAACTGCGGCGGGGACAGACTGCGGCAAGGCGCGCTTTCCCCCGCTTCTGGCCGCGATCTGTGCTTCTGCCTGCGCCCGGTATCTAGGCGGCAGGTCGTCCAGCGTCAAACGGTTCAAGGCTGATTCCTCCTATTCCTCCGCTGTTCCGGCTTGCGGTACAGGCGCACGATCAGGTGGCGGGTGGCGTTGCCGGTTATGATGCACTCGCACCGGTGCAGGGTATAGCCGGGATACATCCTCTCCCAGTAGTCTCGATCTTCCAGCCGGTTCTCGCAAACGTCTTTCAGCCGGGTGCGACTCATTTTCCCGTCATTTGGGCGCGGCATCTTCGGCGGTTTCAGCCCGCGGCTTTGCCGCCAGTGACGTTTGCAGCGCACGTTCTTGGTGATGTACTTTGCGAGGGATTCAATGCTGTTGTGGTCAAATTCCAACGGCTCGCAACGCGATCTGCCGCGCTTGCCCCATGCCTTTTCCACCATTTCACGGGTCAGCCCCGCCGGGTGGGACATGATAACATGATGATGGTGACGGCCCAGCGGCTTGTCCCCGTCCATCGTGCAGTATTCCGAAACCACGATCCATTTCGGGTGTTTGATTCCGTTTTTGTCGCAGATACGGTACAATGCTTTGATGGCATTGGAAAAATCCCGGTCGGCACGTTGCAGATCACCGGGCGCAGGGTGGTGTTCTTCGTTGTAGGTGTATGTAACGGAATAGTCACCGGGTCGGAAGTTCCGATTTGCCAGCAGTTCCAAATACCGACCACTCTTGCGCAGATTATACGATTCCTTGGCAATGCTGGTGGCAAGCTCTTTCTTTTTCCGGGTGCTGGCCTTGTGCTGCTGCTCTGTCACCTCGAAGAAGTCCACCTGCATAGAGGGGGCCGTGGCATAATTCATACCGCAGATAAATTTCTGTTCCCGAACTCTAAAGCCGCCGGTCATATTCTCCACGTCCTCCTTTCCGCAAACATCATGGAATTTTCTTAATCATGGGCCACAAACACGAGAGGGGGAACGATGCAGAGGGGAAACACCGGGCCGCGTTCCCTTTGCTCTCTATCCCGGTAGGCTGCTGTAACGCTGCCCTCGTTTTCCCTCTGCACTCCCTTTCCCCGTTTGGGTCAGGTGCATCGTTCCTGTTCTACTCTCTCCCTGTGTCCCTTAGTTTATCTACGGTATACAAGCCCCTTGCCGCCTCGTCAGGGCGGCAATTTAACGACGGGCTTCCTATATATAATATAGATAGGGGCTTTGACTGGTCACTCAGACAAGCGACATGATCCACTCTGTCAGGTTTTGCAGCAGCACCGACAGCAGGTTTGACAGCACAATGCCGACACACAGCCACCAGAGGGCGATTGCGGCCAGTCTGCGGATTTCCGCCGGTTCAAGTTTTTTCATTTTGCTCTTTCCTTTCTTCCCATGCAGGGCAGGTATTTTCCGGGTCAGTGAAGTCCGCCCGGTACTCAGAATTTCCGTTGAAGCACACCCATGTATAGCCGTCATGCCATGCACAGGTGGAACATTCTTTTTTCATGTTCTGCGCCTTTCTTCTATAATCGAACCGCACACTGGACAAAAACTCCCGGCGCAATCGTCCAAACGGTGATCGCAGTTAGAGCAAAACGGCACTGTGTATTCTTCGAGTTTCAAAACCCGCTGTGTATAAACCGGCTTTCCATCGTACAAACACTCGTTTGTCGGAACAGGATCATATACGACAAACTGCTTGGGCCGTTTTCTCCATGCGATGTGCGCCACCGGGCGCACCCCCTCCGGGGCGACCCTCGGTGCGTTCTCAACCACGCACATGATCTGTTCCACTTCATCTTCCATGTCCGGGTTACTTTCGCCGCCCAAAATTTCAGGCACGTTCTCCCGGATTCTCCGAAGCAGCTCTTCCGTGTTGGTAAACTGTTCCGTCTCAATCCCTCCCAGCTTTCAGCGCACATTCCGAGCAAACAAACTTCATATCCGGGTTGACCCGCAAAACCAGCTTCGCGTTGTTGGTCTGATACCAGCACTCCCGGCCACACTCCGGGCAGGTTTTCAGTTTCCAATCTGCCGCCCGCGGGTGCGGGACGTTCTTTTTCAGCGGCATTATACCGATTACCCGTAAGACACTACCCATGATCTTCACCTTTGCCTTTCAGTTTCAGCTCGATTTTCGGCTGCGGCTGGTCGCTGCGGTTCAACGGCGCATAATAGCTGACGCACCCTGCAACACCGTCCGGGTTGTCGTGCCACGACAGCGCGTGTCGAATGACCAGCCATACAATTTCCGCTCTGTACGGAATTTTCATCACATCCGAAATTGGAGCAGGGAGAACGCAACGGTTATACAGCTTTTCCATTTCCTCCCGCATGGTATCCCGCCGATGCAGGGCAACGTCAAAAGCATTCTCCCGCTGCTCGTTCGTCTCATACGCATTGTTTTTCAGATCGGAATAAAATTTTTCCATGCAGAGATCGTCCGCCATATCCCAGAACTGACCCATGTGCAATCTCAGATACCACTCACAGGCTGTCTTTACCGCTTCTGCCACCGGTCGGCTCATGGTGATTGTCACTGTTTCCACTTCCGGCACGGTTTTCTTTTTCTTCTCCATGACTATCCTCCCTTGCGCCGGGCCAGTTGTTCCGCTGGCCGTGTTCAAACTTCTTCGCCATTGCTGCCACCTGAATTGCTTCGACAGCCAGATTTACTGCGGCTTCCCGAATGGCTTTGAAATCGTCTTTCGGCACAGTCTGGTTTGCCTTGACCATGTTCCACATCCGGGTTTCGATGTAAAGTTTCAGCGGCACAATCGCCCGTTCCGCTTCTTCCAGCTCTTCCCGGACAACATTCTGTCCCTCGTGCGGGCTGGCAAACTTGGGGAAGTGTTTGTTTTGCTGCTTCCAGCTCCTTGTTTACCAGACGGCGAACATCTTTTCTTACTGCATCCATTGTTTATTCTCCTGTTTTAATTGCAGATCGTATCTACTATCCAATACACAAACCCGACAAGTTGCAAAAGCCTATCGCCCAGCGACCGGTGCTTCTTTTTCTTCTGCAATTTTTTTCTTAGCGAATTTGTTTCAGCTCGTTCGTCAGCAAAAGCAATAGACAAGTGTTCATTTTCTTCTTTCAGGCTTGCAATCATATTTCTTTGAGTTTCGATTATGCCCGCCTGCTTGATAATGACTTCTTGATTGCTTATCCATTTTCTTTCCGTTTCCGAGTGGATTTCCGGGGCCGCTTCTTTAGCCTCTTCTTCGATCATCCCGCAGTATTGCAGCAACACTTGTTCCGCCGTAACAATGTGTGTTCTATCGAATCGGTCAAAGCACTGTTCAACAGCATCCATAAGCTGCTGCGCACCCTCTATGTTTGCTTTCAGGCCACTTTCAATCATGTGTCTAAAATCCTCCTGACTGAAAATTTCCTGCTGGAAGAAGTCATTGAAAAACTGTTCTCCCTTATTGCTCAGTTCATATCCATCTTCTCGAAGCGCGTCATAGTCTATGAGGTGCAATACGCATTGTGCCTGTCCTAACCAGAGCGTTTCGTTGATTCCGATACGAATGTATCTTCTGCTCACCCTGTTTTTCCCTCCAAACGCATTCCCTGAAAGTCAGCAACGCCAAAACTCCCATCCTTGCACGGGTGACAAGCGTAGATTGTCGGTTCCATGACCTCTTCCGGTTCTTTCAAGTCAACTGCTCTACACATGATCTTCATTACAAAGCTACGGTTGCTTTCTTCTCCGCTGGTAGAGCATTTCACAAATTCTTCACCGCACAATCGGCATTTGTAGATTGCATCAAACATCTTCATTGCTCGCTTCGTTCTCCACTTCATCCGTCAGGTCATCGAATGTCTGTTCATGCTCTTCCTGTTCGCCAGTATGCGTTTCTGCCATCATAGCTACCAGCTCTTGCAGTGTCGCTTCTGCATATTCGTTCAGGGAATAAGACGTGACAGCAGCGCGTACTCTCATACCATTTTTTACCACATAGTACGTTCTTCCGTCAGCGCGTTTTCTTTGATAGTAGCGAATAAACCCGTTGTTCTTGATTTCGTCCTCAACCGGTGCAAGCTGCGACCAGCAGATAAGGCCGACCATGTGTTTATCTTCCGTTGTGACCGGGATAAGGATTTCTCCCATGTAGTAAATGCCGACGGCCATTTTCTTTACTTCTACTTCGCCCTTAACCGTGTCGTCCAGATTGAACCCCTCAAGATCGCTTTTGTATGCGCAATCAAAATCGTTGTAGACCACCTTTTCGATCATGGTATCTTCGCTGATTCCCAGCAGCGCACCCATTTGGCTGCGGTTCAGCGGGAGCGGGAAGCCTGTCGCACAGTAGATAGCCGATGCTGTTCCAATATAAAAGTCGTCGCTCTTGATATTGTGAAAGACGTTGCACACAAGCTGTCGTTTCACCATCTTTGTAACTCCCGAAAGTTTCATATTCAAACCACCTTTCTGATAACTGCAAACGGCGCATATCCGGGAAACTGTTCGTCTGCGGATTTCTCCTCCGCTTCACCGGCTTCGCGTTCCGTTTCCGCTTCAAATTCCTGTCCGATGATGATGCACGGCGCAGTCACGCCAGCACCATTCCAACCGGCAACGCTGATGTAGTACCTGTTCACAAGTCCCGCACCTCCGTTACACTGTCCACTTGGATTTTCTGGTACTGCGGGTAGTACAGGGCCGCTTCTTCTTTTGCCTTGTCCGCTGCGTCAAGTGCTTTCGGTGCTTCTATGCGGTACGGCAGATAGGCCGGTGTTTCCTGCCTATGGCGGTTTGCGTTGCTTCTTGCTCTGCTGCACCGCAGCATGACTAAGTATTTCGGCATTGTCCTTTCCTCCTGTTAGTTTCGGGCATTTCCGGGCTTGAACCGGTAGGGGCCTGTCCCCATGCTCACAGAATGGAGCCGCCGCGCCGGGCGGCTCCGGTAGGAGAAAATCAGTTGATCCCGTTGATGATGGGAATACTGCCATCACCGCCAACGTATGTAGGCAGTTCGCCATTCCAGAGGGAATCGACGTTTGTGATCCGGTAGTATTCCAGCAAATTGCTATTCAGGCTGTCGTTGAGGGCGCGGTTTGCTTCCGCTTTCTTTTCGGCAACGTACAGCTCCGCGTCCGCCGCAACCTTGGATTTCTCCGCTTCTGCATTGGCCGCGATCAAATCAGCGTCCGCCGTGGCCTGTGCTTCAACACGACGTTTCTCTGCATCGGTTTCCGCCTTTTCCTTTTCCTGCTGGGCCTTTACTTTGGCTTCAACGGCATCCGTAAAGGTATCGGTGAAGTCGAAGTTGGTGACGCTGATATACTGCAAGTCAATGTTGTACTCTGCCAGTACTTCCCGCAGCTTCGTGTCCATCTGTGATGCAACGGCATCCCGGTTCGAGATAAGACTGCTTGCATCGTAGTGGGCGACCACGGCCTTGACCGTTTCCTGCACACGGGGAGTAATCAGCGTGTCCTCATACTTCTTGCCTACTGACTTATAAATCGTCATGGCATTTGCCTGATTGATCCGGTAGCCGACTGCAACAGAGGTGGCAACTTCCTGAATGTCAGAGCTGAACGCCGACAAATCCATGCTCATTTCCTGAACACGGTTATCCATCTTGACGATGGACTGCCACGGTGCTTTGAACACCACACCGGCATCCTTTGTGCCATCTTCTACTTTGCCGAATGTTGTCACAATGCCTGTGTAGCCGGTGGGAACGTAGGACACACAGGACACACCGATCAGGATAACGGCGACCACGCCGGGAATAAATGCTGCGGCCTTGCCCTCTTCGGACAGGAGCAGGACGGCCAGCGCAACCAACGCGGCCAGCACTCCGATGATGAAAAAGATCATATTTCCTCGCTTTCGCTCATGTGCTTATGTACGGGCGAAAGCTGCGGTGGGGTCCGATCTGGGCAGGTTTGGTTTCCAGTTGTTTATAAAAAGCTCACCTGCCCCTCAATGTTTTTCTTCTTCGGTTTTCTCGGTCGATACTTTTTGTTCTCGTCCAGAACGTCCACCGGGTTGAACTCAAAGTGCTTGCACTTGTTCGGATTTCTTATCTGCTTGCCCTCTCGCATTTCGTCTTTGGCTTCGCAGTAAACCAAATCATCGTCATTCAGAACCGCCAGAGAACAATACCGGCAATACTGTGTCACTCTTTGCCCTCCGTAAAAATATCAGTGTACTTCGTGTACACCTTGCCATTATGGAAGTAGAGGTTATAATCGCACTGGGTAATGTACCACCAGAGCTTCTTGTGATACTCCGTCAGCAAATCGTGGAGGTGGTAGGTTTCCTTGTAGTTTTCATCTACCCGCTGGCGGAAAGAAAGTTCGTCAATCTCTTTGCTTCCCGCCACATAACCGGCGATGAAAAGCACATCCTGTTCGGTCATATTGTCGTCAACGACAAATACCACGCGGACTATCTCACCGAACTTTCTTTTAACGTGGAGCAGATCGTCGAATTTATGGACGTGGTACACCACCCGTTCAAACCAATTAAGCGGGAAGTCTTGCACTTCCGGGCTATCCGGGAGATAGCTCGTGTGCATTTCCAACTTGACGTTTCGCCGCTCTGCCGTGTGGAAAAGACCCTCGTAGAATGACCAATGATCTTTCCAATGGAACAGCGGATCGCCACCACCAGACACCGAAACCCACTCCGGCCTTTCCTTGCAGAGCACCTTGTTGAGCGGTTCCTGCGTGCTGAAATTGTCTGTTTCGCTCATTTTCAGCCCATTGTTTCTTACGATGCACTCCGGGCAGGTGTAATGACAGCCAAAGTTCGTAATGATGCTGACATACTTTCCGGGGTTTGCGTTGACGCTACGCATCGGCATAACTGCTTTTTCACTTTTCATCTTGTTCACCTATTTCATTGCCCCATGCGTCCCATCCGGGCGACCGCTGGCGGGCAAAAAGTTCTATCCTCGGCACGTCACCCAGCAGCTCCACAATCCGCCGCCTTGTTTCTTCCGGCTTCTTGCTATGTTCCTCTACCGGGGACTCTATAACTTGATGTACTGCATGGCTCTTGATCTGCGCCGCTGGTTTGAATCCGGGCGTTACCCCCAGCAGACAAATCTCGGCGTTCGCTCGTGTATACGCTCCCATGCCCCAAAAGTTTGTGTTGCTCTTCCGGTTCTTCTTGATCCACACAAAGGCACAGGTCTTATACTCGAAACCCCATGCTTCCATGACGCGCAGGGCATCGGCTATCTGTGGGAATGTCGCCCACATGAAGCACACCGACCCCCCCCCGCAAGGTTTTTAACCGGCAGGGCGCATATATCATCCGTCGTCATGGTGTTATAATGCTGCGCGGCATTGCCCCGGCTCTTTGGGCCGGTTCCACACTGGCGATATGACCACGGAGGATCAGCATAGATCGCGGTGTATTTTTTATCTGGCAAATTCATTTGTTTTTCCTCTGGTAGCAGGTGGCACTCCGCAGGATGCAGGTCGTGTCCGCGATCACCGCTTTGTCGTCCCAGTATTCATCTGCGCCAACTTTGCGGGAATCGCTGCCCCACGCTTCGATCCACTCCGGCAAGCTCTGATTCACGGTATCAAAGTTCAGGCCCCACTCTTTGCAGGCTGCAATAGCTGCGTCCAGTTCCTTGCCCGCCCTGCAAGTCCACAGGATCAGGCCAGCACCCGCCTCCTGTTCTTTCTTGGCTTCCTCGATAACGTGCCAGTTTGGTTCCCCGATCTCCGGGTATTTGCTCTGACAAATGCACCCGTCAAAATCAATGGCTATCGCCCTGCGCATTTCGTCCACCCTTTCTTTTTCTGTTCAGTTCAGCAAGGTACTGTTTCCGAACATGGATTGCGATGTGTTGCGGCAAGTAATTGCGGTAAATCTGCGCACAGCCCTGAAACTTGTAGGCGTTGTGTACAATGAGCATAATCTTGATCTTGAACATTTCGGCTCGCCCGATCACGCCCGCGCGATATGCTCTTTCCATTGTTGCTGCAATAGTTTCTTCTTTTGTCATTCCGCTCACCCTCCAAGTTTCGGATCAGGGCATTCCCACTTGTAGTCCTTAAATTGGATCAGCCGATACGTTGCGATCTCGCCCTCTACGATCTCGATTTCCTTGTTGAACTCCATGCCCATTTCATAGCCATACACTCTAAAATCCAAGTTGTACTTTTTGGACATTTCAATATAGGGCTGCTCTTCGATATTCCATGCAGCTTTCATGTTCACAACGAGGATTGACTTTTTGCCCTCTTCGCAGAAGTCCACATACTCGCCTTTTTCTATGAAGTTTCTTCTCGTTCCCTCGATATGAGCACTCTTGTCTACATACAGATACATTTCTTCGCTGTCGGGGTCGTGCTCAAATCGGACAGCACCCTTTACAAGCTCCGTGTGTGCGCCGTCGCCCAGCCAGTTCGTAGTGTAGCAATGCAGGCATTCCTCCACCCACCGCTTAATATCTTCCGGTTTCCCGCGGACTTTCAATTTTCCCTCTACCCAGTTCGGCATAATTTATTCTCCTTTCAAAATCCACACCCGATGCTCACCGTACCCGCTCCACGCAAGCGCGTTCTCATGGGTGTCAACGGCAACATCAATGTGCGCTCCCTGCACTCCCGCGCCCTTGTCCTGCACAATGCGGATTCCTACGCCCTCAATGTACAAAACCGTGCCATACGGAAAGATCGCCTGATCCGCCGCCACGGTTACGCCCGCCTGTATCGGCTGGCCGCTGGCTGTGATTCCGTGACCCTCTCCGCAGATATGCGGGTATTGCTCTGTGCAATAGGCCGTGCAGAAAAACACTCCTGCATCTTCCAGCTTAACCTTTCCGTCGGCCAACGCATCAAGGCGAAGCTGCATAGAATCTATAACCTCTTCGTCCTCTACTGCCCGGTCGATCCAGTGTTGCGCCCGGCTTGCGTAAATGTCCCGCTGCGTTTCAAGGTCAGTGATCCGGCTTTTCAGCACACCAGCCTTTGCACAGTTGATGATTTCAACAGCACAGACCAGAGCTAGAATCGCTTTATCTCTTCTTGTCACCGTTCCACCTCTTTGGATTTGACCGCCAGCCACCACAGCGCGGCGTGAAGCGCATACTTCGGGCAAGCCTGAACCGTTTCCATGCCTGCCACGGTCTGAATCGCTTCTTCGATTTCTTCTCTCGGTGGCATTGGTGCTGGTGCGAATCTCGCTCCCGAAACCTTTATCAAAACCTCGATTGCTTTTCCATACAGCACATTCTCGACCTCCTATTTGATTTTTTCTATCCTCGTCACAGTAATCTTTTCATACTCGTGACGGTGGAACTTTTGGATTTTGCAGCGGGCGTTGTACTCTGCTTCGCTCTCGCCCCAGCCGTTGACGCGGATCGTGTGTACATCCGTTTCGTCGGCGGTGCAACAGACGACAACCACCTTGTACCTCTGCATCTACTTTCCTTTCTGTGTTACAATGTTCGGGCCTCGGTCAATCATCGGGCTTCCGTCTGCACGAGCGGTCAGCGTTCTTGCTACCATATCCCCGGCATTTGCAAAGGCCGTGTCCGGTGCATCGCCAACGCTATACGCTACTGCGTGTTCATGTCCTTTTGTTATCGTATACTGCGGGTCGCCATCGTTGCCGATACCAAGTCCCGTTCCTCGACCAAGGGCTTTGTACCGCGTCGCAAGCATTGTGTTTATTGGGAAGCACCCGTGGCTTTCAAAAAGCGTTTGGTCTTGATGGGTTGCCAGCGTTGCGGAAAGTTCTTCTTGCACAAGTGCGCCCTTTCCACCGCCCTCACATCCTCCACGGATTTTCATGGTATATGCTGCTGACCCCCCCCCCCCGCTGGGTTTTGATGCCACCATTCGATCATGCCATGAATAGCAGTCAGCAGTAAGTCCTGCAACTTCCCCCCCCCCCCCCTGCGGGATGCACGGGTCAAAATCCCATTGAGTGCCTTTTCGCTCAAAAACGACCACTCCTGCGGATTCTCCACAAGTATCGCAGATAGCATATATTCTTCGCCTGCGCTGGGGTACTCCCCAAAATTGCGCGTTGACGATTCGATAGGCAACAGCTCCGTAATTTGCGAAGTTCCTCCACTTTCCGTGCTGCCGAATAAACTTAGCTGCTCCACTTCCGGTAAATTCTCTAAGACAGAGCAGTTCATTGAGGACAACTTCAAAATCTTCACCTCCGTTCGATGAAAGTGCGCCCGGCACGTTTTCCCAGATCACAAAGCGTGGGTATCTTCCGTTAGTTGCTGCCAGCATTTCCCGGATGATCCGTATTGCTTCTCTGAACAGGCCGGACCTTTCTCCCTTCAAACCGGCGCGTTTCCCTGCAATGCTCAAGTCCTGACAGGGTGAACCGAACGTGATAATATCCACCGGTTCGATTTTCGACCCTTTTATTTCCGTTACACTGCCCAAATGCTTCATGTGCGGCAGATGGGTTCTTGTCACCGCAATCGGGTAAGGTTCTACTTCACTCGCCCAGACCGGATGACCGCCGCACATGGCGGCGCACAGCGGCATTGTTCCGCTTCCGTCAAACAGGCTTCCCAGCTTCACCTCATGCGGCGGTTTTCCAAGCTCGCGGAATGCGTTCTGGACAAAGAAAATGGCATTCGGCAACGCCATTCCATTTCCCCACATCGCATATTCTGCCGCCAAACTGTGCAGCCCATCGTGCCACCGCATCAACGCTTCATCGCTCTTTGCGCCGTCCGCGCGAAGGATGGTCTGTTTTGGTTTTGTCTTTTTGATTTCGCAACTTCTGGCATAGACTTCCCGCCAGAAGTTGAACTCTTTCGGATTTTTCAGCGATTCAATTTCCGCCCATCCATCCGGGAACCCTTGCAATCGACTGCATTCCAGCGGAATCAATCGGCGGACGATCCAGTCCGGCTGTTCTCTTTCTTCGCAAACCACCGTTTCTGAACCCCCTCCCAACGCTCCACCTGATTTTTTAAGCGTTCCGCTCACATCATCCTCTATGTAACTGTCATATTGCAGCTCTCTATAAGCGACTGCGTGGCGGTCTACTGTATTCAGCGTAAAAGACGTATCTTCTTTTACGCCGCTCCCGTTTTGGTTGGTGTTTCTATCGACAAAATTCCCGGCTAGACACATTGATTTTTCGCTGTGAACTTTCATGCTACCCCCCCCCCCCGAATTAAAATCGACTGTGACCTCATGGCCGACGCGCTGTTCAGGAGAGTTGGAGCAATACCATCCGAACTATATACCCTTGCTCCTTGCGGAAATTCCGGTGTCAAACATTCGATTTCCATTGACGTTCTCCATTCTTTCTTGTGCGGACGGTCGGGATCGAACCGACCTTTCGGCTCAGAGTAACATGGGAGCCGTTCTTCTCCATTGCGCATCCGCATAATAGACACCCGCCGCCCTGTTGAACTCAAAGAAAGACAGGGCGGCGGGGCGGTCTGATCTACCAAACCAGACCTACCACCTTTGGCTTGGGTGGATCGGACAAGGCATTTCTTCGCTCATGCAGCGGGCATACCTTTCAACCTCCGTCGTTGTCATGCAGGTATGGCTTGACGCTTCGCGCCTGCCGGTGCAGTCCGGCTTCCATGATTTCAAGTAAAGCAGGTGCGGGCGGGGTTCGGCCCCGCTTGCGGCGACTGGTTGCGCATCCAGCTACCCCGCACCACATGAAAAGCCGCCCCGCTGACGCGGCGCAGGGCGGCTTGTTTACCTCGAAAGATGTTTTGTATCAGCGGCACCCTTGTTGGTTTTCTCGTAATGCTCACAGTTCATGTTGTACCCATCACACGGCGCACACTTCGCATCCGTGATCCTGAACGTGTGGCGACACTGTTCGCTCTTGCGAACTT
Source organism: Faecalibacterium sp. BCRC 81149 (assembly GCF_022750605.1). Taxonomy (NCBI): domain Bacteria; kingdom Bacillati; phylum Bacillota; class Clostridia; order Eubacteriales; family Oscillospiraceae; genus Faecalibacterium; species Faecalibacterium sp. BCRC 81149. Next base: position 100,907 of record NZ_QXJA01000006.1, on the reverse strand, counting down.
CCTTTACGGTGGGGCTTCTAATATGTACTTTCATGTTCTTACTGCTTCCCGAAGATGCCTTTAAGAATTTCTTTCAGCGCACCCTCGTCCCGGACAGCGTTGAAACCGCTGCTCATATCGAACGCACCGTTGCGGTTCCCGAACTCCGCCTTGCGCCGCATCGCCATAATGCGAATGGTTCCCACGATTGCCCTCTCCATCGCATCTACCGCTTCTGCGTCGTTAAGGCTTTTGAAAATGCCGTCAGCACCTTGCGCCACCAGAAAGCCCAGCTTGTACGGACTACCTTTCGCCTTTACCAGCGAGCACCCTTTCCCCTCGTCCACCACCGACAATTCAGCCGGTTCGTAAAAGCACTTTCCATGTCGTTCATAACTTTGTCCTTTCTTTGCTTGATGAATATTCGGAAGTGGCGGCGCATCCCAGAGTCAGCACTGGGCGGCGGGGCGGTGTAAATTCCCCGCTTGCACTGGCTGCGCCATAGAAAGGAGCGGTGTCGTACAGTGCAATGCTTCCGCTCCTGCCCGTGCGGGTCGCCCTGCCGTGTTCTTTTCATCCCCAGCAGGTAAGATGCCGGTCTTGCGGAAACCGGCTGACCGGTGCGCTCCCTAAGTGCCCGGTCATGTGGCAGGCGTGTTTCGGTACGCCCAGACCGTTTTTATTTGAACCAGCTCTTTGCGTTGTCCCAGTTCTGAACAGCAAATGCAACGAGCCACAATGCCGTTGGAATTTTCCAATCAAATACCCACCCTGCAAAACAGCAGATCAGGTAAACCGGAGTGGCGAACGAAGCCCACGATAGGCCCAACGCAAACCCCATGATAAAGCACTCTACAAAATAGATCAGCATTTTCTCTCCCGGCTTTCGGCTGCGCTACCGCGCAGCCCATCAGCTTTTCAGCGTTCAGCTTTCTGCTTCTTCTTGAAGAAAGCGGAACGGCCCCCGTAGATCGTCCACGAATGCGAGCGCGGATTGCCGAGGCTCAAGTAGAACACGCCGGCACTCCCGCCATCGGCCCAGCTGCCGCCGCGGAGCGGAATGTATTCGCCCTCAGTTGCATCAATGTAGCAGTAGGCTTCTTCCTCCCCTGCGAACAGCGCATACTCTTTGAGCATTTCGCTCTTGCATTCCGTCTTGACCTTGCCCCACTCAGAGCTGCCCACGCCGCCCGCTTCATCGTTGTCAGTGGTAAACACGATCTCGCTGCCGGATGCGGAAACATACACTGGTGCGCCCTTATCGTCCGTCAGCAGCTTCCAGTCGTCGCCGCACTGGGTCAGGTCGGTTTCGGGGAGTGCTGCATCGTTATTCGCGGCCACCATCAGCACACCGTTTTTAATCCGCAGACCGGCCAGCACTTCCCAGATATTGCCGCACAGATCGTGGACACCGGTTTTGGTGTGATCGTGCGTCCACGTTTCCGGGCCAGTTCCGGTGAGCGTCCGATTGCTGTTCGGTGCTTTCTGGCCGTGCTCCTTATGGTCGCCATGCCATGCGCCGTAGTCGGTGTTCCCGTGCGGCAGAGTCCCCAGTTTCAGACTAAGGTTTGCAAGGAAGCCCCACTCTGCTGCCGTCATTGGATGCCAGCCCTCGCCCTTGCTGAAACAGGCTTTGGAGAAGTCGTCCAGCGTGATGTTTCCCGCCGGTTTCTGAAACGGCAGGCTGTACGGCTTTCCGTTAATCATCACATTGGGGTACACGGAAATATAGATTTCGTCGTATACCTCGCCGCCGATGATGAACGCCGGGTGCGGCTTGTCGCTGCCACCGAACAACTCTTTATTGCTCATGCGGCGGAATCGGTGCATGATGGACGGAATACCCGCATCGTCATAGATTGCCACCACGTCCCAGTCTGCGCCGGGTGCAACTTCTTTCGGCGTGGTCAGCGGCTTCATATCTCCCGTGTTCAGTTCTTCCGGGTCACGGCAACCGTCCTCGAAAACGGAGGGAGGAAGAGCTGGGAAGTAAAATCCGGGTGCGGCATACTTGTCCGCCATGTCAAGGAATCTGCCGGACAGCTCCCGCACCATGTCGTCACTTCCCTCTGCCCTCATGCTCAGGCTCATGTAGTCAAGTTTCACTTTCGCCATGTTCGTTCTCCTTTGCTGCTTTCATCTGTTCACGCCGTTTCTGGCGTTCCTCAAACTTGCGACGTTCCTCTTCTTCCTCTTTGCGGCGGCGTTCGGTTTCTTCGTACCGCCACCGGCCATAGGATTTACCCGCTGCATCCGCCTGTCGAACATCCAGCATCAGCCGATCCGGGGTAATGCGAGTTTTGCGCTGCGCACGTTCCGCCGGGGTGGTCTGGCTCTTTGCATTGCAGATCGGACACAGTTTGATGAACGGTGACTCCGCAATGAATGTTTCCTTACAGGCCGTGCAGGTCTTAAACATCGGCATTTGCGGTGTCCTCCTGCTTCTTATGATGGATGCTGCGGCGGGCATCGCAGATTCTTTTCTGCGCCAGCTCTGCGCTGTACTCGCAGTTCCCGTTCTTGTCCACCCGCCCGGTGTCCCCGCGGCGAAGCTCGTTATAAATAGTGGAGCGGTGAACCCTCAGAGTTTCCGCGATGCTCTCCACGCTGATCCTATCGAGGTAATATTTTTCCAGCTCCCGACGATCCTCAATCGTCAAATGTCTGCCGCCCAAAGCTCTCTCAGCCCCCTTGTTTCCTAAAAATGCGCAAAAAAATAAACCCGGAAGAAACCGTGTCGATTTCTTTCGAGTTTATTTTAACTATTCAGCATTCTGTGCAGCCCACCCCCGGAACAACAGCTCTTTTTTCAGCCTTTACTGCATCTTTAGGAAAAGTATGGTATACTTTTTATCTGGAGTAGAATAGATATGGAGGGATCCCCATGAAGCAGAAGACCCGCTGGCACGACGCGCTGGTCCTGGCCGCTGTGCTGTGCGCTGCCTTTCTCATTGTGACCGGCACACAGCAGATCACCGGCCGGATCGATGGCGTTGCATCGATGGTGTTTGTTCTGGCAGTTTTTTTGATCTCGATCTATACAGATGGTTATGTGTGGGGCGTGGTGGCTTCCCTGATCGGCGTGCTGGCCGTGAATTTTGCGTTCCGCTCCCCTTATTTTGCCTTCAACTTCACTCTGCCGGAAAACCTGTTCTCGGGCATGGCGATGCTGGTGGTGTCCATTATGACCAGCACCCTGACCACCCGCATCAAAAAACAGGAACAGCTGCGGATGGAGAGCGAGACCGAAAAAATGCGGGCCACCCTGCTGCGGGCGGTCTCCCACGATCTGCGCACGCCCCTTACTTCCATTTACGGGGCCTGTTCCACGGTCATTGAAAATTATGACAGCCTGGAAAAAGAGCAAAAATTAAAACTTCTTGGCGAAGCCTGTTCCGATGCCCAGTGGCTGAACCGGATGGTGGAGAATCTGCTGTCCGTCACCCGCTTTGACGGCGGGCAGGTGGCCGTGCAAAAGACCCCCACCGTGCTGGACGAGCTGATCGACACCGTGCTGGTGCGGTTCCAGAAGCGCTACCCCAAGGTGCCCGTTACCACCTACCTGCCCGACAGTTTCATCGTGATCCCCATGGACTCGATGCTGATCTCGCAGGTGCTGACGAACCTTTTGGAAAATGCCGCCGTCCACGCCGAGGGGATGACCCAGCTGACCCTGCGGGTGTTCACGCTGGGCAGCCGGGCGGTGTTTGAGGTATCGGACAACGGCTGCGGCATCCCGAAGGAGCGCCTGCGCACCCTGTTCACCGGTGTGCTGCCCGCCGATGCCGCGGCCGACAGCGGCAAGCACGGCATGGGCATCGGCCTTTCGGTCTGTGCCGCCATCGTCAAGGCACACGGCGGCGAGATCCAGGCCGAGAGCAAGGTGGGCGAGGGCACCACCATCCGCTTCTGGCTGGAGACCGAATCGATCGAGACGGAGGAAAACGAAGATGAGCAATAACAAATTCAAGGTTCTGGTCGTGGAAGATGAGGCCAACATCTGCAGCTTTATTGAGACGCTGCTGGAGACCAACGGCTATCAGGCCCTTGTTGCCAACACCTGCGCCATGGGCCAGACCCTGTTCACCTCCCACAATCCGGACCTTATCATCCTGGATCTGGGCCTGCCTGACCGGGACGGTCTGGAGCTCATCCGTTTTGTGCGGCAGAAGTTCCTGACCCCCATCGTCGTGCTCTCGGCCCGCACCACCGAGCAGGACAAGATCGAAGCGCTGGATCTGGGAGCCAACGATTACATCACCAAACCCTTTGGCACCGGCGAGCTGCTGGCCCGGGTGCGCGCCGCCCTGCGCACCAACCGCTTCGGCGTGCTGGGCGGGATGCCCGGCGGCGTGTTCCGGGCACAGGGGCTTGAGATCAACTACGAGCGCCGCAAGGTCTTTGTGGACGGTGCCGAGGTCAAGCTGACCCAGACCGAATACAACATCGTGGCCTTCCTCTCGGAACATGCAGGCCGGGTGATGACCTATGCCGCCATCGTGCGGGCCATCTGGGGCGATACCGACTGCGGCAGCACCAAAAAGCTGCAGGTCAACATGGCAAACATCCGCAAAAAGCTGGGCAGCGTGCCCGGGCGCAACACCTATATTCTGAACGAACTGGGCGTGGGATACCGGATGATCGACGAGGACACCGATGCCAGGCCCGAAAGCTGAGGTCTGCGTATGCTTCCTGCACTGATCATTTTTCTGCTGACCTATCTTCTGATGCTGGCCCTGCCGCAGTACCGGCCTTTTGCCGCGCTGGGCGGGGCCGCTCTGTTTCTGGCTCTGGGCGCGGCGGGCCTGTGGGACTTTACCCTGATGGATGCCGCCCGGGCCGTGGACTTCAATGTCCTGCTGATGATGGCGGGCACCATGGGCACGGTCTCCCTCTTTATTGAGAGCAGGATGCCCGCCCGGCTGGCCGAGCTGCTCATCGTGCGGGTGCCCAACGTGAAATGGGCCGTGTGTATGCTGGCCCTTTTTGCCGGAGTCATCAGCGCCTTTGTGGACAATGTTGCCACGGTGCTCATGGTAGCCCCTGTGGGCCTTGCCATTGCCCGCAAGCTCAAGATCTCCCCTGTGCCCGTCCTCATCTCCATTGCGGTCTCCTCCAACCTGCAGGGAGCCGCCACCCTTGTGGGCGACACCACCAGCATCCTGCTGGGCGGCTTTGCGGGGATGAACTTCTTCCATTTCTTCTGGATGGAGGGCAGGCCCGGCATCTTCTTCGGGGTGGAGCTGGGGGCACTGGCCTCTCTGGGCGTGCTGCTGTTCACCTTCCGGCACGAGACCCAGCCCATCTCGGCCACGGTGGAGACCGAGGTCACCGACACCGTTCCCTCCGCCCTGATGCTGCTGACGGTGGGCCTGCTCATCGCGGCCTCCTTCCTGCCCCAGCCGTCGGGCGGGCTGCCGCTGGCGCTCTATGGCCTGCGCAGCGGGCTGATCTGTGCAGGGGTCTGCCTGTTCGGCATCCTGCGCGCCTGCCTGCGCCGCCGCTCGTTCGCGCCGTTCCGGCTGGCGGCCCGTGAGCTGGACTGTGACACCCTGCTGCTGTTGTTCGGGCTGTTCATCCTGATCGAGGGCATCCGCAAGGCCGGGGTCATCGATGCCGCCGCCCAGCTGTTCTACGCCCTCTCCGGTGATGACCCCTTCCGGCTCTATACCCTGCTGGTATTCGTCTCGGTGGGCCTTTCTGCCTTCATCGACAACATCCCCTATGTGGCCACCATGCTGCCGGTAGTGCAGGGCATTGCCGGGCTGATGAACGGCGGTGCAGGCTTCCCGCCCGAGCTGTTTTATTTCGGCCTGCTCACGGGTGCAACTCTGGGCGGCAACCTGACCCCCATTGGCGCTTCGGCCAACATTGCAGCCATCGGCATCCTGCGCAAGCAGGGTGAGCAGGTGCGCACCCGTGATTTTCTGCGCATCGGCATCCCGTTCACACTGGCAGCCGTCCTGACGGGCTATGTGTATCTCTGGCTGGTGTGGGGCGCATAAGCGCTGCCGTGCCAGAGCAGCAGCAAAAAACGCGCTGTGTCCAACGACACAGCGCGTTTTTGTTGTTTATTCCAACCCGATCTGCTGGGCGTATTCTTCCAGCAGCTCCCGTTCCAGGAAGGGGGTTTTCACGCCCTCACGGTCGCGGTAGGTCTCGTGGCCCTTGCCGATGACGGCGATCAGGTCGCCCTCCTGTGCGTGATCCACGGCGTAGTGGAGCGCGTCCAGACGGTCGGGGATCTCCACAAACTTGGCATCGGGGTTGCCCTTGTTCATGCCCACCCGGATATCGGCGAGGATGTCCTCGATCTTCTCAAAGCGGTTGTTGTCCTCGGTCAGGATGGAGAAATCCGCCATTTTCGCACAGGTCTCGCCCATGCCGTAGCGGCGCAGCTTGGAGCGGTTGCCGCCGCAGCCGAACACCACCACCAGCCGGTGGGGGTGATACGCCCGCAGGGTGGTGAGCAGGCTCTCGGTGGAGACCTCGTTGTGGGCGTAGTCCAGCAGGATGGTGAACTTTTTGCTGATGGGCACCAGCTCCACGCGGCCCTTGACCACGCACTTGCCCAGACCCTCGTGGATGGCGGCATCGGGCAGGCCCAGCACCTTGCCCACGGCCAGGGCAGCCAGCGCGTTGTAGACGCTGAACTCGCCGGGCATGTTCACCCTGACATCCATGTTGTCTCTGCCGGAGACGTGGAACGCCACGCCCAGAAAATCGTGGGTGCGCAGCAGCTCACAACCCTCGGCGCGGTAGTCGGCCTTTTCACTGCGGCCATAGGTCACCAGCTTGCAGGTGTGGCCTTCCAGCAGGGCTTCGGTGTTTTCATCATCGATGTTCACCACGCCCACATCACACCGCCGGAAGAGCTGCCCCTTCCAACTGCGGTACTCCTCAAAGGTCTTGTGCTCACCGGGGCCGATGTGGTCGGGGGAAAGGTTGGTGAACACACCGATATCATAGTGCACCCCCGCCACACGGTCCATCATCAGGCCCTGGCTGGACACCTCCATCAAGGCCACATCGCAGCCTGCATCCAGAAACTGACGGAAGGTCTTTTGCAGCTCGTAGCTCTCAGGGGTGGTGTTGGCGGTCTCCTGATGGCGGCCCATGAAGTAGATGCCGTTGGTGCCGATCATGCCGACTTTTTTCCCGGCAGCTTCCAGCACGCTCTTGATCATGTGGGTGGTGGTGGTCTTGCCCTTGGTTCCGGTCACGCCGATCATGGTCATCTGGCGGGAGGGGTTGCCAAAGAGGTTGCCGCTCATCAGCGCCATGGCATAGCGGCTGCTCTCCACCTTGACCACGGTCACGCCGGGCATGGCAGAAAGGTCAATGTCGTGCTGGATGACCAGCACGCTCACGCCCTTGGCGGCGCAGTCCGCGGCAAACTCGTGGCTGTCACGCTGGGTGCCCACGATGCAGACAAAGGCAAGGCCCGGGGCTGCCTTCCGGCTGTCGTAGATGATGTCCTGCACTTCGGTATCCAGGCTGCCCTGCACCAGGGTAAAGGGCACGCCTTCCAGTAATTGTTCCAGCTTCATAACATTACACGCTCCTCATTGGGTCTTTTGGGTTTGATTTGCATCGCCCGCCGCCGGGGTCGTTCCTTCGGCGGGGGTCGGCTGTGCCGTCGGTCCGGCCTCGGGGCCTGCCGGGGCCGCGGCGGTATCCGTTGGTGTTTCGGCAGCGGCATCTGCGGCGGCTTCGCCCTCTGCCGGGGCAGTGCCGTCTGTGGCCGTGCCTTCTGCCGTTTCACCGGTCACACCCGCTTCCGTAGGAGTTTCCTCCACCGGTTCAGGCACGATGTAGCCGGAGGGCAGCTCCGGCTCACCCTGTGCAAAGGTGAACTTGCGGGTGCTGGACATGCTGATATGGGTGAAGTCCAGCTTTCCGGTGTCGGTCGCGGCACAGCCCTTGCCGTCCTCATTCAGCAGGACGTGCTTTGCCAGCTTGAGCTTATATTCCAGCTCGTTCAGAGTGCCCAGCCAGACGCTGATGCGGTCCTGATAGAGGAAAGCCATCTCGTCCACATCCGCAAACTCGATGCGGGTCACGTCGGCGCTCATGCCTGCGGCATCCAGCGCGGCCAGCAGGGTGTTCAGGCTTTCCAGCCGCTGGTCCGCCTCCTCCTCAACAGTGCCGGAGGCGCTGCTGTCGGCGGCGCTGTCCGGGGTGCTGTCCGGGGTGCTGTCGACCTTGGGCTCCGCCGCAAAGGTCAGCTGTTCGCCGGGCTCGGCAGAGACCGGTTCGCCGCCGTACAGAGTGGGCAGACCGGCAGGCTGAGCAGAATCCTTCTCCAGGATCTTCAGGCCGCCCGAGAGGGTCAGCCAGCCGGAGGAGGTCTGCATGGCCCAGGCAGGCCGGGCCTCTGTCACCCGCACCACCACGGTTCCGGGGTAATCCCGCTCCACCCGGATATCCTCCAGCATGGGGAACACTTTTTCCAGCGCGGCGGCTTTGCTGCCGGGGTCAAAGCTGAAGATATTCTCTTCCGGATGGACATCCATCGCCTGCAGGATCTGGTCGCTGGTATAGCCGCCGGCCTCCTGCACCACACCGTCCGCTGTCTGCACCTGAATGGAGCTGATCTTGAACAGCATCGTCACGGTGAGGTAGACCCCCGCGCCGATAACGCAGAGCAGCATGACAAGGGCCGTGAGCCGCCGCATGAGCCTGCGCCGCCGGATGGCGGCCCGGGTCAGCTTCCGCTTTTTCCTGCCCTCCCGCCGGACGGGGTCACGCCGGGCGTTCTGCCCCTGCACCGGCCGCATCCGCTGGCCGTTGCGGCGCTGGGCATTCCTGTTCTGGCCGCTGGCCGGGCGGCGGTTCCGCTGATTGCCCCCGGAGGTGCGCCGCTGGCCATTCTGCCCACCGCGGGGGCGCTGTGCGCCGCTCTGGCTGCTCCGCCCGCCGGTGGGAAAGGTGATGCTGTTATCCGGGTAGGAGCCGTAGTTCACCGTGCGTTCCGTATACCGGCTGGGGCGGGGCGCATCGGGGTCATAATTGGGGTTCGTGATGGGGTGGCCGCCGGAGGAATATCCTGCGTACCCGCTGTACCCCAGGTCACTGCCTGCACCCGCGCTGCTGCGGCGCTGGGTGCTCTGCCCGCCGCGCCGGTCATCCCGGGCCTGATCGTAGGCCCGGCGGCGCTTGCGGTTCCGGCTGTTCCGGTCATTCTGCGGCATCCGGCTGCACCTCCTTTCCTCTGTTTTTTCCTTCCGTTACGGGGTCTTGACCAGCTTGAGCAGGGCATCCGCAATGCGGTCCAGGCTGTCGTCCACCGACAGGCTCCGGGCATTGCGGCCCATCTCAGCCAGCTTGCCGGGCTGGGCCAGCATCCCGGAAACGGTCTGCACCAGCTTTTCGCCGGTCAGGTCTTTTTCCTCAATGACCACGGCGGCACCGGCCTTCTGCAGCTCCATGGCGTTGTAATACTGGTGGTTCTCTGCCACGTTGGGGCTGGGGATGAGCACAGCGGCACGGCCCACAGCCTCCAGCTCGGCCAGTGTCAGGGCACCGGCGCGGCTGATGACAAGGTCCGCTGCGGCCAGCAGCTCGGGCATATTGTTGATGTATTCCTTCACCACAAGGCTCTCGCCGGGGGCAAAGCCCTTTTCCTTTTCCAGATCCTGAAACAGCTGCACGCCGTACTGGCCGGTGGCATGGAGATGGAGGACGGGCTTGTGGTTTTTCTGCTCCCAGGCGCAGAGGTCGGCCACCACCTCGTTCACACGGCGGGCACCCAGACTGCCGCCGAAGGAGAGGATCACGGTGCGGTCGCCTGCACCCAGTTCGGCACGGATGGCTTCCCGGTTCTTCGCCTGGGTGAACACCTCAGGCCGGACGGGGTTGCCCACCACGATGGTCTTTTCGGGTGCGCCCAGCTTTTCCACGGCGGCGGGCACAGCGGCAAACACGATGTCCACATCCGGGGCCAGCAGCTTGTTGGTCACGCCGGGAAAGGCGTTCTGCTCATGCAGGGCGGTCTTGATGCCCTGTCTGGCGGCGCAGCGCACCACCGGGCCGGACACATAGCCGCCGCAGCCAATGACCAGGTCGGGCTGGATGTCCTTCATCATCTTTTTGGCCTTGGGGCCGGAGAGTGCCAGATTCCACAGGGTAATGAGATTCCGCTTGATATTGTTCAGGCTCAGCTTCCGCTGAAAGCCGGTGATCTCGATGTGATGGAAGGGATAGCCCGCCTGTGTGACCAGACGGTACTCCATGCCCTCCTTCCGGCCCGCAAAATGGATCTCGGCGGTGGGGTCGGCTTTTTTGATGGCTCCCGCAATGGCCAGAGCCGGGTTGATATGGCCGGCAGTGCCGCCGGCTGCAATGAGTACACGCATCTTGGTTCCTCCTTACTGTTCTGTCTGCGCTCTGCGCGCGGTATCCAGCACAATGGTCTTTGCCTTGCGCTGGCGCTCCCGCTCGGCGTGGGCTTCCTCCCGTTCCAGGCGGGCCCGTTCGCCGTTGCGTCCGATATTGACCATAACACCCATCTCGGCCAGCAGCAGGATCAGGCTGGTGCCGCCGGAGGAGAAGAAGGGCAGCGAAATGCCGGTGTTGGGCAGGGTGTTGGTGACAACGGCGATGTTGCAGAACACCTGCCAGGCGATCTGCGCCATGATGCCGATGCCCACCAGCGTGCAGAACCGGTTTTCGGCATGGAAGGCGATCCAGAAGCCCTGCACCAGAAAGAGGACGAACAGCACGATGACGATCACCGCGCCGACGAAGCCCAGTTCCTCGCACACGACACTGAAGATAAAGTCGTTGGTGCTCTCCGGCAGCCAGAGCTGCTTTTCGATGCTGTTGCCCAGCCCCAGCCCCGTGGCACCGCCTGAGCCGATGGCGTACAGGCTCTGCTTGGTCTGGCTGGTCATCCGGTCAAGATCCTGCGTCCAGCCGTCCAGACGGCTCTGCAGGTAGTCGATGGAGTCCACGTGCTTCAGCAAAGTCTCCAGCAGGAACAGCGCGGCACCGGCACAGCCCCAGGTAATGATGCCGCCGCTGCCGCCCAACAGCAGGATGGTGCCCACAATGGCCGTGGTCAGCAGGATGCCCGACATGTGGGGCTCCAGCACCAGCAGGATGAGGACAGGCATCAGCCACAGGATGGGCCGGATGAGCTCCACCACGATGCTGTGGTAGACCCACTTGCGCAGGGGCATCTCGCCGAATCTGATCTGCGGGGTCCTGGCGGCGATGTCTGCCGTGAGCAGGATCATCTCAAATTTTGCCACCTCGGAGGCCTGTAAGGTCAGGCCGCCGAAGCTGATCCACCGGCGGCAGCCGTTGATGGGGCTGCTGAACAGCACCAGCACCAGCAGGATCAGGCAGACAACATAGCCCAGCTTGACCATTCTGCGCAGGAAACGGTGGTCAAAATAGGAGAACAGGAACATCATGCCAAGGCCCAGCACCGTGCAGAGCAGCTGGGATTTGATGTAATGGAAGCTGTCCCCAAAGCGGAGATAGCCCGTGGTATAGCTTGCACTGAACAGCATAACCAGCCCGAACACCATGATGATGGCCAGGGTCGCCATCCAGTTGAGCAGGATGGGCGGCCAGGGGCCGGGGTCCCGCTGAAAGACGGAAAACGGCTCTGCTTTTTTTCTGCGGAGTGTTGCCAAACTGCACCCCTCCTTAACTGATTTTTGCCAGCTGAACGGTCAGCGCCACGCCCAGCATGGCAATGACACAAAAGGTATAAAAGATCTGTTCCGCGCTCTGGCCCCGCAGCTCCAGCCAACGGTGGAGCGGTGCTGAGCGGAACAGCTGCCTGCGGCCCCGGCTGGCCTTGCAGACCAGGATCTGCAGGGCCACCATGCCGCCCTCCAGCCAGAAGGGCAGGGCCAGCGGCAGGGTGAGGTCGGGCCAGCCGATGCACAGGGGAACGCACCCCAGCATCCCGGCCAGAAACAGGCTGCCCACGCTGCCCAGCCGCAGCTTTGCGGGCGGGAAGTTCCAGAGCAGGAAGGCCATCAGGGAACCGGCCAGCGCGGCGGGCAGAACGCCCAGCGGGAACCAGCCCAGCAGGGTCATCACCCCCATCAGGCCCAGCATGGCCGCAAAGGACGTGCCGCAGACGATGCCGTCCATGCCATCGGCAATGCGGGCACACTCGGCCAGCGCGACCAGCAGCCCTTCCCACAGCAGCGGGGCGGCAATGCCCAGATCGACATAGCCCACACCCGGCAGGGTGATCCCGGCTGCAAGGCAGCCTTTGGCTCCCAGCAGCACCAGCACCACGGCACCGGCAGCGGCTTCCAGCCCAAGGCGGGTGTGCCGCCGCAGGCCCAGCACGGAACGGCTGCGGATGCGGGCCAGATCCTCCAGCAGGCCCACGCCGCCAAAGAGCAGAGCCCCCAGCAGCGCTGTGAGCAGCCGGACCGAAAGCAAACTCTCGGCCCCCAGCAGCTCAGGCTGAGCCACACAGGCGGCTGTCCAGCCCACGCCCACAGCGGCCAGCACCCCCACCATCAGGCAGAGCCCGCCCATGGTGGGAGCCTGCGGCGGGCGCTCCGGCTCGGCATCCGGTGCTTCCTGCCCGGGTGCCTGCCGGGCCTTGGGCTCATCCCAGCGTCCCTGGAACGCCCGCAGCAGCGGCACCATCAGATTCCCGAGCGCCGCCGTGAGGAAGAACCCCAGCGTTGAGGCGGCGATCAAGGCAAAACGAATCATAGCTCGATGTTACTCCTTGTAAAAGATCTCCAGCACTTTTTCCAGTGCCATGCCGCGGCTGGCCTTGACCAGCAGGGCATCGCCGGGCTGCATTTTGTTCAGCAGCGTCTCGGCGGCCTGAGCGTAGGTGTCGGCATGGAGGGTGGGCAGTCCCTTGGCGGCAGCCACCACAGCAATGCGCTTGGCCTGCTCGCCATAGGTGACGAGGTAGTCCACCTTGTTTTCCACGGCCTGACGGCCCACCTCCTCGTGGGCAGCGCGGCTGATATCGCCCAGCTCCAGCATATCGCCCAGCAGGGCAAAGCGGCGCTTGCAGGGATATTCCCTGAACATGGCCAGCGCGGCCTTCATGCTGTCGGGGTTGGCGTTGTAACAATCCTCAATGACATCCACGCCTCTGGCGTGCACCACCTTCTGGCGCATTCCGGTCTGCTCAAAGTCGGCCAGACCGGCAATGACCCGGCGGGCATTCAGCCCCAGACGGGTGGCGGCGCAGTAGGCAGCCAGTGCGTTGGCCACATTATGCCGGCCCATGGCGGGGATCTTTACGAGGAAAGTCCCCTCCTCGTGATCCTCCAGCACAAAGCTCATGCCCTTTTCATCCTGCTGGATGGACAGGGCACAGACATCAGCGTTCTCATCGCCCAGGCTGAACCAGACCGGGCGGACATGGTCGGGCAGGACGGCCTTGCGCAGGAAGGGGTCGTCCCCGTTCAGCACCAGCGGAGCACCCTCCGGCAGACCGGCGCAGATCTCCAGCTTTGCCTTGCAGATGTTCTCCTGACTGCCCAGATTGCCGATGTGGGACACACCGATGCAGGTGATGATGCCTACATCCGGGCGGGCGCACTTGCTCAGGCGCTCGATCTCTCCGGCGTGGCTCATTCCCATCTCCACCACGGCGTACTGGGTCTCCTTGCCGATGCGGAACATGGTGCGGGGCAGGCCCAGCTCATTGTTCTGGTTGCCCTCGGTCTTGATGGTATTGCCAAAGCCTGCAATGGCGGCGTAGGTCATCTGCTTGGTGGTGGTCTTGCCCACGCTGCCGGTCACGCCCACCACTTTGGGGTGGAACTGGCTGCGATAATTGGCACCCAGCACCATCATGGCGTGGTAGCTGTCCGGGCAGATCACGCTCTTCTCCTCCGGCACGCCTTCCACGGGGTGGTTCAGCACCACGCAGAGCGCGCCGTTTTCCAGCGCCTTGGCGGCAAAATCATGGCCGTCGAATTTTTCGCCCGGGAACGCCACAAAGATGCACCCGGGGCAGACCTCACGGCTGTCGGTGGTCACCAGCGTGACCGGGGTCTCGCACTGGGCCAGCGCGTTGACCGCCAGGCCCTCCAACAGGATGTTTGCTGCAATTGCTTCCATACTCTCATTCCCCTTTATCCACAGATCAGATGTACAATGGTTCCCCGCTGGACGCTGGAGCCGGGTGCCTCGCTCTGGCTCTGGACCGTGCCGGAGCCTTCGACTGTGCAGTTGAGCCCTGCAGCGTTCAGCATCTGCCGGGCAAAGTCCGCGCTCTTGCCGGTCACATCCGGCACCTCGGCGTGCTTGCCCTCATAGGTATCGGTATACAGATAAACGGTGGTGCCGTAGGGCACCTCTGCCCCCGCGCGGGGGTACTGGTAGGTGACAAGGGCGGCGGTCTGGTCGGATTCGCTCTCGGCCAGGTGATGCTTCAAACCCTTGATGTTCAGCTGCACCTGCGCGTTGCTCCACTCCTTGCCCGTCAGGTTGGGCACCTTGACGGTGGTGCCGCTGCGGTCCACGCCGTCGGTGGCGATGCCCAGATAGGGCGCGATCTCGCTGATGATGTTGCCCACCACAGGAGCCGCCAGAATGGAGGAATAGTCGGTGCGGGCATTGTTGGGGTCGTCCAGCATGACATAGACCAGGATCTCCGGGTCGTTGGCGGGCAGGACAGCCGCAAAGGATGCCACCTTCTTGTAGTCGCCATCGGCGCGGCGGTCCATGTTCAGCTGCTCGGAGGTGCCGGATTTGCCGCCGATGCGGTAGCCTGCAACGTAGGCGTTGCCGCCGCCGCCCTGGGTGCCGTCGCCCACCTCAAACTCCATGATCTGGCGGATGGTCTCGCTGGCGCTCTCGCTGATGACCTGACGGCGGATGTTGGTGCCGATCTCCTGCACCACATTGCCGTTCTGGTCCGTGATCTTATCCACCACATGGGGGGTGACCAGATAGCCGCCGTTGACTGCCGCCGAGATGGCGGTGCACACCTGCAGCGGGGTCACGGCCATGGCCTGACCGAAGGCGGAGGAGGCCAGCTCCACCTCGCCCAGACGGCTCTTGCTGTAATACTGCATGAAGCTGGTCTCATTGGGCAGGTCCACGCCGGTGCGCTCGGTAAAGCCAAAGGCATCAAAGTAATCATAGAACAGGCTGGAACCCACGCGCTGGCCCAGCTGGACAAAGTAGATGTTGCAGCTGTTGCGCAGGGCCTCGGCCAGATTCTGGGCCCCGTGCGCCTTTCTGCCGGCGCAGTGGTAGGTCTGCTTTGCCACGCTGTAAGCGCCGGAGCAGTTCAGGGTGGTGTAATAGGTCGCCTTGCCGCTGTCCACACCCATGGCGGCGGTGATGACCTTGAACACGCTTCCGGGGTAGTACAGCTCGGTGATGGTCTTGTTCTTCCACTGAATATCCCGGTAAGTGCCGGTGTAGTCGGCCTCCTCATCCACGATCTTCTGGCCATTCTCGTCCCGCAGGTAGTTGCCGTTCTCGTCTTTTTTGTAGATGGTGTACAGCTCCGGCTCAGCCTGCACCTGCTCCGTCAGGTAGGCCAGATTGGCGCTGAAATCCTGTGGGTCATTGGGGTCAAAGTCCGGCTTGGAGGCCATGGCAAGGATGGCACCGGTCTTGACGTTCATCACAATGGCGCAGCCGCGGTTCTCAACGGTGTTGGCCGCCACGGCCTCGTTCAGGTAGCGCTCCACCACCTCCTGAATGTTCACGTCCAGCGAGAGCACCAGATTGGAGCCGTCCTTTGCGGCGTAGGTGGTGGCGTTTTCATCGGCAATGGCGTTGCCGTAGGCGTTGCGCAGGGTGATGGTGCGGCCATTCACACCGGCCAGCGTGGACTCATAGGAGTTTTCCAGACCGTACACGCCCTGACCGTCCGCATTGCAGAAGCCCAGCACGGCGGCGGCAAAGCGGCCGTAGGGGTAATCCCGCTGGAAGCCCTTGGAGGCCGACACCGACACCCGCCCCTTGCGGACAGTGGGGGTGCCGTCGTCGCTCTCCTGCTGGCCCAGACCCAGCTTGGCCAGGATCTTTTCCAGCGCACCGGCGGATTTTCCGCTCTTGCTGTGGGCCTTGTTGTAGGTCTTGACGTATTCCTCAATGGAGAGCTTGATGGCGTTGTTGACCTTGGTGGCCAGCACCTGATAGGAGCTTTCGTTTTGGGAGAGGGCATCGCAGACCGCCTGATACTGGGTCTGGTACTCCGCTGAAGTGGTGTCCACGCTGTCCAGACTCTCGCCGTCGCCCGAAAGCAGGCGGAGGGTGATCTGGGTGCAGACCTCCTTCATGGCGGCTTCATCGATGGTGCGGATCTCCGCCTTGGTGTCCTGATCGGTGGTGGTGGTATACAGGGCCGTGCTGTAAGAGGGGTCGGCCCAGATGGTCCAGACCACGCTGGTGGATGCCAGCGTGATGCCGCTGGTGTCGTAGATCTCACCGCGGGTGGCCTGAATGGTGCTGTCCAGCAGCTGCTGCTCGGCGGCGTACTGGCGGTAGGTGGCACCGTCGCGGATCTGGATCTTGTACAGGCTGTAGATCACGGTCAGCGCGGCGGCCACCACAAGAAGCACGGCGGCACCAAAGCTGATATGGCGCAGCCGGGCACTGAGCCGTGCGTGCGGGTCCGCACTGCGGCGGCGGGCACTGTTCTTTTTGGGATTGGAGGATGGTGTTTGCATTGCGTACTCCCGAAGAAAACCGAAAAAGCGTGCGCTGCCGCACGCTTTTCGTTGTTTGGTTTATTTTGCCGTTCTGACAGAGGCAAGAATGGTCATTGCCCCATCGTGGAGCAGATCCGACCACTGCCGCACAGCGGATGCCTTGCGCACCAGAACGCTGCCCTCATCCAGCCGGATGTAGGTGATCTGGCTCTGGTCGATCTTCATCAGCCCCAGGCGGGTGGCGGTCTCCTCAACACTTGTGATGTTGGTGCGGCTGTTCAGGGCACTGTTGTAGTATGTATACTGGCTCTGCTCGCTCACAAGCTCTGCCTTGGCGCTCTGGATCTGAGAATTCAGCTCCACCAGCTGTGCCTCGCTCCACAGCAGGCTCACCGCAAAGCCCACCAGCAAAGCCGCGCCCACCAGCTGCAGCGCGTGCTGCATGGCGGCCCGCACGGGGTTCAGCCGCTTTTTGCCGCCCTTTTCTACCCGCAGTGGGACTTTGGGCTGTGCCTGCGGCGCTCTTCTGCGCCGAACCTCTGTCATATCGTATGCTGCCTGACCCATGGTGATCTCCTCCTCACATCTCCGGGGCTGTGCCGCCCTCAGATCTTTTCCAAAACCCGCAGGTGGGCCGAGCGGCTGCGCCGATTCTCTTCCAGCTCCTGCGTGTTGGCTTCAATGGGTTTGCGTGTGATCAGCTTTGCCTTGGCCTTGCCGCCGCAGACGCACACCGGGAACTCCGGCGGGCAGGTGCAGGCGGTGGACCAGCGGCGGAACTTGTTTTTGACCAGCCGGTCCTCCAGCGAGTGGAAGGTGATCACGCAAAGTCTTCCACCCGGTGCGAGATGCGCAAAAATGGTGTCCAGCCCCTCTTCCAGTGCGTCCAGCTCATGGTTTACCGCAATGCGCAGTGCCTGGAAGGTGCGGCGGGAGGGGTTTTTGTTCTTCCGGCGCTCCGCCGGGGGCATGGCGCTGGCCACGATATCCGCCAGCTGCAATGTCGTTTCAATGGGGGCAGTTTCCCGGGCTTCCACGATCCTGCCCGCGATCTGCCAGGCGAAGGGCTCCTCGCCGTAATCCCGCAGGATGCGGGCCAGCTCCTCCCGGCTCTCGCTGTTCACAAGATCGGCGGCCGTCTCGCCCTCCTGGCTCATCCGCATGTCCAGCGGGGCATCTGCCCGGTAGGAAAAGCCCCGGGCCGCGTCATCCAGCTGATGGCTGGACACCCCCAGATCGAGCAGCGCGCCGTTGATCGTTTCAATGCCCAGCTGCTCCAGAGCTTGTCCGGCATAGCGGAAGTTAATCTGCACCACGGTGGCAGGCAGGCCCGCCAGCCGGGCCCGGGCCGTCTGCACGGCATCTGGGTCCTGATCCAGCGAGATGAGCCTGCCGCCCTGCTCGCCGTTCAGCCGCAGGGCGATCTGGCGGGAGTGCCCCGCGCCGCCCGCCGTGCCATCCAGATAGGTTCCGGCCGGGTCGATCTTCAGGCCGTCCAGGCACTCGTTCAGCAGCACCGGGACATGCTCAAACGAGGCCGGGTCAAAGGGCTGTGCTGTTTTTTCTGTGTCCATGTTCCCAGCCTCCTTTCAAAACTCAGATAAGATCCTGCATCTGCCGCCCTTTTCTGCCCGGAGCTGCTGCCCGGGAAAGCGGCCTGCGGCCTGCCGGGAGTTTGTGGCCCGGCCAGCCCTGAGGATACAATTTTATTGTAACAAAACAGGCCCCTGATTGCAAGAGTTTCCCTTTTGTTTTTTCTCTCAAAATGTACCAAAAAAAGCCCCTGCAAGCCGTCGTTTTTGCTTGCAGGGGCCGGAAGCTCTCACCGGGAAATTTCACATTCCCGCATCAGAGCTGTTTTCTGGGGCCCTGGCGCAGGTTTGCACGGACATTTTTGACCTGTGCGGCGTTTTCCGCCATCGTCTCTTCCGTGGTCTTGAGCATATTATCACAGTAGTCGGTCACAGTCTGGCGGACAGTGCGGGCCTCGGTCTGGGCGGCGGAGACGATCTCCCCCGCGCGCTGCTGGGCCGCCTTGACGATCTCGGCCTCGCTCACCAGCACACGGGCGCGCTCCTCGGCCTTTTTCACAATGGCCTGTGCCTGTGCGTTGGCCGATTCGATGAGCTGGGCACGGTCGCTGACAATGGACTGGGCCTGCCGCAGCTCCACAGGCAGGTTCTGGCGGATCTCGTCCAGATAGTCCCGGATCTGCTCCACATCCACGATGCGCTTGCCGCCCGAAAGGGGCATTCCGGCGCTCTCCTCCAGCGTATCCTCAATGGTATCCAAAAGCTCGTTTACGTTCATTCCGCATCTCCCTCTCCGGCGCTCTGCCGGGGCTTACCATACTTCCACAGCAGGACTTTGCCGTATTTATACTGTTTTTTCAGGGTCATGCCGCCCACCTCGGCAGGCAGCACCAGGCCGGTCTCACTCTCGCAGATCACAATGCCGCCCGGAGCCAGGCATTTGTCCACGCCGGGCAGGATCTTTTCCAGCGTGCCGGTGTGGAAGGGCGGGTCCAGCAGCACGATGTCGAACTGCTCATGGCAGGCGGAGAGATACCGTGCCGCCTCGCCGATGTTGACCCGGCTGCGGTCAAACACGCCGCAGTTCTTGCAGTTCTTCATCACGATGTTCACGGCCTCCCGGTTCTCGTCCAGGAACACGCACCGGGCCGCACCCCGGCTCAGGGCCTCGATGCCCAGCTGGCCGCTGCCTGCGTAGAGGTCGAGCACCCGGGCACCGGGCAGGTCGAACTGGACGATGCTGAACATGGCCTCCTTGACCTGATCCATCGTCGGGCGGGTGATCTCGGTGCCGGGCAGGGCTTCCAGCCTGCGGCCCCGTGCTTCTCCTGCAATAACGCGCATGTATCTGCCTCCTTCTCCCGCTGTCCGGGCCCCCTGCCCGGCCAGCAGCTGTTTCGTGTTTTCGTATCTCCATATTATCGTCAAAACGCAACTCTTTGTCAAGGGCGCGCGTTGCACTCAGGGTGCAATTGTGCTAAAATCAGGGCAAAGCGCCCCATGTGCGGCGCGTTTTTCCAAAAAAGGAGAGTATCTGCTTATGAAAGTCCTGCTCATCAACGGCAGCCCCCACGAGAAGGGCTGCACCTATACCGCCCTGTCCCTGATCGCCGGGGAGCTGAACGCCAGCGGCATTGAGACCGAGATCCTGAACGTCGGCACAAAGCCGGTGGGCGGCTGCATCGGCTGCGGCGGCTGTGCCGCCGGTAAGGGCTGCGTGTTCGGCGGCGTGGTCAACGAAGCCATCGAAAAGGCCAAAACTGCCGATGCCTTTGTGTTCGGCACACCCGTCCACTATGCGTCTGCCTCCGGCAACATGACCAGCTTCATGAACCGTCTGGCTTACGCGGGCGGCAAGTATCTGGCCTACAAGCCCGCTGCCATCTGCGCTTCGGCCCGCCGCGCCGGCACCACCACCACGCTGGACCAGCTGGTGAAGTACCCCGAGTTCTTCCACATGCCGCTGGTCAGCGGTTCCTACTGGCCCATGGTCCACGGCTCCAAGCCCGAGCAGGTGCTGGAGGACGAAGAGGGCTGCGCCGTGATGCGGGAGCTGGGCCGGAACATGGCCTGGCTGCTCAAGTGCATCGAACTGGGCAAAGCAAACGGTATCACCCACCCCGAGAATCCCCGCCGACCCATGACCAATTTCATCCGCTGAGTTTCATCCCCCGCCTGCCCGGCGGGGGCACTTTTTATCGTCACTCCGACCAAACTTCAGCCAGCCATTTTGTTTTTTCTCACAGTTCCAGCCGATTTCTATTTATGATATAATAAAGATGATCTCAATTGAGGTCTTTCAATTATTTCCCTATAAAAAGGAGGCTGTTATTATGAAACGAGTTATCAGTTGTTTGGTCGGAACTATTCTTTTATTATCTTCTATTTCTTTTTCTTCGCTCGCTACTAATGGCGGCATCCAAACATGTGCTTCTCTTTGCGGCGATTGTAACCGTGGAGAAATGGTTCAGACCAGTATCGAACGTAGCTCTTGGTATTCTGTTGGTTATATTCCCTGTTCTTATAACAAACCAAATTACAATGATACGATCAAGCGTCGTACCATTACAACTGTTTATGAGTGCACTTATTGCCATCGGGGCGAATCTAACACTCACTATGAAGAAGAGGTTGTCCACGATCATCCGTAGTTTTTCTCAAAAAGATTCGATAATATAGGTGGGTGAATATATTATGAAAAAGAGATTAACTCTATTTTTTATCACCTTTCTTTTTGCAGGTCTATGTGCTCTTCCCGCATTCGCAGTGTCTCAGGCTCGTTCTGTAAATGCTACAACAGCTGCCGAAACCGTGTCCCTTGTCTGCGAATATTGCGGACAGAGCGATATGATTTGTGTGGATGAGTATTATGCTTCCTGGTATACAGTCAATTTTATTCCTTGTCAGGGACGCGACCCCCGATATAATGATTCGGTCGAAAATCGCACTCATGTTGAAATTTATCAATGTCAATCCTGTAAGTTTGGCACCAGCGTAGTTTCTACGGAAGAGCAGATTTCCCACAAACACCCAGCCATGCGTGCCTACGACCTTCCCAGATTCTGATATTTCCCTTGCGCCTCTGCCCTTGCCGGCGGGGGCGTTTTTGATTTTAACAGCTTTTTCTGCAAAAACGGGAAAAATAAGGGACGGAGTGCTTTTTTCGTTCACAACTTTGTGGTAGCATAAGGGTAAGAATTATTTTGTGCAGAGCGATGGAGACAGGCTATGGAACACTACGATTGGAACGACGGCTGGCTGTTTGCCCCCACCTTTGATCCCGCCATCGTCCGCCCCGAATGCACCGGGGTGGAGCTGGAGCCGGTGCGCTTGCCCCACACGGTCAAAACGCTGCCCTACAACTATTGCAACGAGAACGAATACCAGCGGGTGTCCGGCTACCGGCGGGAGTTTTTTGCGCCCAAAGAGTGGCAGGGCCGCACGGTACTGCTGACCTTTGGAGCCGTGGCCCACGATGCCACCGTGTTCTGCAACGGGCGGCGGGTGTTCCACCACGGGTGCGGCTACACCGCCTTTACTGTGGACCTGACCGAATCGCTGCTGCTGGGCCAAAAAAATGTGGTGGCCGTCCGGTGCGACAGCCGGGAGGACCTGAACATTCCTCCCTTCGGCGGGCAGATCGATTTTCTGACCTACGGCGGCATCTACCGGGCCGCCAGCCTGGACGTGAAAGAGCCCGCCTACCTGCGCGACATCTTCATCGAGGCGCAGGCCGAGGGCGATTTCCGCATCTACTCCTCCACGGTGGGCGAGACCATCGGCTGCACCCTGCAGGCCGAGATCCGCAGCCCCGCCGGGAGCAGAGCCCTGTACAGCGGTGAGCTCAGCCTGCCCATTGTGGGCACCCTGAACGGCGTGCACCCCTGGAGCGTGGAGCATCCCTTCCTCTATACCCTGACCGTCCGGCTCATCCGGCCCGGCACCAGCGGCCTGCCCGACCGGGTGCTGGACGAAAAGAGCACCCGGTTCGGCTTCCGCACCATCCAGTTCGTGGCCGGGGGCTTTTATCTGAACGGCCAGCGGGTGGAGCTGCGGGGCCTGAACCGGCATCAGAGCTACGCCTATCAGGGCTATGCCATGCCGGACAGCATTCAACAGCTGGATGCCCAATTGTTGAAAAAGCAGCTGGGCTGCAATGCAGTGCGCACCAGCCACTACCCCCAGAGCCCGGCTTTTCTGGATGCCTGCGATGAGCTGGGCCTGCTGGTGTTCGTGGAGATGCCCGGCTGGCAGCACATCGGGGATGAAGCCTGGCAGGCCCAGGCATTGCAGAACTGCCGCGAGATGGTCTGCCAGTGCCGCAACCACCCCAGCGTGTTCCTGTGGGGCGTGCGGGTGAACGGCAGTTCCGACAACGAGGCCTTTTACAAGCGCACCAACGAAGCCGTCCATCGGCTGGACCCCACCCGCCCCACCGGCGGCGTGCGGATCGCCCGCAAGAGCCAGCTGCTCGAGGATGTTTACGCCTACAACGATTACTCCTACTCCGGCCGCGGCCCGGGCTGCGAGCCCCGGTCTGCCGTTACGCCCGATCTCCGCAAGGGCTACCTCATCAGCGAGTTCGGGGGCCAGCAGTTCCCGGCCAAAGCCTTTGACGACGAGCCGCACCGGCTGGCACAGGCTCTGCGCCACGCCGCCGTCCTCAAACGATTCCATTGCCCAGCAGGGCGTGGCCGGTGCCCTTGGCTGGTGCATGGCCGATTACAACACCCACCGCGAGTTCGGCAGCGGCGACCGCATCTGCTACCACGGCGTGACGGACCTGTTCCGCAACCCGAAGCTCTCCGCCGCTGTCTACGCCAGCCAGAAAACGCCCCGCTCCCCTTCGGACGTGGTGTTCGAGGTCTCTTCCAGCATGGCACTGGGCGACCACCCCGGCGGCTTTGCCGGGGCCTGCTGGGTGTTCACCAACGCCGAGAGCGTCCGCCTCTACCGGGGCAACGATTTCATTGCCGAGTTCACCCCCGACCGCCGGGGCCGCTTTGCCGCCCTGCCCCACCCGCCCATCGAGATCCAGGATTTCGTCGGCTCCCTGCTGGAAAAGTATGAGGGCCTTGACCAGAGCACGGCCCCGCAGGTGGCGGCCATCCTCAACGAGATGCGCCGGGACGCGCTGAACCTTTCGCCTCTCTCCCGGGCGCGGATGCTCTCCCTGCGGCTGAGCGCAAACGACCTGCTCCGGATGTACTACAAATACATCGGCGTACTGGGCGGGCCGTCCAGCGTCTACCGGTTTGAGGCAGTCTGGCACGGGCGCACCGTCCGCACCGTGGTCAAGGAGCCGGTGCAGTCGGTGCGGCTGGAATGCGTGGTGCACAACCCCATCCTGACCGACGGCCCCACCTGGGACTGCGCGGCGGTCAGCCTGCGGGCCATTGACCAGAACGGCAACCTGCTGCCCTACTGCGGCGAGGCCGTTCAGCTCAGCGTGGAAGGCCCGGTAAAGATCCTGGGCCCGGCCATCGTCCCCCTGCGGGGCGGCATGGCGGGCACCTACCTTGCCACCACCGGTGAAGCAGGCCGTGCCGTGCTGCACTGCCGGATGGAGGGCGCGCTGGATGTGGAGGCCGCCCTGACCGTGCGCAAGCGCTCCGGTGCAGAGAATGCCAATTAAATTTCGTCCTTTCATGGTAGATTTGCAATCTGTTCAAAGTTTTATCATGGTTGGCTGATATTCTATTGTTGTAAACGATCAAACGCCCTCTCTGTCCATGCGTCTGCGTGGCTGAGAGGGTTATTCTTGAGGACAAAGGACCGGAAATCTATGAGAGAGAAACTTCGTCAGTTTATGATCGGCCGCTATGGCACCGATGGCCTGAACCAATTCCTGAGCATTGCCTCGCTGGTGCTGCTCCTCATCGCCATCATCAGCCGGGTCAACCTGTTCACCTATCTGGGCGCGGCCCTGCTGATCTTCTGCTACTACCGCACCTTCAGCCGGAACATCTCCAAGCGCACCGAGGAGAACTATAAGTTCTACACCCTGAAGGACCGGGTGGACAACAAATTCAAGGGCTGGAAGGAGCAGTGGGCCAACCGCAAGGTCTATCACTACTACCGCTGCCCCCAGTGCCGCCAGAAGCTGCGCGTGCCCCGCGGCCGCGGCCGCATCCAGATCTCCTGCCCCCGCTGCGGCACCCAATTCATCAAGAAGAGCTGAGCCATGTTCGGATATGTTATCCCGAATCAGGCCGCGCTCAGCCCGGAGGCACAGGCGCGGTACCGCGCGGCCTACTGCGGGCTCTGCCGCCGCATTGGCGCGCTGCACGGCACCCGGGGGCGGCTGACCCTGAGCTATGACCTGAC
Source organism: Faecalibacterium sp. BCRC 81149 (assembly GCF_022750605.1). Taxonomy (NCBI): domain Bacteria; kingdom Bacillati; phylum Bacillota; class Clostridia; order Eubacteriales; family Oscillospiraceae; genus Faecalibacterium; species Faecalibacterium sp. BCRC 81149. The sequence continues at coordinate 76,447 of NZ_QXJA01000006.1, read as the reverse complement.
TTTTCTGGATCTGCTGCTGTGCAGCCTGTACGAGGGCGAAAGCGCCTGTGCGGCAGGTTGTGACCACTGCCCCATCCACCCCATCCGGAAGGTGGAGTGGCGTTCCAGCGGCCCCACCGATTACTGCGCAGACCTGAGCGTGGCTTTGCACTACTATAACGCGCAGGACAAGTGGAACGATGACCACAGCCTGCTGGGCCTGGGCTTTGAAAAGATGCTTGCTGCCCCCACGCAGCAGGCCGCCGCCCGCTGGCCCCGCCAGTGCAGCGCCATCCGCACCTGTCTGGATCGGCTGGCCCGGTATGAAGCCGAGGGCAGCGAGGATCTGGATGCCGTTTCCGGCTGCTTTGGGGAACTGATGGCCGAGCTGTTCGATTACAGGCAGGACCACTGGTCCCCAGAACTGCGCAGCATCGGCTTCAACCTGGGCAAGTATATCTACCTGCTGGATGCCTACGACGACCTGACCCGGGACGAGCGCAAGGGCGCATACAATCCCCTGCGTACCCTGAGCAGAGAGCCCGGGTATGAGGAAGAGATGCGGGAGATCTTTGAGCTGCTGCTGGCCAATTGCGCCCGCAGCTTTGAGCGCCTGCCCTGTGTGGAGGACGTTGACCTTCTGCGCAACATCCTGTATTCGGGCGTGTGGCTCAAATATCACTGCAAAAACGCAAAAAAGAAGGACAAAACCGCCTGATCCCGGCGGTTTTCCTTGATTTTTCCGTTCCAGTCCTGTACACTAGAGATTGCTTGTGCGGCACAGCGGCCGCACAGATGGTAATAGAGACGTGAGGAAGTAGACCGATGAGAGACCCCTATGAGGTTCTGGGCATCCAGCGCGGTGCCAGTGAAGACGAGATCAAAAAGGCTTACCGTGCCAAGTGCAAGCGCTGGCACCCTGACCTGAACCCCAACGACCCCACCGCTGAAGAGCACTTCAAGGAGGTGCAGGCGGCATACGATGCCATCACCAAGGGCGAGACCGGCCCCCAGATGGGCGGCGGCTACGGCGGCGGCTACGGCCAGCAGAGCGGCCCCTCCTACGGCGGCTATCAGCAGGGGTACCAGCAGAACGGTTACTCCAACGGGGATTTCGGAGACTTTGGCTTCGGTTATGACCCCTTCGGGTTCGGATTCGGCTTTGGCGGCAATTATCAGCAGCAGCGCGGCCCCGGCTACAACGGTGCGGACACGCCTGAGATGCAGGCCGCCCGCAACTTTATCATCAACCAGCGCTACCCCGAGGCCCGCCGCGTGCTGGACGGCATCACCGTGCGCACCGCCCGGTGGTACTATCTCTCCTCGCTGGCCAATCAGGGCCTGGGCAACAGCATTGATGCCCTGCAGGATGCCCGCCGCGCCGCCCAGATGGAGCCCGGCAACACTGAATACCAGATGAACCTGCGCAATCTGCAGGACCCGGGCCGCACCTACCGCACCCAGACCACCTACGCCCAGCCCGGCGGCCTGATGCGCTGGTGCTGGAGCATGATCCTGCTCAATCTGCTGTGCAACTGCTGCTGTGGCGGCGGCTGGGGCTGGCGGTTCCGGATGTAAGCGCCAATAAGGATGTAAGAACAAACAAAAACCTCCCTGCCGGCGTGGCAGGGAGGTTTTTTGCTCATTCAGTTATTGGATCACGATCGTCCGGCTGATCTCGCTGCTGGAGTAGTTTCCGGCAGCCTTGGCCGTCTGGACATACTCGCCGGGCTCGGTGGGGAATCCGCTCTGGGTCGTACCCAGGAAATCGAAGAGACCGCTCTTCTTTTTATAGGTGTAGGTCACCTTGCCGCCCTCGATCACCTGGCCGTCGCTTTCGACCACGGCAGTGACGTTGTAGTTCTGGGCTTCTGCCGCAGTCATGCTGGCGGGGAGCTCCTGTGCCCAGTAGACACGCACGCCTGCACTCTTGGGCTTGATGCGGAAGAACGCCATACCGGCGGTGTTCACATCACCGGATTCCAGCGCCACAGCACCGCCCACATAGCTGCCGGCTTCCGTGGGCTGCTCGTCCAGATAAATGCGGCTGAACACGCCCTCGGGCAGATATTTGCGGATGAGCTCCAGCGACAGCTTCATGCCGGTGGAGACATCCTTCAGTGTGGGGATGTAGAATTTCAGGACATCCATCACAGAGACCACTTCATCAGCCACCCGCAGCAGCACGCTCACGTCGTTGCCGTCGATCAGCTGCTTGATGTAGGCGTAGATGTTGAACTCCTCTTCCTGCTCAGGGTTCGCCGACATCTTTTTCGGCAGGGGGATCATCTTGAGCAGGGTGCGGATCTTGCCCGAAAGGATCAGGGTCACATAGCCCTGCGCTTCGCCGCTGGTGCCCATCACCACGCCGATATACTGGGTATCTGCCGGGGTGGTCTGGACGCTCAGGGTAAAGGGGGAGCCATAGGTCAGATCCCCGTCTGCGGTCAGGCGGATCGAGACAACGCTGTTGTTCTCATCCACGCCTGCGGTGGTCAGGTCAGGCAGTTCGCTGCCCGCCGAAGCCGCCAGCGCCGGTGTGGCCGCCGCACTCAGGGCGAACACTGCCGCCAGCAGCAATGAGATCAGCCGTTTGGTTTTCATCAGCCAAAGACCTCCTTTTATATAGGTTCTTGTATCATGCAAAAATAAGGGTGCGTGGAACACACAGCACAGTGTTCCCGCACCCTCATTTTACCGCATTGTACCGTACAGGTCAATAACGGGATTCAAGTTAAATTTTGCTCAGCTGCGGGCCCTGGGCGGTATCTTTGACAGCCCAGCCCATCTCGGTGAGCTGTGCGCGGATGGCATCCGCAGCGGCCCAGTCCTTGGCCTTCTTGGCGGCGGCGCGCTTTTCCACCAGCTCCGTCACCTCAGCGGGCACCTCGTCCTTCTTGCGGTTGTACATCAGGCCCAGCACGCCGGTGATCTCATCGAACGCCTTGGCGGCAGCCTCCAGCGCAGCCTTGGAGGAGGCAGCGGACAGGGTGTTGATCTCCTTGACCAGATCGAACACGGCAGCCAGCGCATCGGGGGTGTTCAGGTCATCGTCCATGGCCTTGCAGAACTTGGCGCGGGCCTCGTCTGCCTTGGCGGTCAGGGTCTCATCGGTGCCGAACTCGGTCTTGCTCAGGGCAAAATCGAGGTTCTCGCGGCAGGTGTAAAGACGCTCCAGGCTGTTCTTGCAGCTCTCGATGAGGTCCACGGTGTAGTTCAGGGGCATCCGGTAGCCTGCGGTCAGCATGAAATAGCGGATGGGCTCGTAGCCGTAGAGGTCTGCCACATCGCGGACGGTGAAGAAGTTGTGCAGGCTCTTGGACATCTTCTGGTTATCCACGTTGATGAAGCCGTTGTGCATCCAGTAGTGGGCAAACTCGCAGCCGTTGGCGCACTCGCTCTGGGCGATCTCGTTCTCGTGGTGGGGGAAGATCAGATCCTGACCGCCGCAGTGCAGGTCGATGGTCTTGCCCAGATGGGTGCGGCTCATGGCACTGCACTCGATATGCCAGCCGGGGCGGCCCATGCCATAGGGGCTTTCCCAGGCGGGCTCGCCGGGCTTGGCAGCCTTCCAGACGGCAAAGTCGGCGGGGTCTTCCTTCAGGTCATCCTCCATCTGGCTGCGCAGCTCGCGGTTGCCGCTCTCCAGATCGTCCAGCTTGAGGTGGCTCAGCTTGCCGTACTCCGGGTCGCTCTTGACGCGGAAGTAGACATCTCCGTTCTTGGCAACGTAGGCGTGGCCGGAATCGATCAGGTCCTTGACGATGTCCAGGATCTGCTGGATGTGCTCCGTTGCACGGGGCTGGACGGTGGGCTTTTTGCAGTTCAGACCGGCGGCATCCTTGAGGTACTCGGCCTCAAAGCGCTGGGCCACTTCCTTCATGGAGGTACCCTCCTCCTGGCCCTTCTTGATGAGCTTGTCATCAATATCGGTGATGTTGGAGACATAGATGACCTTGTTGCCGCGGTATTCCAGATAGCGGCGCAGGGTATCGAACACGATCAGCGGGCGGGCATTGCCGATGTGGATATAGTTGTAAACGGTGGGGCCGCAGACATAGATGCGGTATTCGCCGGGCACCTGCGGTACAAACTCTTCCTTCTGGCGGGTCAGGGTGTTGAAAATCTGCATAAGAACTCTCCTTCTTGTAGGGCAAACAAAAGCCGCAGCAAAACCTCTCAGTCTCGCTTCACTCGCCAGCTCCCCTAATGGGGGAGCCCTTGGCAAAGAGGGCAGCTCCTGCGAATCTGCCTGAAAAAACAAAAACCCTCAAAGCAATATGATATCGCATATCACTTCGAAGGCGGTTTTCAAAATCGCGGTTCCACTTCTGTTTGTCGCTCAAAGCCGATAACGGCGGCTGCCGCGCCGCGATACTCCCCAGCAGGTTTCCCGCGGCGTGCTGTCCGGGCGCACTTCACACACGCTGCTGCAAACAGGCTCCCAGCCAACGGCCCGTTCTCTCTGTCCAGCTCACCTTTGCGCTACTCTGCCCGGGTAAACGCATTTTTCCTGATACATCTGTATTATAGCCGGGCCGGGGGGAGAAGTCAAGCAGAACGCAGGCGCTGGCATTTCAGCGGCAGCTCTGCGCCGATTCAATCGATCTCGTGCTTTTTACAGAAGTGCTTGCTGGCAAAGTACATTCCCGCCCAGATGGCGATGGCAAGCACAAGGTAGAACGGGTTCTTCATGGCGGACACCAGCGACTGCCCGAAAAGGGCCATCATGGCCACCATCACGCCCTTGCCCAGCAGCATGGTGACAAGGTAGCGCTTCTCGTCAAAATCAGAGATGCCGAAGGCAAAGTGCATAAAGGACGAGGGCGTAAAGGGCAGGAGCGACAGCAAGAACAGGGACGCGGTGTCGAACCGGCTGACCCATTGCTCCGCCTTTTGCAGCTTGGCCGAGCGGCGGGCAAATTTCCAGAAAAAACGCTTGACGACACGCCGCCAGAGCAGGAACATCACAGTACCGCCCAGCATCACCCCGGCCCAGCTGTACACAAAGCCCAGAAGGCCGCCGTGGGCCGCAACGTTCAGCGCCACAATGGCGATGAGCGGCAGCGGCGGAAAAAAGGATTCCACCATCGCAAGGATCACGGGCGCAATGGGGCCAAGGCCGCCAAAGCCTTCCAGCAGGGCCTTCCAGAATTCCAGCGTTCCCAGCTGGTGGAGCCAGCCTATCATCGTCATTTCCATCCCGCGTGTTCCTTCCCTCTCATTTTTCTTTAGTATATCCGGTTTCTATGACACGCCCGTGAACAAAATACGAGCTTTTTTTGTCATATCACCTATACTACGAGACTGCGGGGGCCTTTCCTGCACAGGGCGGGGATCTTTATGCTTTTCCGGCGGCTTCAGCGGCGGCCTTTTCGGCCCGGGCCTGCATCCGCTCGATCTGCTGGGCGCGCATCCGCTCCCAGCGGGCAAGCCCGGCTTCGTCCGGGATCTGGACACAGCGGGCAAAGCTCCAGTGCAGGCCGTCCCGCCGGGCCAGCTTATAGCGCTGGAATACGCCCTTTCCAACCTCATTGCCGGTACCGGCGCAGGCAGGGCAGACCGACAAGGTATACCAGCCGCTGTTGCCCTTTTTCAGCCAGATATCATCCGGCTGCAGATTCCCGCCGCACACCGGGCAGCTGGCAGTGATGATCTTTGGGTCGCTGCGCCAGGTGGACTGCTCCACATAGCCGCGGAACACCCGGAAGTCCCGGTAATCGCCGGGGGCGGGGCAGAGACTTGCCCGCAGAGATTCCTCCTCGGTGGGGTAGGCCGCCAGACCCGCCCGCAGGTCAAGCTTGCGGCAGACATCGGCGGTGTAAAGGGTATCGGACAGGGCATCGTGGAACGGGCGCTCCATCGGGATGCCCATCCGGGTCACAACGCTTTCCAGCGTCATGCCCTCGCCCTCCTTGCGGGGGTGCTCCCGTAGGAAGATCTGCTGCAGATCATACCACTGGGTGGGGCGGCTCTCGTCCAGATTGCAGAGGAAAAGGTTCTGCTTGAGCACCGGCACGTCATCCATGCCCCACTCGGCAAACTCGGCATCCGGGCCGCACCACTGCATAAAGCGGCGCAGCCCCTGCACGATGGGCTCGCCCCGGTCCAGGTCGGCCTGGGTCAGGCCTGTCACCTTGGCGATGTGGTGTTGCAGGGTGCGGAAAATGCGGGGCCGCAGGTGGATGGCGAAGGTATCCAGCACGTTGGCATCCTCGTCGATCTTCACTGCGCCGATCTCGATGATCTCGCCCCGGAAGGTCTGCTGCACGCCATGATAATTAAAGAGATACGGCTTATAGCCGATGTTCCATTCCAGATCAAATAAAACCAGATTGCGTGGCATTGTTGTTTGTGTTCCTCTCAGTTCAGGATAAATTTTTCGATGGCCTCGGCCACGCCGTCGTGGTTGTTGTCGGCGGCGGTGACGTAATCGGCCACAGCCTTGACGGCATCCTCGGCATTCTGCATGGCAACGCCCACCCCGGCATAGGAGATCATGGAGCGGTCGTTCAGGCCGTCGCCGCAGGCCATCAGGTTCTCCCGGGTCAGGCCCATCCGCTCCAGCAGGGCGGCAAGGCTCCTGTCCTTTGCCACGCCCAGCGGCACGGCCTCGATGAAGAAGGGGCTGGAGGGGTACAGGTCGATCCGGCCCGCAAACTGCTCCTTTCCGGCGGCGCAGACAGCATCCCGCCGGGCAGGGTCAAGGGTGATGAGCATTTTGCAGATCGGATAGTCCACATAGGAGGCAAGATCATCCACATGGAGCATCGGCAGCTTTGTGGTAAAGCACTCCTTGTTTGCCCACACGTCCTGATCCCGCTCACACACGATGCCCTCGCTGTTATAGGTCAGGATGGCCACATCCTGCCGGGCTGCAAATTCGCAGAGCTCCGGGACGAACTCCGCCCCCAGCTGCACCTGATACAGGGCCTCGCCGGTCACGCAGTCCACGATCTTGCCGCCGTTGTAGGCCAGCACACAGCCGCCCTTTTTGTCCAGCCCCAGCTCCTTTGCCAGCGGCAGAATGCCCGCCGTGGGGCGGCCGGAGGCCAGCACGATGGTCACGCCCTGTGCGGCGGCGGCATCCAGCGCCGCGCGGGTGCGGGGGGTAACGATCTTTTCGTCATTGGTCAGGGTGCCGTCCAAGTCCAGAGCCAGCACCCGGATATTCGATCTTGCCATGATTTTTATTCCTCGTTCTCAGGCAGGGGCTTCCCGCCGGATATTTTATTACTTACCCATCTATTTTACAATGCTTTCCCTTTTCTGTAAAGCAGGAAACCTGTTCCCCGCCCAGAGACAAGCAAAAAAGCCGCCCGGCGAGCAAAACCGGACGGCTGAGAAGGAAGAAAACGCGTTGTTACAGGATGTCGATGTATTCCCCGGCCAGCGCCTTGTTCATGCTGCGGACAGCGCAGAACTTGCCGCACATGGAGCAGGTGTCGCTGTGGTCATCCTCAGGCAGGCGGGCATCCCGGATGGCCTTGGCGGTCTCGGGGTCGAGAGCGCAGGCGAACTGGGCATCCCAGTCCAGCACGCGGCGGGCATCGCCCATCTTGTCGTCGATATCCCGGGCATGGGGGATGCCCTTGGCGATATCGGCTGCATGGGCGGCGATCTTGGAGGCCACAATGCCCTGCTTCACATCGTCCACGTTGGGCAGAGCCAGATGCTCGGCGGGGGTAACATAGCACAGGAAAGCCGCACCGCTCATGGCGGCAACGGCACCGCCGATGGCAGCCGTGATGTGGTCATAACCGGGGGCAATGTCGGTGACGAGGGGTCCCAGCACATAGAAGGGAGCGCCCATGCAGATGCTCTTCTGCACCTCCATGTTGGCGGCCACCTGATTCAGGGGCACATGGCCCGGGCCCTCCACCATGACCTGCACGTTGTGTGCCCAGGCGCGCTTGGTCAGCTCGCCCAGACGCACCAGCTCTTCGATCTGGCAGACATCGGTGGCATCGGCCAGGCAGCCGGGGCGGCAGGCATCGCCCAGCGAGATGGTCACGTCGTGCTCGGCGCAGATCTCACAGATCTCGTCAAAGTGCTCGTAGAAGGGGTTCTCGTTGCCGGTCATGCTCATCCAGGCGAACACCAGAGAGCCGCCGCGGCTGACGATGTTCATCTTCCGCTTGTGGGTGCGGATCTGGTCGATGGTCTTGCGGGTGATGCCGCAGTGCAGGGTGACAAAATCCACGCCGTCCTCAGCGTGCAGGCGCACCACGTCGATGAAGTCCTGCGCGGTCAGGGTGGCAAGGTCGCGCTGATAGTGGATGACGGAATCGTACACGGGCACAGTGCCGATCATCACGGGGCACTCGTGGGTCAGCTTCTGGCGGAAGGGCTGGGTATTGCCGTGGCTGGACAGGTCCATGATGGCTTCCGCGCCCATATTGACGGCGCTCATCACCTTTTCCATCTCCACGTTGTAATCCTTGCAGTCGCGGGAAACGCCCAGGTTCACGTTGATCTTGGTGCGCAGCATGGAGCCGATGCCCTCGGGGTTCAGGCAGGTGTGGTGCTTGTTGGCGGGAATGGCCACCTTGCCCTCAGCCACCAGCTGACGGATCTCCTCCGTGGTGCGGTATTCCTTTTTGGCCACGATCTCCATTTCCGGCGTGACGATGCCCTTGCGGGCAGCGTCCATCTGTGTGGTATAAGTCTGCATACGCTCTGTTCCTCCAAATGACAGTTTATCTCTGAACAGCAGGGTGCTGGTCATACAGGGGTAGGGGCAGGCAGCCGTCATTCAGAAAAAGCAGTACGCTCTGGATGCCGGCACCTGCGCAAAATACGCTTTTCATGTTGGTTTTCTCCATGAATTTTGTAACGCGGCCCAAGGTGGTGCCCCCGGTTTGCCGCGGGATGACAGATTATTTTACGATCTGCTCCGCCAGTGCCTTCAGCTCCCTGCACTCGGCCTCGATGTCCTCCGCGCCGAAGATGGCGCTGACAAGGGCCACACCGTTCACGCCGGTGCCCTTGAGCCGGAGCAGGTTCTCCTTGTGGATGCCGCCGATGGCCACAACGGGGATGTCCACGGCATCGCAGATGGCTTTCATCATGCCCTCGGGCAGAACGTCCACGTCTGCCTTGGTGTGGGTAGAGAAGGCTGCACCCACGCCCAGACAGTCGGCACCGTGCCGGACGGCCTCCAGGGCCTCCTCCACGCTGTGGACGGATACGCCGATCATCATCTCATCGCCCACGCGCTGGCGCACCTGAGCAGCGGCCATATCCTCCTGCCCCACATGGATGCCCTCGGCGTGGCAGCGGATGGCAATGTCCACGTTATCGTTGATAAAAAAGGGCACGTTGTACTTTTTGCACAGGTCGTGAAGCTCAAACGCCTCCTTCAGGAAGGCTTCCTCGTCCAGCTCCTTTTCCCGCAGCTGAACGCAGGTCACCCCGCCCTTCAGGGCGCTCTCCACCTGCTGATAGAGGGTCTGACCGCCCACCCAGGCACGGTCGGTGACGGCGTAGAGCCGCATATATTCTTCAGCGCACTTCATACTTGGCACCCTCTTCCAGCTGAGCCGGAGTCATATTGTAAATGGCATCAATGATGTAATTGCGGTAGGTGGCGTTGCCGTCCAGCGGGGTCAGCCGTGCATGGGCGATCTCGCCCGCAAGGCCCATGGCGCAGACGGCGGCAGCCGCAGCCTCCAGCGGCTGGCCGGGGTTGGCGGTGATAAAGGCCGCCGTCAGGGCAGAGAGCTGGCAGCCCGTGCCGGTGATGGCACTCATCATTGGGTGGCCGTTGCGGATGCAGTAGGCTTTTGCCCCATCGGCCACGATGTCAATGGCACCGGTGATGGCCACAACAGCACCGGTCTTTGCGGCAAAAGCCTTGGCAAAGGCCACCGCGCCGTCCAGATTTTCCTCGGTGACCCTGTCGGCCACATCGGCATCCACGCCCTTGGTGGTGCCCGCGCCGGAAGCCAGCGTCTTTACCTCGGAGATGTTGCCCCGGATGACCGTGAACCGCACCTCGTCCAGCAGGCGGTAGGCCGTCTTGGTGCGCAGGGCGGAAGCGCCTGCGCCCACAGGGTCCAGCACCACGGGGTGGCCCAGTGCATTGGCCTTTTTGCCTGCCTTGAGCATGGATTCAATGGTGCGGCTGTTCAGGGTGCCAATGTTGATGTTCAGCCCGCCGCAGATGGTGGTGATATCCTCCACCTCGGCGGCATCGTCGGCCATAATGGGCGAAGCACCGCAGGCCAGCACCATGTTGGCGCAGTCGTTCACGGTGACGTAGTTGGTGATATTATGAATAAGGGGGCTTTTGGCGCGGACATTGGCAAACTGCTCTGCAAACATGACGCACCCCCGTCAGGAAAGGCTGCTCTGCATGGAGCGCAGGGCACCGGAGTGCTGCAGGCTGTACACCAGCACGCCCGCAATGACCGCACCCACAGCGGTGGAGATGAGGAAGGGCACGATGTAGGCGTAGAACGCGATGTCACCGGCGCTCTTGCCCATCAGGCAGATGGCCACCGGGTAAGCGCACAGGCCGCCCAGAATGCTGGTGCCGAACACCTCGCCCACCAGGGTGGCGATCAGATTTTTGGTCTTTGCGTAGACCAGGCCGCAGAGCAGGGCACCGAACATGCTGCCCGGGAAGGCCATCAGGCTGCCCAGACCCAGGATATTGCGGAGCAGCGAGGCCACAAAGGCCACGCCCACGCCCCACCAGGGGCCCAGCAGCACGGCGCAGAGCACATTGACCATGTGCTGCACGGGGGCGCACTTGCTGCCGAACATCGGGAAGCTGAACACACTGCCCACCACGCACAGGGCGCAGAACATTCCAGCGAGAGCCAGCTTTTTCACAGAGAATTTTTTCATTGGTAACTCCTCTTTCTCAAAAAGCGGTCGAGGCTTGCTGGCCTCCTCTCACGCCGGAACACGGCTTCCCATCGCAGTCATTTCAAGGCTCAGGGCGCTCCCCCTCAGCCCGGAGCCGCCCGTTGCGGCGGCTTGCGGCAACAAAAAACAGGAGACACCACAGCGGTGCCTCCTGCAAAAAATCATTTTCCTATGACTTCCTACGGCGGCATTATCCGCATCAGGTCAAGGGTCGAAGTTTGGTTACTTCCTCTCAGCCCGCCTTACGAGCTCCCCTGTGTTTTGTTTTTCGTAGGGTATTGTACACCCGCCGGGGCAAAAAAGCAAGAATAAGTTTTTCTTCCGCCTTTTTGCCGCCTTTTTGCCGCCTTTTTGCCAAATCGCTTTTACAATTTCCCGGATTATGTTATACTTGTCCCAAATTCCGCAGCGCCCGGGGGAGCCATTCTCTGCTTTGGGGCACTGCCCGGCACAAAAGGAGATTGAAGTTATGGGTCTCATCAAAGCAGCTCTGGGCGCGGCATCCGGCGTGATGGGCGACCAGTGGAAGGAATATTTTTATTGTGACGCTCTGCCTGCGGAGGTGCTGGCTGTCAAGGGCCAGAAACAGACCAATGGCCGCTCTGCCAACCGGCACGGCAGCGAGAACGTCATCTCGGATGGCTCTGTGATCGCCGTGGCCGACGGCCAGTGCGTGCTGATTGTGGAGCAGGGCAAGGTGGTGGACCTCTGCGCTGAGCCCGGCGAGTACACCTACAGCACCGGCACCCAGCCCTCCCTGCTCAGCGGCGGGCTGAAGGACATCGACAGCGTGTTTGCCGAGCTGGGCAAGCGGTTCAGCTTTGGCGGGCAGGCCGGTTCCGACCAGCGCATCTACTATATCAATACCCGGGAGCTCACCGGCAACAAGTACGGCACCCCCAACCCGGTGCCCTTCCGGGTGGTGGACCAGCGCGCCGGTATCGACATCGACATCGGCATCCGGTGCTTCGGCGAATACAGCTACCGGGTGGTCAACCCCATCCTGTTTTACACAAACGTCTGCGGCAATGTGGAAAACGCCTACACCCGCGACGCGCTGGACGGCCAACTCAAGACCGAGCTGATGACCGCCCTGCAGCCCGCCTTTGCCCGGATCAGCGAGCAGGGCATCCGCTACTCCGCCCTGCCCGGCCACACCGCCGAGCTGGCCGAGGCCCTGAATCAGGAGCTGAGCGCCAAGTGGAGCAGGCTGCGCGGCATCGAGATCGTCTCTCTGGGCGTTTCCGGTGTCAAGGCCAGCGAAGAGGACGAGCAGATGATCAAAGAGCTGCAGCGCAGTGCGGCCTTTATGGACCCCACCCGCGCCGCCGCGCATCTGGTGGGCGCACAGGCCTCCGCCATGCAGGCTGCCGCCTCCAACACCGCCGCCGGTCCCGCCATGGCTTTTATGGGGATGAACCAGGCCGCTGCAGCGGGCGGTGTCAACGCCCGGGATCTCTACCAGATGGGCGGCCAGCAGACCGCCGCGCAGCCTCAGGCCGCACCGGCCGCAGGTTGGACCTGCAGCTGCGGCCACACCGGCAACACGGGCAAGTTCTGTGCCGAATGCGGCAAGCCCCGGCCCGAAGCCCCGGCTGTCTGGGTGTGCAGCTGCGGTGCAAAGAACAGCGGCAAATTCTGTTCGGAGTGCGGCAAGCCCCGGCCCGCCGCCAGGTGCGCCAACTGCGGCTTTGTGCCCGCCGACCCGGCCAACCCGCCCAAATTCTGCCCCGAGTGCGGCAAGCCCTTTGGGGCCTGAGAGGGGTCTGACGCATGGCTGAAAAGACAACGAATTATCAGTGCCCGGCCTGTACCGGCCCCCTGCACTATGACGGTGCCAGCGGCAAGCTGGTCTGCGATTACTGCGGCTCGGCCTACGACGTAAAGGACATCGAGGCCCGCTACGCCCAAAAGCAGGCCGCTGCCGACACTGCCGCCGAGGGCGATGCCAAAAAAGCCGCCCGCCTGCCCCGGCAGGACAGTCCGGTGTGGAGCGAGGCCGAGGCGGAGGGCCTGAACAGCTACTCCTGCCCCACCTGCGGGGCCGAGCTGGTCTGTGACGAGACCACCGCCGCCACTACCTGCCCCTACTGCGGCAACCCCACGGTGCTGGGCGGCAAGCTCTCCGGGAAACTGAAGCCGGAGTACATCCTGCCCTTCAGGCTGGACAAAAAGGCCGCCATTGCCCAGCTGACCAGATATTACAAGGGCAAGGCCTTCCTGCCCAAGGCGTTCAAGAGCCAGAACCACATCGCAGAGATCCAGGGCGTATATGTCCCCTTCTGGCTCTACGATGCCAGGGCCGACGCGCGCGGCCGGTACGAGGGCCAGAACTCCGAGAGCCACCGCGAGGGTGATTACATGGTGACCACCACCCAGCACTACGATGTGCGCCGCGAGGGCTCGGCCGCCTTTGCCAAGGTGCCGGTGGATGGCTCCAGCAAGATGCCCAACACCCACATGGATGCCATTGAGCCCTTTGATTACGGCGACCTGAAGCCCTTCTCCACGGCCTACCTGCCCGGCTATCTGGCCGACCGGTATGACGAGGATGCCGATGCCTGTGCCGAGCGCGCCTACCGCCGGATGTACAACTCCACGGCCGATGCGCTCCACGCCACCACCGGCGGCTACAGCGAGATCCACCCCATTTCCGAGAACATCAACGTGGATATGACCCACGCCCACTACGCCCTGCTGCCGGTCTGGATGCTCCACACCCGGTGGAAGGACAAGGACTTCCTGTTCGCCATGAACGGGCAGACCGGGCGGCTCATCGGTGACCTGCCGGTGGACAAGAGCCGGGTGGCCGCGTGGTTTGCGGGCATCAGCCTGCCCCTGATGGCAGTGCTGGCGTTCCTGCTGTTGTTATAAGGGGGTGGCAGAATGAAACACACTGCAAAACACTTTGCCGCCCTGCTGGCCGCTCTGGTGCTGGCGCTCTGCCTGAGCATCCCCGCCTTTGCCGCCGCACCGCTGGTGCGGGACGAGATGGGCCTGTTCGATGCGGATACTTACAGCCAGCTGGAAGCTTCCGCCGAAGCCGCCAGCGACGGCCACGACTGCGACGTATATTTTCTCGTGGTGGACAGCATCGGTGACACCGACCAGCGCCAGTACGCCAAAGATTACTACCTTGCCAACGGTCTGGGCAGCGGCTCTGAACAGAGCGGCATCCTCTTCCTGCTGGCAGTCGGCTCCCGCAAGTATGTCACCATCACCTACGGCGGCGGCGTGACAGCCTTTACCGATTACCGCATCGAGCAGATCGAAGATGCCGTTGTCCCCTATCTCTCGGACAACGACTGGGCCGAGGCCGCCTCCGAGTACCTCTCCATGTGCGCCGACACGCTGGATTTCTACGCCGAGCACGGCGAACCGCTGGATGTTGACAACGATACCAGCGGCTGGCCCATCCTGCTCCTCATCGTCATCGGCGTGCCCATGATCATTGCCGGTATCGTCTGCGGCGTGCTGTACAGCCAGATGAAAACAGCCCGGCTCAAGACCGAAGCCAACGATTACATCGGCGCAGGCTTAAAGCTGCGGGTGCAGGTGGACAACTACACCCACACCGACCGTGTGCAGGTCTACGACCCGCCCCACGAGGAGAGCAGCAGCTCCGGCGGCTCCTCCGTGGACAGCGACGGCTTTGGCGGCTCCTCCGGCGGCTCGTTCTGAGCGCCCTTTTCTCCAGCAATAAACCACCGGTTCTGCCGGTGGTTTTCGCTTGTTTTTATTTCCGTATAACATGCAAAAGAAAGGAAACCCAACGAATGTCAAAGAAGATCACCGCCCTGATCCCCGGAGCCGCGCTGGCACTGGGCATCGCCTGCATCGCCAAGTGGCTGGAAACGCTGGAAAGCAGCGCCGGGCTCCACCTCATTGGCGCTTCGGTCATCGCCCTGTTTATCGGCATGGCCATCAATGCATTTTTCCAGCCCAACAAAACAACCGCGCCCGGCATCAAATTCACCTCTAAGAAGGTCCTGAAATTCGCCATCGTCCTTCTGGGTGCCAGCCTGAACATCCGCACCGTGCTGACCGTGGGCCGTTTTTCGCTGACGGTCATGCTCTTCACCCTGGCCACCTGCTTTGGACTGGGCGCGCTGATCGGCAAAGCGCTCGGGCTCAACTGGAAAACCAGCAGCCTGATCAACGCTGGGACCGGCATCTGCGGCGGATCTGCCATTGCCGCCATTGCGCCGGTGATCGAGGCCGATGACATGGACATCGCCTACGGTATGTCCGCCACCTTCCTGTTCGATACGGTGATGATCGTTGTGTTCCCGCTCCTCGGCCGGTGGCTCGGGCTTTCCGATGCCGCATTCGGTCTCTGGGCCGGTACGGCGGTCAACGATACCTCCAGCGTCGTAGCCACCGGTTACGCTTTCAGTGAAGCAGCCGGTGACTTTGCAACGATGGTCAAGCTGACCCGCACACTGGCGATCATTCCGGCTGTTCTGGTCTTTGCCGCCATCAACCTGCACCTGAAAAAGAAAGAGAGTGCCCAGGCCAACGGTGTCAAGGTGAGCATCCGTTCCATTTTCCCCTGGTTCATCCTTGCGTTCCTTGCCATGTCCCTGCTGACCAGTCTGGGCCTTCTGCCCGCCGGGCTGGTTTCCGGCCTGAAGACCATCAGCAAGTTTCTGATGGTCGCGGCTCTGGCGGCCATTGGTCTGAACACAAACTTTAAATCACTCTGCCGTTCCGGCGCAAAGCCCATGCTGCACGGCTTCATCATCTCCACATTGGTCGTTCTGGTCGCCATTGGCGTTGAGTACATGATCGGCATTGCACCCTACGGCACGCTGTGACGTTCCTGCCTGCTGAACATTCCCACAAAGAAAGAGCAGTGCTCTCCAATGGGTCCACCCACCGGAAGCACTGCTCTTTTATTGTTCCGCTTTGCTCCACAAACGCGAAGTTATCTTTTTCCTAATGGCAATGCTATTAAATTTCCCAATAATGCAATAACAGCATATCCAACTACATAAACCCATGCACTTGAGTTATAAAATATAAATATAGATGGCGCAAACATTATTGCTACAATCAAAATATACCAGAAGTTAAAACCATTCCTAATCCCATAAAAAACAGAGGTTATTAAACATATTAGAGGAATAATTACTAACATAACAATCATTGCACTTCCTGTGTTTTTTATAAACCAAGGAACGATATAAAAATCTATCAGCAACAGTAGGTAGAAAACCATGTTCTTTTTTAATTTATCCATCATATCATCATCCTTTCAAATTCCGAGTTGTTGAACTGAGCCGAGTATACCACACTCTTCCCACAGATACAACCACGCAAAAAACTCCCATGCTCACATCGGAAGATGCTGTGCATGGGAGTTTTTGCTGCGCCTGTTACGGCGTATTGTTACTTATTGAAGGTTTCCTCGTTCAGCAGGCCCTCGCTCTTGGCAACGCAGATGCTGGCAACTGCATCACCCACCACGTTCAGGGAGGTGACCAGCATCTCGATGGGGCGGTTGATGGCCAGGATCAGGGAGTAGGCCAGCAGAGCGCCGTCGTTGACGAAGCCCATGCCGGACAGGATGGTGAACAGGATGACAGCACCGGCTCCGGGAGCGGCGGGGGTGCCCACAGATGCCAGCAGGGCCAGCAGGGCGACCACGACCAGCTGGCCGGGGGTGACGGTGTAACCGGCACAGCCTGCAATGAACACGGTGGCAACGACCTGCATGATGGCGGTGCCGTCCATGTTGATGGTCATGCCCAGCGGCAGGACGAAGGAAGCGATGCTCTCATCCACGCCGAACTCTTCCTCGCACACCTTGATGTTCAGGGGCAGGGTGGCGGCGCTGGAGGAGGTGGAGAAGCCGAACACTGCCACGTTGGCGATCTTGCGGATGAAGGTGAAGGGGTTCAGCTTGGCACCCAGTGCAATGACCAGCGGGTAGGCAATGATCAGGAAGGCCAGCAGCAGGACCACCGTGACCACCACATAGACCAGCGCGGGCTTAAGGTAATCGATGCCGTAGATGGCGAAGGTACGGGTCAGCAGCACAAAGACTGCAAAGGGGGCAAAGTTGCTGACGATGAAGTTCAGGAACACGACCACCACATCGTTGACCTCGCCCAGCAGGCGGCGCAGGGTCGCGGTGCGGCTCTCGCCCAGGGTGTTCATGCTCAGGCCGATGGCCACTGCCAGGAACACGCTGGAAAGCACAGCGCCATTGCTGCCAAAGGCAGTGACGATGTTGGAGGGGATGATGTTCAGCACCACGTTCAGGGGGTTGGAACCGGTGGAACCGCTGGCCTCTGCCAGACCCTCGATGCGGGTGTTGAACAGGCCCATGGAGTAGGCGCCGTAGCCCACACAGCCTGCCAGCAGCAGCGCCAGGAAGGAGCACAGCAGGAACCAGAACAGGGTCTTTGCGGAAATGCGGCCCATGGTGCGGGTGTCTGCAATGCTGCCGATGGCCAGCGAAATGGAGGTAAAGACCATGGGGATGATCACCAGCTGCAGTGCCTTGATGAAGAGCTGGCCGATGATGTAGAAGATGCCAAAGGCTCGCTCAGCGCCCTCGGCGGTGATATCCTGGAACAGCAGGTTGTTGATGGTGGTCCAGGTCTGTGCCTGACCGCTGGCGTTCAGATGCTCCCGCAGGAACATAAAGGCCAGACCGGCCACCAGGCCGCAGACCAGAGAAATCGCCATGCGTTTTGCAAGGGATAATTCGTGTTTCTTTTTTGTTTCCATATACTTTTCCTCTCACAGTACCGGTTTTTGGCTCACACTTTGTCTACTCTAGCACAGCTTCCCATGCAATGCAAGAGAAAACCGCGCAAAATACAGCTTTTTTGCAAATAAGTACGACTTTTCTCCGCAAAAATCCCCCGAAAGCTCTCTGCTTCCGGGGGATCTGCTCACTTATTTCTTGAACTTGAACACCGGCGTGCCAGCGGCAGCATCGCCGTTTGCAGCAACACTGATCTCCGGCAGGTCATCACTGTTGGTCACGATGAGGGCCGTTGCAGTGGGGTGGCCTGCGGCGCGGATGGCTTCCAGATCCACCTTCAGCAGCGGGGTGCCGGCCTTGACCTTGGCCCCTTCTTTGGTCAGGGAGGTAAAGCCCTGTCCCTTCATCTCCACCGTGTCCATGCCGACATGGATCAGCAGCTCAATGCCGTCATCGCTCATCATACCAACGGCGTGCAGGCTTTCGGGCACCTGCGTAACGGTGCCGTCAAAGGGAGCATAAACGGTGTCGCCGGTGGGCTCCACGCCGCAGCCGGGGCCCAGGATCGCAGAGGCAAAAGTCTCGTCAGGCAGCTGCTCCAGCGGGATCACCTTGCCGTCAATGGGAAGCATGACCGTCATCTTCTGGCCGGAAAATTTCGTCTCGGATGCGGCCTTGCCGCCAAAAAGCTTGTCAAAAAAGCCCATAATATAAACCATCCTTCCACGGTGCACAAAGTGCAGCCTTTATCCAGTTAAGAATAGCATATCCGCGCGGGAAATACAATCTGCATCCTGCACAAAGAGACGCTCCGCCATTTGGCAGGTGTGCCCTTACATCAGCTCCAGCAGCTGCTCCACCTCTTCCATCCGGGTGGCCCAGCTGGTGGCAATGCGGACAACGGTGTGGGTATCATCGTACTTCTCCCAGAAGCCGAACTTTGCCTTGCCTTCCAGCGCGGCCAGCTGCTCGTTGGACAACACGATGAACACCTGATTCGTGGGCGAATCCATGAAGAACGAATAGCCCTTTTCGGCCAGTCCCTTCTTGAGCACGGCGGCGGTCTCAATGGCATTTTTGCTGATGGTCTGGTACAGGTCATCGGTGAACAGCACATCGAACTGGATGCCCAGCAGACGGCCCTTTGCCAGCAGAGCGCCCTGCTGCTTGACCATGGTCATAAAGTGAGCCGGTGCGCCGTGGGGGAACACAACTGCCTCGCCGCAGAGCGCGCCCACCTTGGTGCCGCCGATGTAGAACACATCGGTCAGGCGGGCCACATCGGCCAGCGTCACATCGGTGCCCTCGGCGGCCAGACCATAACCCAGACGGGCACCGTCCATAAACAGCGGCATGTGATACTTATGGCAGACAGCGGACAGCGCCTCCAGCTCTGCCTTGGTGTACAGGGTACCGTACTCCGACGGGTGGGAGATGTACACCATGCCCGGGAACACGAGGTGGTCCATATTGCCATCGGCATAGAAGGTCCTGCACCAGTCCTCAACCGTCCCGGCATCCAGCTTGCCGTTGGTGTGCGGCAGGCCGATGACCTTGTGGCCCGTGAACTCGATGGCACCGGCCTCGTGAGCGGCCACATGGCCGGTGGATGCGGCCAGCACACCCTCCCAGCGGCGCAGCATCGATGCAATGACGATGGCGTTGCTCTGGGTACCGCCCGAAATGAACCAGACATCGGCATCCGGTGCGCCGCACGCCGCGCGGATCTTCTCCCGCGCGCTGGCGCAATAGGGATCGGTGCCGTAGCCGGAGACCTTTTCAAAGTTGGTCTCCACCAGCTTCTGTAGGATCGCCGGATGCGCACCCTCGCAGTAATCGTTTTCAAAATACAGCATATACTTTCCCTCGCTCTGCATTCAAGATAAACCTATTATCTGCTTTTTGCGCAGGGTTGTCAATGTAGAACCCCCGCACATGCGGGGAAAAGTAGCCTGCGCCGACCAGACCATTCAGCCAGATGGGATCACCCCCGCGTGGGCAGGGAAAAGCCGACCCGTCTCTCCCCCGCATCGACCGCATCGGGATCACCCCCGCATGGGCGGGGAAAAGACTCTCTGCCAGATGTTGACTGCATAATACGGAGGATCACCCCGCACAGGCGGGGAAAAGAACAAGGAGCTGGAGGGCGTATGGCTGCCCATGGGATCACCCCCGCGTGGGCGGGGAAAAGAATGCGTTGTCGTCTGGGTTATGGCCAAAGTCGGGATCACCCCCGCGCAGGCGGGGAAAAGGTCAGGCCCTTCTTGCGGATGATTTTGGGGTAGGGAGCACCCCCGCGCAGGCGGGGAAAAGTTGATGGGCCGCCCGCGCAGGTCGGTCGGGGCAGGATCACCCCCGCGTGGGCGGGGAAAAGTACCACCGGGCAGAAATTTCCGCAGTCGGAATGGGATCACCCCCGCATGGGCGGGGAAAAGCCCGGCATCTCAGCCATGGTCTCCTCCCCTGTGGATAATGGTCATCAGACCAAGGCCATAGGCCTTGCCCCGGCCAACGCCCTCGCACAGCAGGGCCTTGAAGGCCTCCGGGTCTGTCACCTGCAGAACACCCTCGTAGGTCACAGCCAGCAGGGTAACAGGCCGGGTGCCGTTTTTCTTGAAGTGATAGGTCTGCTTCCGGGTCACTGCGAACGACCCCTCCGAGACGGCAAAGCCGTGCTTTGCGGCCTGCGCCCACAGCCATTCCTCCTGCTCCACCTCGAGATAGCAGGGTTTCAGGGTACCCCGGGCCGTATGGTCGGCAGAGTCTTTTTTGCTGCGGGTGGGGTTGGCAGTCAGGCGGAACTGCCAGCAGCTGCCCGCTGTCACCCGTTCCAGCAGCGGGTCATAGGGCCGGGTCTCCGGGGGCGCACCGGTGCCAAACTGCGCACACAGGGCGGTCAGGTCCGGCCGTTCCTCACTGAGCAGGAGCAGGTACAGTTTTTCTCCCAGCTGATCCAGCCGCCACAGCCTGCGGCGGCGCGCACCGGGAAAAGCGTTTTCCACCGCACCATGGAATTTCTGGGGCGAGATCAGCGCCACCATGGTCTCACGGCGGGTCGGGTCAAGTTCTGCGCGGGATAGATACATGATTCCTCACCTCAATTCTGCCATTGCGTCATGTTCGGTCGCGCCGGGCATTTCCGGCGGGTTTGTGTTCCACTCCCGCACTGGGCGGAAGCCGTACTGCCGGTGGATGGGGCTGAACGACACCGCCAGATCACGCCGGGGCACGGCAGCAGCATCCGCCGGGTCCGCGTCTGCCACGATGTGCAAGGGGGCCCCATTCCTCTGTTTCACCAGCAGCGGTTCAGCCCGCAGGGTATCCTGTAGTTCCCCGGCCCGGAGGCCAAGGCAGAGCGGAAGGGTGGGCGGGCAGGATCGCCGCCCCAGATACAGCGGGTAGACCGGATGTTTCAGGGCCGTTTCCAACTCCTGTAACAGGGCGGTGTCCTCGCTTTCCAGCCCCACCAGAAAGACCGCATCCTGCAGGTAATGGCGGTAGGTCACATAAGGAGCCTTGCCTTTTTTCCGATCCTCTTCTCGGTTGGCGGTGTGGAAATCCACCAGCAGGCTGCCCTCCCGGTCAGCACGGACGGCAAAGTGCAGGCCGTTCAGCCGGGCAAGGCCTGCGGCATCGTCCCGGCGCAGGCCCAGAGCCGCTGCCAACAGGCCAATGACACCACTTTTGGTGGGTTCCCGGTTCGTTTTGCGGGTCTCAAATTTGGAATCCGCACCCCACGATTGCAGGGGCGCGGCCAGCCGAAGCAACAGCGTTGCCATGGTCACACCTCATTTCCGGGCAGCTTCTCCTTTACGGCACGTTCCAGCGCGGTGAGCATCTGGTTCAGGGGCATGGCCGGGGCCAGCTCGTCCAGCCCGATGCCCACAGCAAAGCTCTGGGCCGGAGCATCCGCATAGCAGGCATACACCTGCTGCGCATACTGCTTCAGCGCCGTCTTGGAGGGTTCCGCATAGCCCTCGGGGCTCTTGCGCACCGGCTTTTCAAAGGCACCGCAGAGGTTCACAGGCTGATCCTCCCGCAGGGTGACATAGACAGCATCCGGCAGGGTGCGGTTGGCAAAGCTGTTCTGCTTTCCGGTGGGCATGGAGCGGATGAAAGCTTCGCCGAACACCCGGACGGCCTGGGCTGCCTTTTCAGCCCCCAGCAGGTGCACCAGTTCCACCATGTTGACGGTAGCATAGCGATACAGGGTGGAAGAGTTGTACTCCACCGTGCCCAGATGGCCCGCGCCTGCCGAATCCTCCGGGGCACAGTCATCCACAGCGGTGAAGTAATCAAACTCGTTCTGCACGGCATGGGTGGAGATGCTGTGGGCCACCTGAGCGGCGGCATCGTAATTCAGGGAAGGCGCATCTGCCACCATTCTTCCGAACAACGCCATATCTACCGAAGGAGCCGTCCCCAGTGCATCTTTATACTGCTTCGGGTCATTGCAATCTGCAATCGCCAATTCAGCCAATGCTTTGGCCTGGGCCTCGCTCAAAAAGAACAATGTCTTAAGTTTGTCCTCTCCGCTCTTCTCGTCCACCTTAAACCCTGTGTTTTTGACTACTTTCTTTGCCAGTTTAGCTGCGTCCGCATCCGGTGCAAGCAGTTTGATCTGCTTTTCCACCACATCTGCAATCTTTTTGGTTCGGCTGCCGATATCTTCGGCATTCAGCATGTACTCATCTTTGAACATCTCTCGGATCGCGTGCTTCCACGCCTGAGAGGATACCCGGGCGCGGGTGGCACCGCCATAGACAGCCGTCTTGGGGCTGCCGGTATCGTCGCGGTTCACACAGCTGGGCGGCACCGTTTGCAGCACATGAAAATCAACATACAGACGCTTGGTATCCATTTCAATTCTCCTTTTCTTCGGTTTCAGGTGTGTCGGCATTCATCTGGTAGAGGTCCCGGCCCCACTGCAGGCGGACATTGGCTGCCTGATCCGGGAGCTGGAACCGGTACAGCTCCACAGCCAGCCGGGGGTAATCCAGTTTCAGCTTCGGTTCATTTCCCCGGAACAGCTGCACCATCCCCCGGAGGTAGTGGGACACCTCGGGCATGGAATCCGCTGTGGCCAGTGCGTTGAATCGGCGCAGGACGCTGCTCTCGGTCCAGTCCTGCGCGGCAGCTGCGGAATTCTGGGCCAGCAGACGCACCGCCCTGCCCAGCGTGCAGCCCTTTTCATTCATGGAAACGTTCTCTTCTCCCTGCTGGTGCAGGGCGTAGAGAGTCAGGGCAAGGTAGACCGCCCACTCGGCTTCCGATGGTTCCCGGCACTCTCCTGCCGCCGTTTCCCTGCCCCAGAGCTCTTTGGGCAGTTCCTGCAGGAAGCTGCCCCACAGCGCCGGCAGGTCGCCGGGCTGATGCCCAACGCCCCGGCGCAGCTCTGCCAGCCGGGCACGCCGCTGGGGTTTGGGCAGGCTCCACAGCCCGCTCAGCTGTCCGGCCACATAATCATGGATCGCATCCGTTATCATGCTGTTCCTCCTTCTTTCTTCGGGTAGAGCTTCCGCAGATTGTACAGGAAGCTATTGTAGGCCTTGGGGGCCGTATACAGAACGGTTTTCTTTTCGTCCTTTTTACCGCCTGTTTTCACCTCGACCCTATGGCCCACAAAGGCGGCATTCCCGGCCCGCTCCACCATCTGGCGGCCCAGCTCTGCGGCCAGTTTGCGGGCTTTCTCCTGCCATTCATCGGCTTTTTCGTCCAGCTTGTCCGTTTCGGGATCAATGCTCTGCAGCCAAAGCCGGAACGGCTGGTCGATGGTAAAGTAGAACTGGGTGCGGGCGGATTCCGCGGTCGTATCGTTCTTATCTCCCGCCGCAAGGGAGAGCTCCCAGGCAAGGCGGCCGACGCATTGCGCGGCCTGCTCGCAGCGCCCAATCTCATCCCGGATGGGCACTGTCCAGCGCCGTCCCAGTTCTCCCAGCAGCGCGGCCTGAAAGGTCAGGCTGTCGCTGAAGGAATCGTTTACAAAAAAATCCTTATCTCCGTACTTCATGCCGCTGATGGCAAAGCGGATCAGCCGCTTGCGTTCCAGCGGGCAGTCCGGGTCATTTTGAAGCATTTCCACCCAGCGGACAACGCCGGGCCTGCGGACGCTTTCCCCTTCCTCGCAGAACACTGCCGGAAACTCCCGCCAGAACTGCTTTGCCGGGTCGTGACGGCTGGGCACAAAGGTGACCTGCCCGGTCTTTTTGCTCTTTTTGGCATCCGGGTCACGCCAGACGGTCATTTGTTCTGCAAATGCGTTCTCCCGGGGGAAGAAATCGCCGCCCAGCAGGGTAAAGCCGGTCACGGTCTCCCCTTCCCGGTCGAGCAGGAGCCGCCGGGATTGCAGGGTCAGCAGCTGCGCAGGATTGTCCGGCAGGGCAATCTCTGTGCGCTCTGCACTGTGGGGCTGTTCCAGTTCCCAGCAGGGATGATTCTCCCCCCACAGTTCTACGCCATCCTTGAGCAGAGTGAGGTTCAGCATCAAAGTCTCGAACAGGTTGCTGCCCTGCGCCTGAATGTACCCCAGCTTTCCCAGCCAGCCAGCGCCCACCGAGGGCAGACCCTTGCCCTTGGGCTTTGCAGAGGTGTCATCGTAGCCATTCACACTCAGCAGCCAGCGGGCCGCCTGGGCATAAGTCAGGCCCTCCTTGCCCTCACCCGCATAGGACGAGAATAACCGCAGCTTGTTGCTGCTCTCGGAAAGCTCCTCGTTCAGCTTGGAAGCGGTGTATTCTGTGCCGATCTTCGCTTCCGGCACCTGCCAGAAGGGGCGTTCCGGGTGGAAAAGCCAGAAGCGGTCCCGCCACTGCTCCAGATAGGCCCGGATGGGCGCTTCCGGAAAATGCCCCAGCCGGTACAGCTCCTCCCAGCGGGTCAGAGCATCGTCCGTTTCCTCAAAGGGGGCTGGAGTACCGTTTTCATCCACCCGGGAAAACACCGTGTGCAGAACCGCCAACAGCAGCCGCAGCATGGCGGCATCCTGCGTGGGCAGTTCTCCGGCCAGGTCACGGTATTCGTGGGCGTGCAGCAGGGCATCCGACAGAGAAACTTCCTGCACGGTGTAATCCTGCCCGCGCACCCGCACCCAGCGTTCCTCCAGCAAATTATACTCAATTTGCTTCATTCTCTTCCTCCTTCCGGTAAGTCAGACCGTTTTCACGGTCGTATTGCAGCACCTGCCCGGCAAGCTGTGCGGTCAGGTGGTCATCCAGCAGTAAGATCAGTTCTCCCCGCAGCAACGGCGACTGCTGCCACAGCCCGAACACTTCCCGGTTCCGGGCTTCCAGTGCGTCGATGGTCTGTTCCACCGACCACCGCTTGCTGAAATATCCGGGCAGGCGCAGCTTCTGCCGTGCAATTTGAAGCGCCATCTCCGGCTGAGGCGGCTCGTCCGTGGGCACGCAGGCACCGGGATGCCCCGTTTCATCGGGCAGGAAGCGGACATTTCCCGCCGCATCCCGCATCAGGACCAGCACGTCAACAGAAGGGTCTCCGTCACGCACCGCCGCGCGGGCACCGTTGTCACTGACCGCACCCACATCATTCATCCAATTATCCAGCGTATTCCGGGAAGGGCGCTTTCTGTGCTCTTCCGGCGGCAGGATGGTAAAGGTCTCTGCCTTGCTCATTTTGATTTGTTGGGCCTTTTCGTACTCTGCCCGGGCCGCAGTGCTCTGCGGGCTGGCGGGCAAAGGGTCGGGCTCCCAGCCATAGACATCCTGCACCAGCGGGGCAATGTCATCGGGCAGGGTGATGGCGGCAGGCAGGAACTTGCGGGTGCGCCAGAGCAGCCACTCCCCGTAAACCGCCTTGCTGCCCTCGTCGAACTCCTCCGTCCCAGTGTCCAGCACGGCACAGCGGGCCTGCGCCACCGGCCGGGGACGAGCCCGCCCCTCGTGGCGGTGCAGTCGTCCGATGCGCTGTAAAAGCAGATCCATGGGGCAGAGCTCTGTGACCAGAAAATCCAGATCGATATCAAGGGATTGCTCGAGCACCTGCGTGCCCACCACAATGAGCTTATCCCGCTGTTCCGGGGTGGAGTGCTTGCCGATGCGCTTCATCAGCGCCTCTTCTTTGGCGGCACGGTCTGGCATAAGGAACTGAGCGTGGAATACCACCACCTCAAACTCCGGCAGTTCTGCCCGCAGACGGGCCGCAATGGCCTGCGCCTTTTTTACGGTATTGACGATCACGCCCGCACAGCCGCCCTCCCGCAAGGCACTGCGCAGAGTGTCAGTCAACTGTTCCTCGGTCAGCGGGAATGTCTCCACTCTGCGCGGTTCGGTTTCCAGTGGGATAGTCGTCTGCTCCACCCGTTTGCCGTCCGTCCAGGTCAGCAGCGGATAGCCCCTGCAGGTCTGCCATAAGCCGTCCGGAGCGGTTCTTCCATTCAGGTAGGCCCTGACCAGCTCGACCCGGCGCTTGGCGGGCAGGGTAGCGGAAAGCAGGATCACCGGCACTTTGTACCGGCCCAGCCAGGTCAGCGCCCGGTCAAGATAGCAGTTCATGTAAGCGTCATAGGCGTGGCACTCGTCAATGACCACCACCTTGCCCGCAAGGCCAAGGTGGCGCAGCATCACATGTTTTTGCTGTAACGCCGCCATCAGCAGCTGATCCACCGTGCCGATGACAAAATCAGCCAACAGCCCCTGCTTATTGCCGCGGAACCACTGATGCACCATCACCCGGCTCTCCGGGTCAGCATCGGGGTCCGCTTCCAGATCTTCCTCCACCCGCACCGTGTCCTGCTGCAATCGGAGGTAGGCCTCGTTCAGTTCGGCCATGCCGTGGGCCAGCTTGATGGAGTGCTCCAACCCATCCGGCTGCTTTTCAGCCCATGCCAGCAGCCGCCCAAAGATGCCATTGGCGGTGGCCTGGGTGGGCAGACCAAAGAAGATGCCGCCCTCGCCGCCGTGCTTGGCTAAAATCTCTGCCGCACCCAGCGCGGCTTCCGTCTTGCCCACGCCCATCTGTGCTTCCAGAATGAACACCCCCGGTTCCTGGGCCTGGCTGACAGCTTCCAGCATGGCCCGCTGGACTTCGTTGGGCGGAAAGCCGAACCGTTCCGCAAACGCCCCCGGTTCCGTCACATCTGACTGCACCTCCCACGGAGAGGTCAGGTCCAGCGCTTCCCACGCCCGATCGACACGGGCAGGATACAGGGTATCGCTGCCCACCTCTTCCACAGGGATGAGCGGAAAGTACCGGGTATTGCTGGCGACCCAGTCCGCCATGATGAGCAGGCCGGTCAGCAGGATCTCAGCCGGGATGGTCAACTGCGGCAGCTCGTCCACGCTGGAAAAGCCGCTTTCCTGCAAGGCGTAGTCAAACAGTTCCCGCCAGCAGCTCTCCCAGAATTTCTGCTCGCCCTCGGGCCAGTAGTTGGATTCCCAGCAACCTTCTTCCTCATCGCCCAGCTGGTCAAGTACGTCCTTCCCGGTTTGTGGCTTGCCATGGTGCGCTCCTGCTACCGATGCAAGCCCATTGGGGCATTTCAGCCACCGCAAAATGGCCTCACTCGCCAGCGCGTGACGTGAATACTTGCGGTTCTGTTCCCGGTAACTGAGCGTTGTGTATTTTTCCAGGTGCTGTCCGGGCTCCGGCAAATGTGCCATCATTGGCCCCTGGAAAGCCGCGGATATCTTCCCCAGGTCGTGAACCCACCCCAGAAAGCAGGCGGTCTGTGTCAGCAGGTCCTCGTCCAGCTCGATATGCTGACGGACGCTTTCCGGCAGCCACTTCTGCACCAGATACACCATAATACCCGCCGTATCCCGCAGGTGCATCCAGAGCGGCAGCCAGAAACCGCTGTTCACCGGGTCTGTTTTGCCTGCAAACAGCCGTACCTCGTAAGAAAGCGTTCGTCGTCTCATCCTGTTCCACCTCCACTGCAGTCAGGAAAATCGCTTTTTCCGCATCATCGGGGTTCCTCTGAGGATAGAATAGCACACAAAAAGTCCTATAAAGCGGATGTTTGCTGCTTTTTTCAGGTTTTTTCAGTTTTTTCGATGTTTGCCGTTTTTCGGCTGTTACCCCCGCAAGGCGGGGAAAGTGTTGCTCCCTATCAAGCATTCGGAGCACATCCGCTGATGCAGATCACAGAGGTATTACATATCACGCATTGTTCTAAATCTCTGTACACCAATATTACACCTTTTTTCCCAACTTTACAAGCGGATCCTTCAGATTCAGCAAATAATGCAAGTGAACCGCCCCGATCTCCTGTTACGGAAACCGGGGCGGTTCACTTGCATTATTTGTGCTTTTTCAAGCGCTCACGCAATTACTTGCGGGGGTTCTTGATCGCAGCCTGGGCGGGTGCCAAAATTACAGGGCGTTCAGAGTAACGATGATACGTTATTTATAATTTTTCAGTTTGCCTTACTCCATCTCCGCAATGATCTTCTCCAAATTTTCTTCCTGCAAATAGAATTCCGGCAGCTTTGCCTTGTCATATAGAACGAATGGGCGGCGTTTGCAAGGAGCAGTCACGCACAAAGCGCCCCCGGCTTCCTGTCATGGAAACCGGGGGCGCTGCAGTTTTACGGGAAACGCCTCAGGCGCTGCAAAGCCTCAGTGCAGCAGGGAGCTGACCCATGCCCGGGCGGCCGTCTTGGCCTGGAGCTTGTTATACATCTTCAGGGTGGTGTTGTACACCTTCTGGCTCATGGCATTGCTGGCGTTGGTGGCGGCAGCCTGCTTGGCCTCCAGCGTGTCGGCAGCGGCAACGGCGGCCTTCATATCGGCGTAGTCGGCCATGATCTCCTGCTGGAGCGCGGCGTAGCTGGCCTTGGCTGCAGTCTGATCCTTTGCGGTGACCTGATTGCCATTGCTGCCGTAGGTCAGCAGGTTGGAGAGGGCGTCACGCACGCCGTAGAAGGAGTCGGTCCAGTCGTCCGGGTAGGTATAGTAGCGGCCCTTGGCATCCTGATACCAGACACCCTCGGTGGGCTGCTCGTCGGAGCGGGTGACCTTATGGACCGAGACCTTGTAGACATCTGCGGTGTCGGTGGTCAGCATCGGATAGTAAGGGACGAAGGCGTTGTACACGTCGTCGTCAAAAGCGGTCCACTCGGTAATGGCGGTGTTCAGATCGCCGGTGGCGCTCACCTGGAACAGATGAGTCTCCACATTGCCCGTCTTGCCGATGGGCTCGGTCTGAAAGAAGTGGATGGAATCCTCCACCGAGAACTTCTTGGTCAGCTGGATATTGGAGTAGACCGGGACGATGGCACCGTTCTCGCCGACGTTGCTGATGGCAAAGTCGGTCTCACTGTAGTTGTCCTTTGTAAAGGTGTCGGTGCCGTACAGGTAGTTCAGGCCAGCTGCCATGCGGTCCGATGCGATGTCGCCGTTGTAGGAGGCATCCAGGTCGATGATGTTGGCAGCGGCATCGCCCACAAAGGTACCGGCCTTCTGGGCCACGGAGATCAGGTTGGCAGAGGCCACCACATGGTCGGTGTCATCCAGATCGATCTTGCCCATAGCGGCGACGTTGGGCTGCATGAAGACCACGCTGGAGGAGAGCTTCAGGGCAAGGTAGGTGTGGCCCGTCAGGTTCTCCACGAACCAGGTCTCGTTCTGGTCGGCAATGAACACGCCGGAGCCGCCGGCTGCACCGGCGTTGTCGTAGATGGAGGTCAGCAGGGCAACACCCTCGCGGGCCGTGGAAGCTTCGCTCAGCAGCACCGTGGTGATCTCGGCTTCCTCAATGCCGTTGTCCACATAGGGGTCTACGCTCAGCACGGCATCGGTGCCGTAGAGAGACTCGGTGGCAGAGACCATGACGCCCTTCTCGTTGGTGCCAGCCTCCTCATAGGGGGTGTGCTCGTGGGTGCTGTCGCAGTCCGGGCAGACACCCAGACCGTTGTCGTCCCGGCGGGCGGTGTAGCGGTAGCTGTCGTGGGTGAAGGTGTAGGTAAAGCCGTAGCAGCCCTCGTACACCTCGCCCGCAGTGTGCTTCCCGGCAGGGCTGACGTTGAACAGCTTGTTGTAATCGTTGGTGCCCAGATCCTCGATCCGGCCAAACATGGTGGTGCCGTCCTCGGTGAGGTCGCTGCCGACATAGAGTGCCGTGCAGGCGAAGGCGGAAGGA
This sequence comes from Faecalibacterium sp. BCRC 81149, assembly GCF_022750605.1. Lineage (NCBI taxonomy): Bacteria > Bacillati > Bacillota > Clostridia > Eubacteriales > Oscillospiraceae > Faecalibacterium > Faecalibacterium sp. BCRC 81149. The sequence goes on along the minus strand of NZ_QXJA01000006.1, from coordinate 46,778 downwards.
ACCACGGCAAGCGTCATCGCACAGGCGATGAAAGCCGCAGCAATTTTCTTCTTCAAAGACATAATAGTATCGATCCCTCTCTTGTTGATTGTCGGCATTTCGTCGGCGGGTGTTATAATACACCCATTTTAATGAAAATGCAAGTATTTTCCCGAAATTTTAGCATATATTCATTTTTATATGGTATATATTCATACTGCGTTTTTCATCTGCCCCTCCGTGAGCGCAAAAAACCGCCCCGGCTTCCTGTTACAGAAACCGGGGCGGTTCATTATGCTTTATTCGTGCTTTCTCAAGCCCTCACGCGATTACTTGCGGGGGTTCTTGATCGCAGCCTGAGCGGGTGCCAAAATTACAGAGCGTTCGTTTTACTCCACCATGACATTAATCATTATCGAATGACCTTTCTCGAAAGAAGCACCAAAAAATAGCTTGTCATTGTCACTCCAGAGAACGCCTCTACCAATGAAACCATCTTCGTTGCAAGTGTAGCAGGAAAAAGATCGCCATAGCCTACTGCAAAAAAAGTAATGGCACTCGCATAAATGCACTCTAGCCATCCACTTACTCCTTGATATTGTAAACATGGCATTACATAATATGCCGTTCCGAATATTAAAATCAGAAGAATTATAGTTAAAAATGTTCGGCACGGTTTGGTTCCATATCCGCTAATCCAATCCAGCAGCCTGCGTAATCCTCTTATATAATATCTTTTTTCTTCTTTCGTTTTCGCTTTTTGATAATGAAGATGACAAATATCTTCATTATCATATTCCCCGAGCTGTCTAAAATTTTCCTTTAGCATCAAGAGTTGTTCATTCTTTTTTTCGGTAATCTTTTCAACTAGTTTAGGAAAGTCTTTAAAATAAATTCTCCCACTATTGATTGCATCCTCAAATGATACTTCTTCTGTATCTTCTAATGCAATCCTTAAAATATTTGTATTTATGCAATCATTAAATAGAAATCTTTTTATGCTTCCACTAAGATTACTTTTACCCAAAATTTCACAACACAGCAATTCCAAGCAATCAAATCTTGCTTCTCTAATGTCTAATTCTCTTATTGACGCATTAGACAACTTTACTTGAGAAATATTTGATTTCACAAAACACAAATTTTCAAAAGTCTTCGGCAGCGGATCCAAGCAAACCTCTGTTTCTTCTGTTTTGGCACATAAAAAATCCAAACTTAAAGATTGCGTCATTAGCATCGTTAAAATTTTCGATTTGCGGGCTTTTATGTAACGAAATGATACTTCTGGTGTAAAATATCTACTTCCGCCACACTCAATTCCTCCTAATGAAATCTCCGTTTCTATAATATGAGCATCGCTAAATTCAACATTTCCATTTACAAGGGTAATATCGCATATATCAAGATTTAGATTATAAAATCCTGCATATGAAAAATCCAAATCTTCACTTTGAATCTTCAACTGCATAAGATGAATCAGTTTTGGCTCTTCAGAATAAAAAATCGCTGCCCTAGCTGTTATTTTTTCATATTCTCTATAAGGATTTCCTTCTACTTCATAAGGTACTTTATCTCCAAGCCACTCAAATTCATCTATATACGTATAATCCAAACATATCTCTTTTTCTTGCCAATAATACTCCTCCAATTTTTTATAATCTGGAATTTCTAGTTGTGCAATCTGTTCTTCCTTGCCACTCTCGCTTAGTTGGTATACCGCAACACTTTTCCCAGATCCTACGTTCGTTGTATTATGAGGGTAAATTCGCCCATCTTGTTTATTTGTGATTTTTTCATCCCAAATCCAGAATTTTTTCTCAGGATTTGAAACTTCTTTCGTTATAAGTTTCATATTTTGCCTCGCACCTTTTTCATGTGCATCTTCCAATTTACTCCTGTTTCCCTTTCATCATCTGACCCAGAATCGCATTCTTCGTGCTATCACTCAAATAGGCCTTGTTTAGCGTTTTCTTAGTATAATTCAGATAAGTTCCAGCCGTTTTCTCTGTCAGAAGTGCAGTAAAGTAACGTTCCCAGCTGAAATAGTCTTTGCCATCGATGTAGTCAGACGGTGTCTGCAATATCTGTGCAACCTCCGTATCTTTCAGGATTCCAGAAGAAAGTATCAGCCATTCAAAGGATTCCGGCAAATATAGCACTAGATTTTCTCTTGTATGTACCAGCTGCAATACCCTGTCCATTTCAGGGCCAAATGCTGCACCGTCTGCGATCACCATAATTTTTTCATCCCTATGAGCCTTCAAATAGGAAAACACATTGGACTTTCCGTTTGCAGTATCACACTGCATTTGATGCTCTGCACAGACCGCGTCAAAAAACTGATAACCCGAATTGCTGTCCTCAGTCAAGATCTTCTCCGGCTTAATATTCTCAGTCGTACTATCCGGGTAAATTCGATAGAACGAATGATAGCTCTGTTTCAGTGAGCCATACTTACCAGAGGTTCGGATACCATACACTTCTTCCACACTGTATGGCAAGGCAGACAAACCCTCTCTGGTCACGATGACGTAATAGTTGTCCGTCTGCTGAATCGCACGCGCAAAATCTTTGATCCTGACAAACTCGTTTCCTTCGTCGATAAAAACAATGCTGTCCTGAATATTGTCAAGTTGTCCCTTCCAAAGATTTCCTTCTACCACGTAGCAACTTTTATCACAATTTAGAGTAACCGGTCCACTCTCTCCATCGTTCATATGGGTACGGATCATATCTACGAGAGTCGTTTTACCCGTTGCGCTATCCCCGCGAATGATGGTTAAGTTGCGGCGCAGTTCAAATTCATATTTCAAGTACTTTGTGCCAACGACCACTTTATGAATGCCTTTCATTTCTGTCAGCCCCTTTACACAAACTCACCTGCGGCCAAAATCAGCTCTTCCATACTGTGAACGATTTGATTTGTATTCAGCACTTTTACTGTAAATGGTTTTTTGCCAAAATCCATCAGGTGACGCAAATTCACCGTGCGATCCTCCTGCTCTGCAATTTTGAGCAGCCACTTTGCACAGTTGTCACCACAAGTCGATGCATTGAACACTTTCTCTGGCTCAAACTTTACCAAAATCAGTGTCTTTACACCACCAGACAAAGCAGTCGGTGGAATTTTGCCTAAGACCGGGCTGTCGATGATACCACTGTCAATCACAGTGGAGCTATCTACATCCTGAATCATTTCCTTGACCATCGGGTCGATGATCCAGCTTTCCTCGTAGTCGTATTTGAAATAAGAAGCCGTATTGTACACCGCTTCCTTCATATCACCGTAAAAGACATTCAGCATAGTATCACCTCATTGATGTGCATACTTCTGCTATCATTGTACCCTCTTTCAGCTTACAAAACAAGATGCAAAAAGCTCTTGGCCTCCATTACAGAAGCCAAGAGCTTTTATCTTCTTTGTCCTACCAGATTTTATTTCCGGGGAGACTTAATTGCAGCCTGGGCGGGTTCCAAAATTGCAGGGCGTTGAAAAGAATAATAGTACGTTTCTATAGGTCAACAAGCGTTTTTATCTTCGCATGAATTCTACTCCAGAAATGTTTCTTGTTCGATTGTGACCCCATATTGCAAAATCTTATCAATTGCATCAACAAACAGCGTATGTCTTCCCGCATTCCGCTCTTCCTTCAGCTTCTTCAGATACTGCTCCGGCCGCTTCAGGCCATTTTTGTGGTACTGTTCCACAAAGCGCCCTTCCATACGCATGGGTTCAAGCTGTGGGAACACCGTTTGCAGGTTTTCAAACATGCAAAAACCGCCCAGATCAATATCTGCCCAGAATCGAATTTGCATGGTTTCCCCTGCCGCAGCAGCCAGTTTTTCAAAAAGTTTTTTCTTCCGCGGGCTCAGAAAGCCGCCGTGATAAACAACAAGTTCTTCCGGCTGTTTTTCCGCCAGCAAATATTCATCATAGTTCGTTTTATTTTCGATAAAGGTAATGCAGCAGATGTTTTTCAGTTCAATGTCCACAATCTCTGACACAAGTGTACTGGGCAAAGCCAATCCATAAGGTTCTGCTGCGCTGAGCTGTAGTTCTCCCTTCTTCAAGCAGATTGCGCAATCGCCCGAGAGTTCGTAAAGCTCCGGGCGGGCATAGATTCCCAGAAATGCAAGCTGATCCCGCTCACCAAGTTCCGCTTCTGTACAGGCCGCCGCCAGTTGGGTATTGTACTTTCGTGCAATGGTAAGAAACAGCTCCCGTACATTTCGCTCAAAATACTTGGTATCGTGAAAACACTGGCTGCTGAATGCACGCATCGTCACACTGCCGGACAGCTCCGCATACCGTTGAAACGTGAGCAAAAGCTCCTGCAGCAGACCGTCGTTTTCCCTGCAATACGTTGGCACTTTCATGCTGTTCCGCACCTGAGCACATACAGCATTCCTCCATGCCGCGATCCATGGAACGGGATTGTCTGCCAGCTTCTGCATGATGATGTTTGCAACCTCTTCTGCCTTTTTTCGCGGATGCACTCTGTCGGCGCATTCATAGCACTGTGCGACCCGTTCCAGATCCAGCACAATGCAGGAGAGAACGCTCTGCTTTCTCGCCCATTCCAGACGCACCAAAGCCTGCTGCTCCAGCTCCCGCGCTGCAATATTGTAAGCATCCCGAACCACCGCATCTTCGTATTGATACTCCGGCAACTCCCTTTTATCAATGCGCAGCATTACCCGACGTCTGGATGTGTTGGGTTCAGAAAGATGCTTACTGTTTTCAAACTTATCCAGCAGACGATTCAGGATCACCTGTGCTTCCTTCATTCTGCATCTCCTTTCCAAATGGAATGATGTGCATCCGGTATCCGGATTTGTCCACTAATAATGTACGGTCTGCAATGGGCATAATGTCCGAGACCTTATCCGGCGGCGTACAGATGATCGCCTGCAGCCCCATCTTTCGGAGAAGGAGTACACTCTCCGTGATCCGGTCACTATCCATTTTATTGAAAGCTTCATCGAACACCACCAGACGCACCGTATTACCAAAACGGGTAGCATCGTTGACGCGGTACAGCTGGGCAAACGAGGCCAGCACCGCAATATAGAATGGCGTTTGTGTTTCACCACCAGACTTCATATTCAGTGTTTGAGAAAGCAGCTGCTTGGAACCGTTCTGATCGATCGTTTCCAAATCAAACTTCAGATACGTCCGGAAGTCTGTATAGCGGACGATATTCTCCTGCAGTTCGCTCTGTTTGCGGGCATTGAGCTGCGTATCGTCTGCCATTGTGATCTGGCTGAACAGTTTTTCGATCAATGGGCCGTATTTTTGCTGAAAGGGCAGTGCGAATAGACCGGATTCGCCTTCCATCAGTTCATCTGCCATGATCATGTTATAGTAATCCAGATAATCCGGGTTTGGCCCTACACGGAATTGGTACTTGTCTGTGCCAAATTGTGCCTGGCGCAGGGCCTTGTTCAAATTGTGCACCTGTTCTTGCACCTGGTCGATGCTGGATTTCAGTTTGGCAAGGAAATCGTTCTGGAATTGCTCCATTGCGCTTTCCCGTGCCGCCCGAATTTTTTCTTTGTATCGGGGCAGCTCGCTTTCCTGCAGAGTACGCCGTTCTTCCTCGTATTCGGTGTTATCCATCACCTCGATCTGGAATGCACAGGGTTTGAACCGTTCTGCATATTCTCTGCGTGCTGCAAACAGTTTCTTCTGAGCCCCGTCCATCGCCTTTGTGCTCTGCGCCAAACTGTCGCCAAAGTTCTTGCGGATGACATCTGCCTTTTTCAAGCGGACAAGCTCCTGCCGATAGCGGGGAACGCCGATGGTTTCTCGGTATTCCTTCGTGAACTCCTCGTTCAAAACATCTTCGATAGCCTCATACCGTTGGTATTTTTCCGGCAAGATCTCATATTCCAGCTGATGGATGCGGTCTTCCAACTTCCCTTTTTGCACATTTTTCGCATCTTTTTCCTTATTGAATGCAAGGATCTCTTCTTTCAACTGTTCAATGATGCGTCGCTGCTCATCCAACCAGAACAGATTCAACTGGGAAAGCTGATTTTTGACTTCTGCGATTTCCTTGATGATCGTCTGGACGCGCTGGTAGTCCTCCTGCTTTTGCGCCACATCGATTCGGACGAATCTTTGGGTAAAAAGCGGCTCCTGCAGGCCGGTCAGCTGCTTCTGGAGCGGCTGCCAATGCCGCAGCTCTTCCTGCAGACAGGCCAGTTCCTTTTCCAGATGGTCGATGCGGAACTGCACCGCACGCCGCCCGATGAAGGCGTCTTCCATCCAGCCCTTCCGAAGTGCGCGGGCCACATAGCCCTGATACAGCATTCCTTCTGCCGTAATTGCCGTCTTATAGCAGCGCAACTGTTCTGCCGTGTCGCAGCATATCACCCGACCCAGAAGATAGTCCACATAGCTGCGTGCCAGCTTGTTTTCTGTCTCCACCTTTTCTGCCAGACTGCCGGGCAGCGGTCGAAGTGTTTCTTTTTCCCGCAGTTTTCCGATATCTACCAGACCAAACGCACGGTACTCTGCTTCCTGCTTCAGCCGGTCGTAAATGTTGAGTGCATCCTGATAACGTCCCGGCTCCACCAGCAGATAATATTTCTGGTTATTTAGGTAGCCTTCTACCGCTCCACGCCAGCGCTCATCTGCCATTTCCAGCACATCAGCCAGAATATAAACGGGAACCGCATGCCCCGTTTTATCCGCCAGATCCTTTTCCAGCCGGTCTTTGAACAGCAGAAGCCCATGGGGATAATCTTTGATGTTCCTGCGCAGATTTGCAAGCACCGCACTTTTCTGGTCGGCTTGCTTCTTCAGCTCTGCAATACGATCCTCTGTTTTATGAGCCGCACTGCGGACAGCATCCGACAATTCGGCCGCTGCCTGCTGCCCCGTTTCAAACAACTCCACAGGCCGGGCAAACAATCCCTTCTCGTCACCAGTAAATACAGCATATGCTTTCTGCGCAGTGTTCGCCGCTTCCTGCACCGGTATGAGAAGTTCTTCCGGTTCCAGTTCTTGTATCTCCCCACAGAATCTCTGCAAACGCCGTGCTTCCCGCTTAATCTCCACTTCAAGATTTTGCAGACCCTGTTCCAGCTTTTTCTGCTCATCTCTCAGAGCCTTTTCCATGTTGAGTAGACGCTCTTCCTCCTGGAAAACGTTGCTCTGCCTGCAGGCCAGCTCAAGCTCACTGCGGCGCGTTTCTTTCTGTTCGATCTGCCGCTCAAGCTCCTCCCGTTGCTCATTCACATTTGCAAGGTTCTCCTTGCATTCAGTTCGTTCCAATTCCCTCTGGTCGATCTCTGTCTGCGCAGCTTCTTTTTCGGCCCACCGTACCAGAAACTTCTGGATCTGGCAGCGGTCTATGGCTTGGTTCATCTCCTGATACAGCCTGCTGATTTGCTGCAGCGCATCCAGCTTTTCCTGCTGACGCTGCGCCAGCAATTCGTGCCGTTTATAATCCCGGATGTTTTGCTGCATCAGCTCAATATTGGGTTTATCCGGAATATCGCAGATGTTCTCCGTAATAAATTTTTGGATATCCACAATTGGCCGGAACGAAACAGCCTTCTTCATCATCCGTAAGACCTGCTCGTTGTGGACGTTCCACTTTGCAAGCATGTTGCGGCGATACTCTTTTTGGGTATCGTAAAATTCTGCCCGTGCATAGTTCTGCTTCAAAAAACGGCGAAGTGCAGAAATCTCCATTCCCTCGCCCTGCTCAATAAAGCAATTTTCCGGCAGTGTCCCCGTGTAAATAAAGAATGTATCACGGTAACTTCCATCGCTGCGGCAGTCAAAGGTAACGCCCGTCACAAAGCTGCTACCCTCCATCTCATCCTGAAATTCGCAGACAATATAGGTGGAAAAGTCCTTACCACGGCGGGAATACGGGCTGTTATCATCCATGTCGGCGCGCAGATAGCCTTCCAATGTGCGCTGCGATTTTTCGTTGGCTGCCTGATTAAAATTGCGGGAATTTGTCTCGCCCAGCAGCACGATCTGCAGTGCATCGATGACCGTTGACTTTCCGGCGCCGTTCTTGCCGGTCAGGAAATTGATGTTGCCCACTTCAATCAGTTCCTTACTGAAATAGAGCCAGTTGATCAGCAGGATTTTCTTCAGCTTCTTCATCTGTTTCCTCCTTTTTCAAAACAGACACCACCAAGTTCAGCTTTTCGCTGGAGACCGCAGATAAAATGGTGGGCAGTATTGCGATCCTGCAGCTGCCCTGGTTGAATTTTCCTTCCAGTCTTTGGATCACGGAATGGTTTTCCAGCACCGTAAAGGCGCGTTTCACCTCTTCCATATTCGGCTTAGCTGGAAAAACAGGATAGTCGGTCACCACTTTTTCCAGCACATCCCGCACAGTACACACGGCATCCTGCTCCAAACCCAAACGCTCCATATTTTCTTCGTAGATCAGCCGTAATGCCAGCAAAATCGCCGTTTCTTTTTTATTAAGGTTGCAACGATTAGCCTCGTCTGTGTTCAACACATAAAAATATCCGTTCAGTTCATCCCTGCGCAAATCCCAGTCCAGCAGGCTCAGGTACTCCTGTACAGCCTCATAGTGCCGTGATAGAAAAAGATAGTCTGGGTTATCCACCCTGCCTTTTCCCGGCTGGTAGATGGTTCGCACAATGTATGTGCGGCTGAGCAGCTGATTGCAGACAGATTTGAATTGTTCCAGTTCTTTTGCCGTTGCATTGGTAACAAAATCAAAATTCACGGCTTCTTCTCCTTCCTCCGGATCTGCATTTGCGGGATCGAATAGCCATTTTTGCAAAAAATGCCATCGAGTTCTTGGACCACATAACCGGCAGATGCATCCTTGCTTCCAAGGATTGCCAGCAAACTCATGATATAATCCTTGTCCTCTTCAAGCGAGAGCTCCTCCGAGCAACGAATGTCAGCGTCTCCCAGCCATCCCTGCACGTAAGCATTTACTGCTGCCCGGCCATATTTCGATTGCAGTAACTGTGCCGCTCTGACCTGTTCTTCCGTATTCGGTGCCTGATCATCTTGTATCAGCACCGACGCGGTTTTTGTCCGTTTTTCGGGACGCTTACGGTACCACAGACTTTTTTCTGACAAAAAAGACTGCTCATACAATTGAAATGCCGGTTGTATCTGGTCCACCAGCTCAGATGCCCTGCGGTTTCTGGACAGTGCCGTCAGCAAAACATTCAAATTGCCGCGCACGCTTTGATCTCGGTTCGTCAGGTTCTCGATTTTCTGTGTTGCTGCCCTGGTATAGCGCCGGACCTGCGTATCAATTTCTTCAAGATAGTCCTTCTCTAAATTGTCATAGCGTTCTTCGATCCAGAAAATTTTCCTCAGCAGATCGGCACGGCAGTCTTCCAATGTCTTGCCCCGCTTATCACGCAATGCTTCATTTGCCATCGTCATCAGCAGCGCGTCATCTTCTTCCCACCGTCTCAGTATAGATTGAATTGGGACACGATACTTCGGCACTGAGTCTTTGATTTTCAGCGGACGGATGTATGCCTCCACAACTTTTTGTCCGAAGTCATTGAAGTGTGCAGCCAGCACCTGGTTGACATCCTGCATATCGATCTGCATCTGAAAGTAATGCTTTACGTTATGATAGACCATTTGCAACAAACTAATCAGTGCCGTTGTGTTATCGTAGGCACTGTAAAGCGCCGTCATTTTTTCGTAAGCATTGTCGCTATCGTCAGCGACCTTTAATGCAGAGAACGTTCCGAACACATAGGAATATCCACGAGCCGGGCTATCATCGCGGAGTTGGTGGAATAATTCCAGCAAGCGGCTGCTGTAATTAGGAATCGTGATATACTCTTCAAAATCATCCCCACGTTCCTTCTCAAACCACCCCTTACTACACAGCTTGCGGATCAAAAAACGGGCGCGGCCAGAGATATCCCTCAGTTCCTCTTCGTCAATGTCTTCATCTTCAAACGTAGCATCCGCCAGTTCCTGCTCCAGCCTGCCGCGCAGCATTGAATACAAGACATCTTCCCGTATTTTCAGGTTTTCTTGGTATGCTGCGTACAGTACGTCCAGTGCATCCGCATATAAAATACGGTTGGGCGAAGCCAGCGGCGAGAAAAGTTCACTGGGAACCACTTCGAAAAACTTCATAGGCCTACCACCTTATTCGACTGATATACGCTTTCTTTTCTATTATTGTAACCTCTTTCCGCTTACAAAACAAGATGCAAAAAGCTCTTGGCCTCCATTACAGAAGCCAAGAGCTTTTATCTTCTTTGCCCTACCAGATTTTATTTCCGGGGAGACTTAATCGCAGCCTGAGCGGGTGCTAAAATTACAGGGCGTTCGGAACAGTGTTCTGCCGTTTCTTTAACACGCTGTATCTCCAAAGAACGGCTTCACTGTACTAAGAGAAACTCCGTTACGCTTTGCTTTTTCCTGTTCATAAGTCACACGGGTAACTTCCTCAATAAAAGCTCGGACTTCCGGCGTTGCTGTTGACCATGTGACATTAAAGCGTCTGCAAATTTGATAAAATGTGCGATAAAATGTCTCTCGCTCTGCATCACGCTGGAAATATTCTTTTGCACTCATCAAACACACCTCATTTCAAGTAAGTTACAAAGATGTTCATTGCCGCCTCACCAGAAAGTTCATAACGCGGTGCTCCGCCAAAACTCGGCAATGGACAAGCTCCATAGTCCCGGACATAATGCTCTGCCAGCTCCGGAACCTTTGCCTCAAACGTGACCGTCCCGCCGCATTCATGGTCAATCGACAGCTTGATTCCGTACGCAATCAACACTCGGCCAATGCCCTGATACTTTTTAGAATGCCCGACAATTGTCGGATTGCTTTCCGGCTGGCTCTCAATGTAGGTAATATGAACCATCACGTCATTTTCCAATATTTCGTATGCAGCCAGCGCAACCAATTCGCCATTACCCGTCTTTAAGGCATACTTTTCAATGGCATCATCCTGAATATAATCTGACAACCAGCTTGTTTGCCAGACGGGTTCTTTTTCAGTCTGTACCGCATCAGACTTTTTCATGCGCACGATTTTCACACTGATATTCTGACTGCCGTCTGTTTTTATAATAAATGGTACAAACTTTGCCATACAGACCTCTTTTCCTGAATAAAGCATTTTACAGTTTTATTATACTCAGTCGCTCTTAAATTTTCAACCAGTCACCGCCTCCGCTTCTTTTCAAATCTTTTTGTGTAAATATGTAAAATAAATATAATCCACGATATAAAAACCGCCCCGATCTCCTGTTACGGAAACCGGGGCGGTTCACTTGCATTATTTGTGCTTTTTCAAGCGCTCACGCAATTACTTGCGGGGGTTCTTGATCGCAGCCTGAGCAGCAGCCAAACGTGCAATGGGCACACGGAAGGGAGAGCAGCTGACGTAGTCCAGACCGACGTTGTGGCAGAACTCCACGCTCGTGGGGTCGCCGCCGTGCTCACCGCAGATGCCCAGGCCCAGGTCGGGACGGGTCTCACGGCCATCGTGTGCGGCCATCTTGACCAGCTTGCCCACGCCGATCTGATCCAGGTGCTGGAACGGATCGCTCTCGTAGATCTTGTTCTCGTAGTAAGCGCCCAGGAACTTGGCAGCGTCATCACGGCTGAAGCCGAAGGTCATCTGGGTCAGGTCGTTGGTGCCGAAGCTGAAGAACTCAGCCTCCTTGGCGATCTCGCCGGCAGTCAGGGCTGCACGGGGGATCTCGATCATGGTACCGACCTGATACTTCATGTCAACGCCAGCAGCAGCGATCAGCTCATCAGCAACCTTGACAACAACGTCCTTGACGAACTTCAGCTCCTTGACCTCGCCGACCAGCGGGATCATGATGTGCGGGGTGATCATGCAGCCGGTCTCAGCGGAGACGTTCAGGGCAGCCTTGATCACAGCGCGGGTCTGCATGGCAGCGATTTCGGGATAGGTAACAGCCAGACGGCAGCCACGGTGACCCATCATGGGGTTGAACTCGTGCAGAGAAGCAACCACGTTCTTCAGGTCATCGAAGGTCATGCCCATATCGGCAGCCAGCTCCTTGATGTCCTCGTCCTTGGTGGGCAGGAACTCGTGCAGAGGGGGATCCAGATAGCGGATGGTCATCGGGCGCTCACCCATGATGCGGTACATGGCCTCGAAGTCACCCTGCTGGAACGGCTCGACCTTGGCCAGAGCAGCTTCGCGCTCTTCCACGGTACGGGCGCAGATCATCTCACGGACAGCCTTGATGCGGTCCTCAGCGAAGAACATGTGCTCGGTACGGCACAGGCCGATGCCCTCAGCACCCAGGTCAACGGCCTGCTGTGCATCGCGGGGGTTATCGGCGTTGGTCATAACCAGCAGCTGGCGGGCAGCATCGGCCCAGCCCATGAAGCGGTTGAAGTTCTTGTTGCCGGTAGCGGCCACGGTTGCGACCTGCTCACCGTAGATGTTGCCGGTAGAACCATCGATGGAGATCCAGTCGCCCTCAACGAACTTGTGGCCGTTGATCTCGAAGGTCTTGGCCTCCTCATCGATCTTGACCTCGTTGTCATTGCCGCAGCCGGAGACACAGCAGGTACCCATACCACGGGCAACAACGGCTGCGTGGCTGGTCATGCCGCCGCGGACGGTCAGGATGCCCTGAGACACCTGCATGCCCACGATGTCCTCGGGAGAAGTCTCCAGACGGACCAGAACGACCTTCTTCATCTTGCCGGACTTGACCATCTCCTCTGCTTCCTCAGCAGTAAAGACGATCTGGCCGCAGGCGGAACCGGGAGAAGCTGCCAGGCCCTTGCCGACGACTTCGGCGGCCTTCAGGGCAGCGGCATCGAACTGGGGATGCAGCAGGGTATCCAGCTGCTTGGGCTCCACGCGCAGAACAGCCTCCTGCTCGGTGATCATGCCCTCGTCCACCAGGTCACATGCGATCTGCAGAGCAGCCTGTGCGGTACGCTTGCCGTTACGGGTCTGCAGCATGTACAGGTGGCCGTCCTCAATGGTGAACTCCATATCCTGCATATCGCGGAAGTAGTTCTCCAGACGGGTTGCGATCTCAACGAACTGATCGTACACCTCAGGCATCTGATCCTTCAGGTGGCTGATGGGAGAAGGAGTGCGCACGCCTGCAACGACATCCTCGCCCTGTGCATTGATCAGGTACTCGCCCATCAGCTTCTTTGCGCCGGTGGCGGGGTCACGGGTGAATGCAACGCCGGTGCCGGAACGGTCGCCGGAGTTGCCGAATGCCATCTGCTGCACGTTGACAGCGGTGCCCCACTCGTAGGGGATCTCGTTCATCTTGCGGTAAACGTTTGCACGGGGGTTGTCCCAGCTGCGGAACACAGCCTTGACAGCCTCGATCAGCTGATCGCGGGGATCCTGGGGGAACGGCTTGCCCTCGTTCTCCTCGTAGATCTTCTTGAAGACGCCGACCAGTTCTTTCAGGTCGTCAGCCGTCAGGTCCACGTCGTTCTTAACGCCCTTGGCTTCCTTCATCTTGTCGATCTCGACCTCGAACAGGCTCTTCGGGACCATCATAACAACGTCTGCAAACATCTGCACAAAACGGCGGTAGCAGTCGTATGCGAAGCGGGCGTTGCCGGTCTTCTTGGCCAGGCCCTCAACAGCCTCATCGTTCAGGCCCAGGTTCAGGATGGTATCCATCATGCCGGGCATGGACTGACGGGCACCGGAACGGACAGAGACCAGCAGGGGGTTGGTGTTGTCGCCGAACTTCTTGCCGGTGATCTCTTCCAGACCCTTGAGATGCTCGAAGATGTCAGCGGTGATATCGTCATTGATCTGACGGCCGTCTGCATAGTACTGGGTGCAGGCATCCGTAGTGATGGTGAAGCCCTGGGGAACCGGCATACCGGCAGCAGTCATCTCTGCCAGACCGGCACCCTTGCCGCCCAGAGTATTCTTCATGGTGACCTTGTCGCCGCCGAAGGCATCGTTGCCCTCGCTGAAGTAGTACAGATACTTTTTGCTCATGCGTGTTTACCTCCCATTTGGTGACCCCCGGTGCCACGCCCGGCGGTCTCATCGCACTTTTTTCTCAAAGCTGATGAACATTGTCTTGTGAATGCTAAACTATTATACCAGAAAATTCCCACATTGCCACCGGGCAAAACACCGAATTTGTTTGATAAATTTTGTGCAATTCCCTTGAAATTTACTCAATTTTCCGCTATTATAAAATGGGAGAAAGTTCGAGAGGTTTTTTGTTTTGCAGAGCTATTTTTCCGTGTCTTGGATACATGCTGTTATCCATTAAAATTTCCGGTGGAATTCCACCTGCGGAACGGGTCGGAATTTCTCCCTCATGGATACAACAAAATACCACACCTTCCCAAGGAGGGACACTATTTATGGAAACCATTTCCAACGAAGCTCTGGCCGCAGCACGCGCCAAACTGGACGCTGCCGAGAGCCGGCGCGAGAACATCCTGCTTTTTCACATCGCCAACGGCGTGAACATTGAGAGCCGTACCGTCCAGATCGACGGTGGCGTTGTCATCGCCCCGGGAGCCACCATTCTGGCGGGCACCATCCTGCGCGGCAAGACGGTCATCGGCGCAGGATGCGTCATCGGCCCCAATACCCTGATCGAGGACAGCACCGTGGACGAGGGCACCACCGTCAACGCCAGCCAGGTCTACGGCAGCCATCTGGGCCCCCACAACAACATCGGCCCCTTCACCCATGTGCGGGTGAACACTGTCACCGACTACGGCGTGCATCTGGGTGCCTATGTGGAGACCAAGAACTCCAACTTTGCCCGGGGCAACACCGTGAGCCACCTGACCTACATCGGCGATAGTGATGTGGGCAGGTACTGCAACTTCGGCTGCGGCACCGTCACCTGCAACTACGACGGCAAGGATAAGTTCCGCACCCAGATCGGCGATTACTGCTTTATTGGCTGCAACACCAACCTTGTAGCCCCGGTCAAGGTAGGCAACGGTGCTTACACCGCCGCCGGCAGCACCATTACCAAGGATGTACCCGCCCAGGCGCTGGGCATCGCCCGGGAGCGCCAGACCAATCTGGACGGCTGGGCAGCCCCCAAGATGGAAGCCTACATCGCCAAAAAGCAGAAGCTGGAGGAGGAGCAGAACAAGTAACTCTCCCGCTGCTTTATAAGGTATTATGCAAAAGCACCGCCCTGTATCTGTACTGATATAGGGCGGCTTTGTGTTTTTCCCGCAAAACAGATTTCTTTTTCTTCGCGCGTATGTTATACTAAAGAACTGTACCACACATTATTTTAAGCAAAAAGAAAAGGCAAAACAACAACTATGAATGCAAACGACATCTGGCTGATCGCGGGCCTTGGCAACCCGGAAGCAAAATACGATGGCACCCGCCACAACGCGGGCTTTGCCGCGCTGGACTCTCTGGCGGGCAAATGGGGCATCAGCGTCAGCAAAACCAAGTTTCAGGGCCTGTGGGGCCAGGGCGAGGTGGACGGCCACAAGGTGGTGCTGCTGAAACCCCTGACCTACATGAACCTCTCCGGCGATTCCATCGCCCCGCTGGCGGGCTTTTTCAAGATCCCTGCTGACCACGTCATCGTCCTGTGCGACGATATCACCCAGGCCCCCGGCAAACTGCGCATCCGGCCCTCCGGCTCGGCAGGCGGGCACAACGGCCTGAAGAGCATCATTGCCCGGCTGGGCGGGGAGAACTTCCCCCGCATCCGCATCGGCGTGGGTGCCAAGCCCCGCCCGGACTATGACCTTGCCGACTGGGTGCTGGGCAAGTTCCCGCTCGAGGACGCAAAGGCCATGGCTGACCGCTACCCCGACCTTGAAGCCGCCGCAAAGCTTATCATGGACGGTAAGCTGGGACTGGCGCAGAGCAAGTATAATGGGTGAGGGAGAACCCCCCAGTCGCCTGCGGCGACAGCCCCCGCTAATAGGGGGGCCCTTGGCATTGCGTAAAGTTTTACGGTTTTGCCAAGGCCGCCCCTAGTAGGGGCGGTGGCATTGCGAAGCAATGACGGTGGGGTTTAGCTTTCCAAAAGTGTTTGCTTCGAGAGGAGGTCTACGATGTACGAAGCGCTGCTGAAAAGCACAGCGGAATATCAGAAGATCGCGGAGAGCCTGCGCACCCCGGGCCCGGCGGCGCTGTTCGGCCTGCCGCCTGCGGGCCGTGCCCTGCTGTACGCCGCCCTGCAAAAGGACCTTGACCGGGTGCTGTGCATCGTGACCCCCGGCGAGGCAGAGGCTACCCACTTTGCGGACGACCTCAAGGCGCTGGGCCTGACCGCGGCGGTGTTCCCGCCCCGTGACTTCATGCTGCGGCCGGTGGAGGGCGCGGGCCGCGAGTACGAGTACCGCCGCCTGTCGGTGCTGGGCGCGCTGGCGGGCGGGCGGCTGAATGCCGTCTGCGTGCCCGCCGAGGCGCTGCTGCAATACACGGTGCCCCGGGATGAGTTCCTGCGGAACACCCTCACCCTCAAGCCCGGCATGGTCTACAACCGGGAAGCGCTGGTGGCGCGGCTCTTTGCCGCCGGATACGTCCGGCGCAGTCAGGTGGACGGCCCGGGCCAGTTCAGTGTACGCGGCGATATCGTGGACATCTACGCGCCGGACATGCACCAGCCCGCCCGTGTGGAATACTGGGACGATGAGATCGATTCGCTGGCCTCCTTCGACCTGCTGACCCAGCGCCGGGACGGCAGTCTGGAAAAGATCTACCTTTCCCCCGCCCGCGAGGTGCTGTTCGGCAGCACCGCCGAGACGGCCGAGGCCTTGCGCGGAGCCATCAAAAAGGCGCGGGGCAAGCACCGCACTGCCATGGAAAAGGCCACAGAGGCCGACCTTGCTCAGCTGGATTCCGGCCTGATGCCCGAAGCCATGGACAAGTATTACGGCATCCGCTACCCGCAGCCCGCCACCCTGCTGGACCATCTGGACAGCCCCATCTTCGTGCTGGACGAGGTGGGCGGCATCCGGGATGCCCAGAAGGCCACCGAGTACCGCCGGGGCGAGGAGCTGACCGGCCTGCTGGAGGAGGGCGTGCTCTGCCCCGGGCTGGACGTGCTCTACCAGACCATGGACGACCTTGCCATTGCGGCCCAGAAACAGAGCACCCTGCTGTGTGAGAACTTCCTGCGGGGGATGAACGAATTCAAGCTGAAGGACCTCATCAATGTGGAGGCCTTTGCGGCCCCCAACTGGGGCGGCGACCTGGCCTCCCTGCGGGAGGATCTTGACCCGCTGATCGCCCAGGGCTATGCCGTCACCCTCTTCTCCGGCACTCCCAAGGGTGCCGCCGCCCTGACCCGGGACCTGACGGACAAGGGCTACTCCGTGAGCATGAGCCGGGACGTGCGCCCGGCCAAGGGCATCGTGCAGGTGCTGCCCGGCCACCTGACCGCAGGCTGCACCTTCCCCTTTGCCCACGCGGCGGTCATCTCCTCCCGGCGGCACGGGCTGGATGAAGAAGCCGCTGCCGAGAACAAAAAACGCAAAAAGAACAAAAACGCCCTGTCCAGCCTTTCGGACATCAAGCCCGGGGACTATGTGGTGCACCAGAGCCACGGCATCGGCATGTACGCAGGCATCCAGCGGCTGGAAGTGCAGGGTGCCATCAAGGACTACCTGAAGATCCAGTATTCCGGCTCCGACGTGCTCTATGTGCCAGTGACCCAGCTGGATCTGCTCAGCCGCTACACCGCCCCCGGCGACGAGGAAAAGGTGAAGCTGGCCAAGCTGGGCGGTGCCGAATGGCAGCGCACCCGCGCCAAGGTGAAAAAGGCCACCGAGGAGATGGCCCAGGAGCTCATTGAGCTGTACGCCCGGCGCAGGCAGGCCCAGGGATACGCCTTCCCGCCCGACGGCGACTGGCAGAACGATTTCGAGACCCGCTTTGAGTACGATGAGACCGACGACCAGCTCCACGCCACCGCCGAGATCAAGCAGGACATGGAAAAGCCTTACCCGATGGACCGCCTGCTCTGCGGCGATGTGGGCGTGGGCAAGACCGAAGTTGCCCTGCGCGCGGCCTTCAAGTGCGTGATGGGCGGCAAGCAGTGCGCTCTTCTGGCCCCCACCACCCTGCTGGCCTGGCAGCACTACAACACCCTGCTCTCCCGGATGGAGGCCTTCCCGATGAAGATCGGGATGCTCTCCCGCTTCCGTACCGCGAAACAGCAAAAGGAGACCCTGCGGGGCCTGCAGTCCGGCAGCGTGGACATCGTAGTGGGCACCCACCGCCTGCTCTCCAAGGATGTGCGCTTCCACGACCTGGGCCTTGTCATCATCGATGAGGAGCAGCGGTTCGGCGTGAAGCACAAGGAGAAGCTGAAGGAAAACTTCATCGGCGTGGATATGCTGACCCTCTCGGCCACGCCCATCCCCCGCACCCTGAACATGGCCATGAGCGGCATCCGCGACCTGTCCACCATCGAGCAGCCGCCCATTGAGCGCCAGCCCGTGGAGACCTTTGTGCTGGAGTACAACGATGTCATCCTTGCCGAAGCCATGAAGAAGGAGCTGGCCCGGGGCGGTCAGGTGTACTACCTGCACAACCGGGTGGACAACATCGAGTCCACCGCCGCCCATGTCAGCCAGCTGGTTCCCGGTGCCCGGGTGGGCATTGCCCACGGTAAGATGACCGAGGAGGAGCTGAACCCGGTCTGGCAGCATCTGCTCAACGGCGAGATCGACATTCTGGTCTGCACCACCCTGATCGAAACGGGCATCGATGTGCGCAACTGCAACACCCTTATCATTGAGGATGCCGACCGGATGGGCCTTGCCCAGCTGTACCAGATCCGGGGCCGGGTGGGCCGCTCCGGCCGCAAAGCCTACGCCTACTTCACCTTCCGGCGGGACAAGACCCTGACCGACATCGCCCAGAAACGGCTTTCCGCCATCCGGGAGTTCACGGCCTTCGGCTCCGGCTTCCGCATCGCCATGCGCGATCTCCAGATCCGCGGCGCAGGCAGTCTGCTGGGCCACAGCCAGCACGGCCACATGGAGGCCGTGGGCTACGACCTCTATGTGAAGATGCTGGGGCAGGCCATCGCCCGGGCCAAGGGCGAGCCTGTGCAGCGCGACAAGAGCGAGTGCCTGATCGACCTGCGGGTGGATGCCTACATCCCCGAAACGTACATTGCCGACGGGCCGGGCCGCATTGAAGCCTACAAGCGGATCGCGGCCATCCAGACCCCCGAGGATGCCGCCGATGTGCTGGACGAGCTCATCGACCGGTACGGCGACCCGCCGCCCTCGGTCAGCGATCTGGTCAATGTCTCGCTGGCGCGGGTGCAGGCCACCGCCGTGGGCGTGTACGAGGTGACCCAGAAGAAGGACACCCTGGTGCTGCAGGTAGAGCAGCTGGACCTCCGGATGATCCAGGGCCTGCTGGTGGCCTTCAACGGCCGCGTTGTCACCGGGGCCGGTGCAAAGCCCTACCTCTCCGTCACCCTGCAAAAAGAGGAAAAGCCGCTGGAGCTGCTGCAGAGCATCCTCCGGGCGATGCAGGATATTTTGAAAGATTAACGGCCTCACCCTCTCAGTCAAAGCCAATAGGCTTTGCCAGCTCCCCCAAAGGGGGAGCCTCTGGCGGCTCCCCAAGACCTTGCGGGGAATTGCCAAAGCCTCTCCCCTTGGGAGAGGTGGCAGCGCGCTTGCGCTGACGGAGAGGGCGGGCGACCCGAACGACAGGAGCATAACAATGAAAAAGAAACTGATCGCACTTCTTGCCGCCGTGGCAATGGTATTTTCCCTTGCCGCCTGCGGCTCCACCCCGGATTCGGTGGGCACCATCGGCACGGTGGACATCACCTCGGGCCTGTATCTGCTGGCCCAGTACGACGCTTACCAGAAGGCCGCCGATCTGGCCACCTCGGAGCAGGATGCCACCGATGTGAAGGCCTTCCTGAAGCAGACCATCACCGTGGATGCCGACAGCGGCGAGACTGCCACTGTCAGCGACTATGTGAGCCAGAAAACCATGGAGAACCTTGAGACCTACGCCGCCATCGAGACCCGCTTTGAGGAGCTGGGCGGCCAGCTGACCGCAGAAGAGGAAGCACAGGCCGACAGCTACGCCTCCCAGCTGATGGAGCAGTACGGCGACACCTACAAGGCCAACGGCATCGGCCTGAACACCGTCCAGCGGTTTGAGCGCATCCTCATCAAGAGCACCGACCTGCTGGAGCTGGTCTACGGCGTGGACGGCGAGACCCCGGTGTCGGATGCCGACCTGACCAGCCATCTGGAAAACAACATGTACGAGCTGGCCTATTACACCATCCCGCTCTACAACACCAGCACCTATGCCTCTGCCGATGAGGACCAGACCAGCGAGATGTTGGATTTGGTACAGGCTGCTGTGGACCAGACCAATGCCTACGCTGCTTCCTTGACCGGCCTGAGCGATTCCGATTTCAGCAGCGCCCTGCTGGGCTACTTCTCCAGCGTGGTCACCTCCGCCCTGCCGGAGGTCTACGCCGTGCTGGGCTCCACCTATTCCTCCGATTCCAATGCACCTTCTCTGGAGCTCATCGGGGACAGCACCGTGACCTCTGCCTTTACCGCAGAGGGTTCCGCCGACACCATCCGGAGCCTGTCCATCGGGCAGGCAGCGGCTGTGAAGTACAACAGCTACGCCCTGATGGCCGCCCTGCGGCTGGACCCCCTGAGCCTGAAGGCGCTGGACGATCTGCGCGGACAGGTGCTCAACGATATGAAGGGGGAGGAGCTCTCCGAGGCGTTGACCGCCTACGGTGCTTCTCTGGAGCACGATCTGAGCAGCTCCGCCATGAACAGGATGCCCGCTTCCAAGATCGTGAACAGCAGCACCAACTAAGTTTTTATTTATATGCAAAAAGGCTGTTGCCTAAACTCCTTCCGTCATCGCTGACGCGATGCCACCTCCCTCTGAGAGGGAGGCTTTCACAGTTCACCGTTACGCCAAGGCTCCCTCCGAAGGGAGCTGGCACGGCGAAGCCGTGACTGATGGAGTTACAGGGTAACAGCCTTCTTTTTTTATTCTACGGTCTTCTCAAACGCCGCTTCCAGCGCCTGGTTCACGGCACGCACAGCGGCGGGGTCGGGCTTGATGGCGGCGCGGTCGTAGGTAAACAGGCCGTTCACCTCGTCCTCCACATCGCTCACCTGGGTGTACACCAGGGCCGAAAGCCCCTTTTTCAGCTGGGGGAGCACCGTTTCCAATTGCAGCTTTTTCCAGCGGGCGGTCAGCTCGGCCCGGTTCTTTGCCGTGCCGTAGCCATACGCCCTGCGGGGCGGCTCATGGCCGGGCATGGGCCAGGCAATGCCGCCGTATTCGCTCAGGGCCACCACCCGGCTCCGGGGCCTGACCCGGAGCGGGTAGAAATAGTTGTGCAGGGAATCCACATCTCCCCCGCCCTGATCGTACCAGCCGCTGGCCTCGTCCACAAGGCGGGTATCGTCCAGCCTGCGGACGGCCTCCACGGCCCCGGCGGCATCGAACTGCCCCCACCCCTCATTGAAGGGCACCCAGCAGCCCACACAGGGGTGGCACTGCAGGGCCTCTACCGTGGCTTCCAGCTCCCGGGCATATTCTTCCCTGCCCGCTTCCGTTTCGCGGCCCAGCAGGCCCCAAAGGGGCCTTGCGTCGGGCAGGCGGCGGAGCAGCGGCTGGAACACGTTGGTCAGGTAGGTCACGAACCAGAGTTTGTAGGGCCCGCCGCCGTTCACCATGTCCTGCCAGACGATGAGGCCCAGCTTATCGCAGTGGTAATACCAGCGCTGCGGCTCGATCTTGGCGTGCTTGCGCAGAAGGTTGAAGCCCAGCTCTTTTAGGGTCTGCAGTTCCCGCACCACTGCCCCATCGCTGGGCGGGGTGTACAGACCCTCGGGCCAGTAGCCCTGATCCAGCAGGCCGTTGAGCAGGATGGGCTTGCCGTTCAGGCAGAAGCGCATGATCCCGTGGGCATCCGGCGCACAGCTCCACTTGCGCAGGGCAAAGTAGCTGTGGACGGTGTCGCGCTGCTCCTCCTCTCCCTGCGTGGTGCCCACGGTCAGGTCATACAAAAACGGGCTGTCCGGGCTCCACGGGAAGAAATGCCCCTCCGGGATGTGCAGGGTCACCGCACCGTCCCGGTCGGCCTCGTCGCTGCCCCAGTCCTCGGCAACGGTCACGCCCCCGGCCCGCACCACGGCCCACAGGTTCGCCGCCCCGCCGGGCAGGGAAGTATGGGCTTTCACGGTCACGGTGCGGGCATCATAGTCCGGGGTGACAGTCAGCTCCGTGATGTAGTTTTCCGGCACCCGCTCCAGCCAGACGGTCTGCCAGATGCCGCTCTGGGCCGGGTAGAACATCCCGCCGGGCCGGAGGGTCTGCTTGCCCCGGGCCTGCACGCCGGTGCCGGTGGGGTCCTGCACGGCCACCCAGAGCCGGTCATGGCCGGCGGGGTTCAGCGCATCGGTGATATCCAGCGCAAAGGGCCAGTAGCCGCCCCGGTGGCCCCCCACCAGATGGCCGTTGACCTGCACGGCGCAGGCATAGTCCACGGCCCCGAAGTGGAGCAGCACCCGCCCGCCGGTGCCCGCCGGGGGCACAAAGCTCCGGTGGTAGTGGAGCCACGCCCCGGGCTGCAGGGTGTGCCCCACGCCGGAGGCTTTCGTCTCCGGGGAGTAGGGCACCAGAATATCGCCGTCCCACTTTGCGGGCAGCCCGGCAGAGCCGGTGATGGCGTACTGCCACAGGCCGTTCAGGTTCTCGTAGCTGTCCCGCCGCAGGGCCGGGCGGGGGTATTCGGGCAGAGGATGATGCTGCATACTGTCACCGCCTTTTCTGCTCCCATTGTAGCACAGGCCAACCGCCTTGTATAGGCGCAAAAAGCCCCCGCCGCCGGGGTTCCGGGGCAGGGGCTTTGATGCAGTGCTTATGCCAGTTTTGCTTCCAGCCGGGTGCGGATGGCCTGGATGAATTCCTCGCTGTTCACCTGGGTGGGGGTGATCCCCTCCGCCAGGCCGCAGAGGTCTTTGGTCATAATGCCGTCGTTGAGGGTCTGCAGGCTGGCGGCCTCCAGCGCCTCGCCAAACCGGACCAGCGCGGGCAGGCTGTCCAGCTCGCCGCGCTTTTTCAGGGCACCGCTCCAGGCAAAGATGGTGGCCATGGGGTTGGTGGAGGTGGCCTCGCCCTTGAGGTACTTGTAGTAGTGGCGGGTCACGGTGCCGTGGGCGGCCTCGTACTCATAGTTGCCGTCCGGGCTGACCAGAACGCTGGTCATCATGGCCAGCGAGCCAAAGGCGGTGGAGACCATATCGCTCATCACGTCGCCGTCGTAGTTCTTGCAGGCCCAGACAAAGCCGCCCTCACTGCGGATGACACGGGCCACGATGTCATCGATCAGACTGTAGAAATAGGTGATGCCTGCGGCCTCGAACTTTTCCCGGTACTCGGCATCGTACACCTCCTGGAAGATGTCCTTGAAGGTGTGGTCATACTTCTTGGAAATGGTGTCCTTGGCACCGAACCAGAGATCCTGTTTGCTTTCCAGCGCGTAGTTGAAGCAGCTGCGGGCAAAGCTGTAGATGGAGGTGTCCTTGTTGTACTGGCCCTGCAGGACACCGGCACACTCGAAGTTGTAGACCGTGGCGGCCTGCCGGGAGCCGTCGTCGCCGGTGTAGATCAGCTCTGCCCTGCCGGGGCCGGGGATGCGGAACTCGGTGCACTTGTACACGTCGCCGTAGGCGTGGCGGGCAATGGTGATGGGCTTTGTCCAGTTCCTGACCACCGGTTTGATGCTGTCGATCATGATCGGCGCGCGGAACACGGTGCCGTCCAGCACGGCGCGGATGGTGCCGTTGGGGCTCTTCCACATCTGGTGCAGGTGGTATTCCTCCACGCGCTGGGCGTTGGGGGTGATGGTTGCACACTTGACCGCCACGCCATACTTCTTGTTGGCAAGGGCTGCATCCAGGGTCACCTGATCCTGAGTGGCATCCCGGTTGGGCAGGCCCAGATCGTAGTACTCGGTCTTCAGATCCACAAAGGGCAGGATGAGCTCCTCCTTGATGATCTTCCAGAGCACACGGGTCATCTCGTCGCCATCCATCTCCACCAGCGGCGTGGTCATCTTGATCTTTTCCATAACAGTTTCCCTTTCCTCTGTTTCAAAAAAAACTGTGACCCCCGGCGGCACTGCCAGATGCTCTGCCGGGAGGTTCGGCTTTATCGATACGCGGCCGCCAGCTTTTCCAGCGCGGGCAGGCTGCGCTTTACCTTTTCGGTGTCGATGCAGTAGGCAAGGCGGACATAGCCCGTCACGCCAAAGGTATCGCTGGGCACCAGCAGCAGGTCAAATTCCCGGGCCCTGCGGCAGAAGGCGTTGGCATCCTCCTCCAGTGCCTTGGGGAAGAGATAGAAGGTGCCGCCGGGCCGCTCGACCTCAAAGCCCAGCGCTTTCAGCTTGTTGTAAAGCAGATCCATATTGGTCTCGTAAACGCTCAGGTCGCTGGTCACATCCAGGCAGCGGCTCACAGCGCGCTGGATGATGCTGGGCGGGCAGTTGTGGCCGGTAAAGCGGGAGATCTGGGCCATCATATCCACCAGAACCTCCTCCCCCTCACAGCCGGGGCGCACGGCCACGTAGCCCAGGCGCTCGCCGGGCAGGCTCAGGCTCTTGGAGAAGGAGAAGCAGGTCAGGGTGTGGGGGTAGAACGCCGCCGGGTAGGGCACGGCCCTGCCATCAAAGGCGATATCCCGGTAGGGCTCGTCGCTGACAAGGAAGATGTTGTGGCCGTAGGCCCGGCTCTTCTCGGTCAGGATCTCCGCCAGCCGGGTCAGGGTGTCGGAGGAGTAGACCACACCGGTGGGGTTGTTGGGGGTGTTGATGAGGACGCAGGTGACCTTCTCGGTCAGCATCTGCTCAAAGGCCTCCAGATTGGGCTGGAAAGCCGGGGCCTGGGGCGGCACCACCCTGAGATGGGCACCGGTGCCCTCCACATAGGGGCCGTACTCCGGGAAGTAGGGGGCAAAGGTCAGCACCTCATCCCCGGGCCGGGTCACGGCGCGCAGGGCGTGGGCAATGGCACCCGCCGCGCCCGTGGTGGGAAAGATATCCTTCTGCGCATAGGGCAGGCCGAAGGTCCTGTTCAGGTGGGCCGCCACGGCGGTGCGGAACTCCGGGTCGCCCTGGCTGGGGCAGTAGCCATGCAGGGCCACCGGGTCCTCCTGTGCCAGCAGCTCCTGCATGGCGGCGGTGAACTGCTCCGGGCAGGGCACGCTGGGGTTGCCCAGCGAGTAATCAAACACGTTCTCGTAGCCGATCTGGGCCGCGCGCTGCTTGCCGTACATAAAGGTCTCGCGGATGACGCTCTTGTGGGCCAGCATCCCGCGGTAAGTCTCGTTCAGCATAAGTTCCTTCCCCTCTGAAACACAAATTTATTTTTCGTGGGCAGCAGACGCATAGCTCTGCTCTACTTTCACCACACAGCTGTATTTCGGGTCCTGCTCATGGACGAACTGGCACATGGCGGCCAGCATCTCGTCCTTGTTCCCGGTATAGCCCGCCGGGAACTCCAGATCGAACAGAACATTCGTATGGGTATCACCCGGCACGATGCGCAGGTCGTGGATCGAAAGGCAGGGGTCGAGCTGGCGGGCCTTTTCCATCAGGCGGGTGCGCAGCACGCCCACCGCCGCATCGGTGGTGACGATGGGGTCATAGTGGATGGTCACCTGCAGGCCGTCCCGCTTTATAAAATCGTTCTCGATGTTGTCGATGACATCGTGGGCCTTGAGCGGGTCGGTCTCTGCCGGGAACTCGATGTGGAGGGAGGCGAACTGATGCCCCGGGCCGTAATCGTGCACCATGAGGTCGTGCATCCCCAGCACGCCGGGGTAGCCCATGACCGTCTGCTCAATGTGCTCCACCAGCTCCGGGCTGGGGCTCTCGCCCAGCAGGGGGCTCAGGGTGTCCATGACCAGCCCCCAGCCCGACCAGAGGATGAAGGCTGCCACGGCCACGCCCATGATGCCGTCCAGCCGCGCCCAGCCCGTCAGGCTGCAGACCACGGTGGAGATCAGCACCGCGCCGGTGGTCAGCACGTCATTGCGGCTGTCGGCGGCGGTGGCCATCAGGGTCTCGGAGCCGATGGTGCGGCCGATGGTGCGGTTGAAGCCGCTCATCCAGAGCTTGACGAGGATGGATGCGGCCAGCACACCCACGCTCAGCCAGCTGAACACCACGGGGGTGGGGTGGAACGCCTTGACCACCGATTCCTTGAGCAGGGAAAAGCCGATGCCCAGGATGGTCACACTGACCACCAGACCGGCCAGATATTCATAGCGGGCATGGCCGTAGGGATGCTCGGCATCCGGGGCCTTGGCGGCCAGCCGGAAACCGATGAGGCTGACCACGTTGGACGAAGCGTCCGAGAGGTTGTTCAAAGCATCCGCCATAATGGCAATGGAGCCGAACAGGGTGCCTGCCAGCAGCTTGCCCAGGCAGAGCAGCAGGTTGCAGGCCATGCCCACACCGCTGGCAAGGTTGCCGTAGGCCGTGCGGGTGGCGGGGTCCTGGGGATCATTGGGATGCCGGATGAACCGGCGGATCAGAAATTGTGTCATATCTATCTTTCATCTCCAGAAGTGCGTTCAAAAAATACGACTTAGGTATAGTATAGCACCCAGCTTTACCGTTGTGAAGCGTTCACCCATGAAACTGCGGCTTGTCAGGCGGCAGTTTTGTGAATTTGCTTCTTGTTGCAATCAAAAAAGAGCTGCCGCGCGCACCCCTTGCCAACACTTTGGTTGGCACAGAGCGCCGCAGCAGCCCCTTTTACAGTTCCGTCAGGGGAACTCAGACATTCTTGGCAGAGGGCTTGCTCAGATCCACGCCGCGGATGATCTTGCGCACGGGCAGGATGCTCTTGGCGTTCATGGACAGCTCGTCCACGCCCATCCGCAGGAAGGTCTCGGTGAGAGCGGTATCCGCGCCCAGCTCACCGCAGATACCCACCCAGATGCCGTGGCGGTGGCCCGCCTCAATGGTCATCCGGATGGCCTTCAGCACAGCGGGGTGGTGGGGATCAAAGAAGGGCTCCAGCTTGGCGTTCTGGCGGTCCAGCGCGCAGGTGTACTGGGTCAGGTCGTTGGTGCCGATGGAGAAGAAATCGCACTCCTGGGCCAGATCGTCCGCCACCAGAACTGCGGCGGGGGTCTCGATCATGGTGCCCACCTCGATCTTGTCGCTGAACTTCTTGCCCTCGGCGGTCAGCTCTGCCTTGCACTCCTCCAGCACGGCCTTGGCATCCTGCAGCTCCCGCAGGCTGGTGATCATGGGGAACATGATGCTCATGTTGCCGTAGGCAGAAGCGCGCAGCAGGGCCCGCAGCTGGGTCTTGAAGAAATCCCTGCGGGTCAGGCAGATGCGGATGGCGCGGTAGCCCAGCGCGGGGTTTGCCTCGTGGTCCAGCTTCATGTAGTCCACGGTCTTGTCCGCGCCGATATCACAGGTGCGCACGACCACCTTTTTGGGAGCCAGGCTCTCCAACACCTGCTTGTAGGCCTCGAACTGGTATTCCTCGGTGGGGTAATCCGTGCAGTTCAGGTAGACGAATTCGGTGCGGAACAGGCCCACGCCGCCCGCGTCGTTCTGCTGGACCGCGCCCACATCGCTCATGCCGCCGATGTTGGCAAAGACCTGCACAGTCTTGCCGTCCAGCGTGGTGTTGGGCTTGCCCTTGAGCTCGGCCAGCAGGGCCAGCTTCTTCTGGTCCTCCTGCTGGCGCTTTTTCAGGCTCTCCAGCAGATCGGGGGTGGGGTCCACATACACGCAGGCGTTGTAGCCGTCCACCACAGCCATCTTGCCGTCCCAATCTTCCTGGATCTCCTTGCACTGGATCAGGGCGGGGATGTTCATGCTGCGGGCCAGAATGGCGGTGTGGCTGTTGGAGCTGCCCTCCCGGGTGATGAAGCCCAGCAGCAGGCTCTTGTCCATCCGCACCGTCTCCGAGGGTGCCAGATCCTCTGCCACCAGGATGCTGGGCTCCGTGCCCTGCAGGGTGGCATTGTCCACGCCCTGCAGGATGTCCAGCATGGCCTGGGCAATGTCGATGACATCGGCGCTGCGGGCCTGTAAATAGGGGTCGTCCATGGCGGCAAACACGGCGGCCTGGTTGTCGCCCGCTTTCTTGACGGCATACTCCGCACACATGTGCTGGCCGTTGATGATCTCCTTGATGGCATCCACAAAGTCATCGTCATCCAGCATCATGGCATGGATGTTGAACACCTCGGCAATGTCCTCGCCTGCCTCGGCCAGTGCCTTTTCATACAGGGCAGTCTGCTGGTCAATGGCCTTGGCCCGGGCCTCTTCAAAGCGGGCTTCCTCTGCCGCCGTGTCCGCGACCTGAGCGGTGGAGATCACGGTATCTTTTTTCTTGTAGATCTTCAGTTTGCCGATGGCAATGCCGTTCAGAATGCTTTTACCGGTTCCTACCTGCATCGTTCTCTCTCCTTTGTTGAGAATTTAGTGCGAAAAAGCCCCCGCAGGGTCTCCCGCAAGGGCTTTTGTCCGCAGATTCAAAGATCAGACGTTCTCGGTCAGGAACTTCTGAATGGCCTCGGCAGCGGCGGCCTCATCGTCGCCCTCCACCTTCACGGTCACGGTGTCGCCCTGCTTGACACCCATGCCCATCAGAGCCATCAGTTTGCGCAGGTCGCAGCTCTTGCCGTCCTTTTCCAGGGTAGCGGTGCTGGCAAAGCCCTTGGCCACCTTCACGAGCAGACCGGCCGGACGAGCGTGGATGCCGCATGCATCCTTAACAGTATACTGGAATTCCTTCATGATCATTTTCTCCTTACTTCATCCCGTTTCAGATCCGGACGGTCCTGCCACTCCGGACGCAGCCGATTTTGCTGCGGGATGCTACTATTATTATAAACCCGCTTTGTTATTTTTTCATCATCCCATATTGCTGATTTTTAGCCAGAAATTTTGGTGCTATTGAACAGAAGTTTTGCCCCCATTTTTCCACCGGATTCATTCAACAGGGTACCCCTCGGCATCCAGGGGCAGGTCGGTGTACTGCGCCTCCTCGGGCACCACGGAGTCCGGCTCCCCGCTGGTCTGCTGGCTCTGCCCGGCCGCGCCCAGCTCCTCATCATGGCGCTCTCCCCAGTCGCCGCTGTAATCCTCACCGGACACCTGCTGGGCATCCTGCTGCTCAGCCTGCGCCATTGCGGTCTGGGCATCCTTCAGGCCGATCACCGTGCCTGAAGGCTTTTCCAGCAGGTAGGCCCCCACGGCCTTTTTGCGGTAGACCAGCAGCACGCCATAGCGGCTGGTCTCTCCGCTGCTGGCCGCCGGGATCAGGGCGGTCCACTTTTCCACGGTTTTCCCTTT
The DNA here is from genome assembly GCF_022750605.1 of Faecalibacterium sp. BCRC 81149. Lineage (NCBI taxonomy): Bacteria > Bacillati > Bacillota > Clostridia > Eubacteriales > Oscillospiraceae > Faecalibacterium > Faecalibacterium sp. BCRC 81149. The sequence goes on along the minus strand of NZ_QXJA01000006.1, from coordinate 17,450 downwards.
GTAGCGGGTAAGATCCATCCCGCTTTGCTGCACCACCCCGTTGAAGGCCGAAAAGCTGTCGTCCCACTTGCGGGGGATCTTGACCTTATCCGCCGTGATGGACGTGCCGTCCACATCCAGCCCATAGCCCGTGAACCAGGTCTGGATATCCTGCGCACTCTCGATCCGGTTCACCCCGGCCGCTGCCGCCACCGTGCGGGTGCTGATGTACCGCCCCAGAAAGGCGCTGAAGATCACCAGCGCACAGCAGAGCGCACCGGCCCCCACCTTTTTCAAGTTCGTCTTGTTCAGCGTTACCACAAACATGCCGTTCCCTCCCACCCGTTTTGTTCTGAAAAGAATATATGGGGCGGGCAGAGGAATTATAACCGTGCTGCGACAGATCCACTTTCCCGCGCAGAAGTCATTTGAAAAAGTTGTTTCTCCTGCTAAAAAGTCGCTTAAAAAAGTTGCAATCCTCACAAAGAAGTCCCTTGAAAAAGTTATCCTTATCTTTTATAATAGATGCAGCATCATTTATTTTCGGGAGAATGAAACGGTATGTTAAGGCGAAAGATCACAGACCAGCTGCTTGCATGGAAAAACACGCCCGGCCGGAAGCCGCTTATCATCAAGGGCTGCCGTCAGTGCGGCAAGACCTTTTCTGTATTGGAATTTGCCAGAAAGAATTACAAACACACAGTGTACCTCAACTTCTTCGAGAATCCGGATTATGCTTCTGTCTTTTCCGGTTCTCTGGAGATCGACAACATCGTGATGATGCTCTCTGCCCTTCTTGGCAAGGATGCCGTTTTTGAGCCGGGCCAGACGATCCTGATCCTGGACGAGATCCAGGATTGCCCGGAAGCCCGGACGGCCCTGAAATTTTTCCGCATCGACGGCCGCTATGACGTGATCGGCACCGGCTCCCTGTTGGGCGTAAAGGGCTACGGCAAGGAGCCAAGATCCGTTCCTGTCGGATCGGAGACGGTTCTTGAAATGTACCCACTGGATTTTGAAGAATTTTTATGGGCCAATGACATCACCGAACCTGTCATAGCGCTGCTGCAAAGGTCTCTGGACTCCGGTTCCCCTGTGCCGGAAGCGCTGCACAACCGGATGCGGCAGCTTTTGCTCCAATATACCGTTGTGGGAGGAATGCCGGATGCTGTCCAGACCTTTGTGACCAGCAGGCAGATGGATGAGGTCCTGCGTATCCAGCGGGACATCGTTCGTTCCTATGAGGACGACATGGTAAAGTACGCGGAGAAAAAGGATAAGTCCCGCATCAAGGAGTGTTTCCAGTCCATTCCCCGCCAGCTTGCCAAGGAAAACAAGAAATTCCAGTATTCCGTTGTAAAAAAAGGCTCCACTTCCGCAAAATATGCCGGAAGCCTGCAATGGATCGAGGATGCTGGCATCATCACACGGTGCCACAATCTGTCCATTACCGAGCTGCCTCTGGATGGGAACGCGGAAGAGGATACCTTTAAGGTCTATATGTGCGACACCGGCCTGTTCGTCAGCATGCTGGAGGACGGAACGCAGTTTGACATCCTGCAGGGCGACCTCTATGGCTACAAAGGCGCTATCTTTGAAAACCTGATCGCCGATATCTTCACCAAGATGGGGCGCAAGCTCTACTATTTCCACAAGGATTCCGGCCTCGAGGTGGATTTTGTGATCCGTTATCAGGGAGAATGCACCCTTGTAGAGGTAAAGGCCCGCTCCGGAAATGTCAAAAGCACAAAGACGATCCTCAACCACCCTGAAAAATATCATGTATCCCATGCGATCAAGCTCGGGGACTATAATATCGGGAAAACCGGGCCGCTCCTGACCCTTCCCCTCTATATGGCCTTTCTGCTGCGCAGCTGCTGACCTGTACAGCACCAAAAGAGCCCCCGCCGGAATAGACCGGCAGGGGCTCTTTCTCATAGCGGTAAGTTCAGGATCACTCGATCAGGCCGTTCAGCAGGGCCAGGCACTTGCGGCTGTGCAGCTTGCGGATGGCCTTGGCCTCGATCTGGCGGACACGCTCACGGGTGACACCGAAGTCGCGGCCCACCTCCTCCAGCGTGCGGGGGCGGCCATCGTCCAGACCAAAGCGCAGGCGGATGACCTTTTCCTCACGGGGGGTCAGGCTCTTGAGGGCCTGATTGATCTGCTGGGCCACCATGGCGCGGTCTGCTGCCTTGCCGGGGGCCTCGGCGTTCTCGTCGGCCACGAAATCGCCCAGGGAGGAATCCTCTTCCTCACCCACGGGGCTTTCCAGGCTGGCGGGTTCCTGCGCCATGCGCTGGATCTCGCGCACGCGCTCCACGCTCATATCCATGGCCTTTGCCAGCTCCTCGGGGGTAGGCTCGTGGCCGTTCTGGTAGACCAGCTGGTTGGTGGCCTGACGCATCCGGTTGATGGTCTCGACCATGTGCACCGGGATGCGGATGGTGCGGGCCTGATCCGCAATGGCGCGGGTGATGGCCTGACGGATCCACCAGGTGGCGTAGGTGGAGAAGCGGAAGCCACGGTCACAGTCAAACTTCTCGGCGGCCTTGATCAGGCCGATGTTGCCCTCCTGGATCAGATCCAGGAACGCCAGGTTGTGGCCGACATGCTTCTTGGCGATGGAGACCACCAGACGCAGGTTGGCCTCGCTCAGGCTGCGGCGGGCGTTCAGGCCGTCGCGGCGGATCTTGAGCAGCTCCTGGCGGCGCTCCTCCGTCAGGGGGCCGTTCTCCACGGCCTCCATGGCTTCTTCTTCGGCAGCCTTTTCCTCGTCGTCCTCGCTGGACTTGGTGTTGCCTTCCTCGTCCAGATCCTCGGTATAGCTCCGGCTGTTCTCATCCTCCTCGAACGAGAAGCGGGCGCTGTTCTTTTTGATGTACTCAGGCGCGCCGTACTTCTGGCGGTCGGCCTGAAGGATGTGGGCAGCCTCGGCACCGGCGTGGATGCGCTTGCTCAGGTCCACTTCCTGCTCCGCGCTCAGCAGCGGGATCTGACCGATCTGCTTGAGGTAGTTCTTCACAGGATCATCCAGCAGCTCATCCATGGCAGCCTTCAGGTCTGCGGGGTTCTCCTCTGCCGGGTCGTCCTCATTTTCATCGCCCAGGCCCAGCTCATCGCTGTTTGCCTCGGCACTTTCCACCTCTGCCATGATGCCTTCCACATCCAGGCTGGTGTCACCGTCGGCCTCGTCATCCAGAATTTTGATGCCGCGCTCCTCCAGAAGCGTGTAAAGCGTTTCCACATCCATCCGGCACTGGGAAGCCAGTGTCTTGGCCTCGCCCGCCGTCAGGGTGCCTTCGCCCTTCGTCAACAGTTCCTTCAAAGTCATGCCCATTTCGCTCTCTCCTTTTCACCGCGGCGCTGGCTGCGCCGTAAGTGATATCGTATCATAAGTTTTGCCGCTGCGGGATGGTTCAAATCACCAGGCCGCCGTTCACACCGAACACCTGCCCGGTGATGTAACCGGCGCTTTCGCCTGCCAGGAACACCAGCAGCTGCGCCACCTCGTCTGCGCTGCCCAGGCGGCCCACGGGGGTCTCCTCGGCCAGCGCAGCCTTATCCTCTGCCGTAAAGGCAGCCATCATATCGGTGTCGATGACACCCGGAGCCACGCAGTTCACGGTGATGCCGCTGGGCCCTTCCTCTTTGGCAAGGGCCTTGGTCAGGCCGATCAGGCCCGCCTTGGCAGCGGAGTAATGCACCTCGCAGCTGCCGCCGGTCTGGCCCCACATGCTGCTCACGGTCAGGATGCGGCCCGCCTTGCGGCGGATCATGCCCGGCAGGGCCAGCTGGCACAGGTGGAACGCGCCGCTCAGGTTCACGTCCAGCATGTGCTGCCACTCCTCCGGGGTGATATCGGTGAACAGCTTCTGCTGGGCAATGCCCGCGTTGCTCACCAGCACATCCACATGGCCCACGGCCTGCTCCACGGTGTGGAACGCCACCTCACAGCTGGCGCGGGAGGCCACGTCGCACTGGACCGCCAGCAGGCCCGGCAGCGCCTTTTCCAGCGCCGCCGCCGCCTCGGCGTGGGTGTGATAGAGCACCGCCACCCGGTAGCCCGCCTGCCAGAAGGCGCGGGCCGCCGCGGCTCCGATGCCCCGGTCGCCGCCCGAGATCAGCACGCAGCGCCCGTTGGCCGCAGGGGCTGCCGGTTCCGGTACAGCCTCCACCGGCGGTTCCGTTTCCGCTGCCGGTTCCGGCGCAGCTTCCTGCACCGGCTCCTGTTCCGGCGCAGGGGCCCGGGATGCCTCGTCCTCATCGCTCAGGTCAAAGGTCAATTCAAATTCATCATCGTACAAGAGTCAGCCCTCCTGCCGTTTGTTCTCTGCCTGCAAAAAATCCCGCAGGCAGGAAGGTCCCGCCCTCCACCGCACCCATGGGCTGCGCTCTGCTCCTCTTTCCGGTCAAGGCCGGTCCTGCGGCGAGCCCGCTGGTCTGTGCGAGTGGTTTCGACAAGTTACCATTAAATAATATAGCACAATTCGGCGAAAAAAGAAAGTGGGAACCGCCGTCTTTTCACGCAGTTCCCACTTTTTTTCACGTTCTCAGGGGGTCACGGGCGGTTTCCAGCGGGGCTTTGCGGCCCGCTGCTCCCGCAGCCGGAGGAAAAACGCCTGCAGCAGCGCCTGCGCCTCCTCCGCCCGCAGACCGCTTTCCACCACCGGATGGTGATTGAAGGGCAGGGCGAACAGGTCGGTCACGCTGCCGCAGCACCCGGCCTTGGTATCCGCCGCGCCGTACACCACCCGCCTGATCCGGCTGTTGATGATGCCGCCGCTGCACATGGGGCAGGGCTCCAGCGTAACGAACAGCTCACACTGCCACAGCCGCCAGCCGCCCAGCTTTTTGCAGGCCGCGTCAATGGCCAGCAGCTCGGCGTGGTGGAGGGCGTTTTTCTCGGTCTCGCGGGTGTTGTGGGCGGCGGCGATGATCTCGCCGTTCCGGGCCACCACCGCGCCCACGGGCACCTCGCCCAGCGCGGCGGCCCGTGCGGCCTCCTCCAGCGCCGCGCCCATCAGCTCATAGTCGGTCATCCCATTCCCCTTTCTGCCAGCGCCCGGGTCAGCACCAGCCCATTGTTCAGGATATGCAGCACCACCCCGGGTGCAGGACTGTCGGTCTGCTCTGCGGCCCACCCGAAAATGAGCCCCATGCCCAGCGCATAGCACTTTTCGGTCAGCGTCCCGTGCAGGGCCGCAAAGAGCACAGCCTGGCAGAGGTTTGCCGGGTGCTCCCCCAGCGGCCGCAGCAGGCGCAGCAGTGCCCCCCGAAACACCAGCTCCTCGGCCAGCGGCAGCACCAGCAGGCTGCGCAGCGTACCGGGCACGCCCTGCGGCAGCTCTGCCGCCCCGCCGGGGACCAGCACACACCAGACCGCCGCCAGCCCGGCCCAGGCCAGTGCCGCGATGCCTGCCGCCCGCAGGCGGCGGTTCCGCTCTGACATCTTCTCCGTCCCCTCTCCGTTTGGGGTGCGCTGTTCCGCTGCTTCGGGCGCACAGCGCACCGCCCCGCAATGCCTGATGCCCATTGTATCATGTTTCGGCCCGTTTGTGCAAGAAAACGGAGCGGAATTGCGAAAATACGAAGAAATATTGATTCAAACAATTGACATTTCCCGTCGTCTCTGGTATATTCCTATACGACTTTTTGATTGATTTGGTCGGGTTATCCGTTCTTGGCCCCGTTGGAGGTATTACTATGATCCGCATTCTTACCGATTCCGCATCCGACATCCTGCCCGCTGAAGCCGAGCAGCTGGGCGTGACCGTCATCCCCCTGAACGTCACCCTGGAGGACGGCACCGTGCTCCGGGACGGCGTGGACATGACCCCCACCGTGTATTACGGCGTGATGGCCCGCTGCCACAAGCTGCCCACCACCAGTCAGCCCAGCCCCGAGCTGTTCCAGCGCTTCTTCCTTGAGGCGGCTGCCGCCGGGGACGAAGTGGTGGGCATCTTCCTCTCCCATGAGCTGTCCGGCACCTGCCAGTGCGCCCGGCTGGCCGCAGACATGGCCAATGTGGACAATGTCCTCTTTGTGGATTCCGAGAACGTCTGCCTGGGCGAGAGCCTGCTGGTGCGGCTGGCTGTTCAGCTGCGGGATGCCGGAAAGACTGCCGGGCAGATCGCCGCCACCCTTGAGCACGCCAAGGAGCATCTGCATCTGGTGGCTGTCATCGACGACCTGAAATATCTGCGCAAGGGCGGCCGCCTGCCTGCCGCTGTGGCCGTGGCCGGTGGGATGCTGGGCATCAAGCCCCTCATCACCATCAAGGAGGGCAAGGTCGTTATGGCGGGCAAGGCCCGGGGCCTGCCCGGCGCTTACGTTGCCCTGTTCAAGAAGATCGAGGAGCTGGGCGGCATCAGCACCTGCGCCGACGCACTGGCCGGTTACACCCTCGCCCCCCGCGAGGTGCAGCCCATCCAGACCTACCTGCAGGAGAATCTGGGCCGGAACGAGGCCCTTGTGCGCCAGATCGGCTGCGTCATCGGCACCCACGCCGGCCCCGGCGCGTTCGGCCTGGCCTTCCTCGATGAAGGCTTCACCTTCTGAGCTTACCCAATCAAAAAGAGGAACTGCTTTCCCGGCAGTTCCTCTTTTTTGTTGGTTTACAGCACCGCGTCCGAGACGATCTTGCCCAGCAGGAGCACCAGCACCACAAGCATCATGGGGCGGATAAACTTTGCGCCGTTCTTGAGGGCGAAGTGGGAACCCAGCAGGTTGCCCACAATGCCGCTGATGGCACAGGGGATGCCGATGGAGAACACCACCAGCCCGCTGGAAAGATACGTTACAAGGCTGGCATAGTTGCTGGCAAGGTTGAGCACCTTGGCGTTGCCGCCCGCCGTGCGCAGATCAAAGCCCATCAGGGTGGTAAAGGCAATGATGGCAAAGGTGCCGGTGCCCGGGCCAAAGATGCCGTCGTACAGGCCGATGCCCAGCCCGATGGCAAGGGCCAGCACCGCCTTTTTGGCGTTCAGGGTGCCGTCGTCCCGGTTCTCGTCGGGCAGGTCCCGCCGCCAGAGGATGAGCACCGCCGCCACCGGCAGGATGATGAGCATCATGGTGCGCAGCACCTGATCGCTGAGCAGGAGTACGATGTGGGAGCCCAGTGCGCTGCCCACAAAGCTGCCCACAGCCGCCAGCAGGCCGACCCGGATGTTCATGGCTCCCTTCTGGAAGAACTGCGCCGTGGCAAAGGTGGTGCCGCAGGCCGCGCTGAATTTATTGGTGCCGTAGGTGTAATGCACCGGCAGGCCCGCAAACAGGTAGGCGGGCAGGCTGATCAGACCGCCGCCCCCCGCCGCTGAGTCCACAAAGCCCGCAAACCCGGTCATCAGCATCAGAAACAGCAGCATTGGCAATGATAATGTAATTTCCATTCGTTCTACTTTCCCACTCTTTCGTTTACTTCAGATACAGCTTTCCCTCGCAGGCCAGGATCTGATCCAGGATCATCCGGGACACCCGGGCACCATAGACCATGGCGGGGTGGTCGTTGTACTCGATGATGTCATGGAACTCCTTGTTCATCAGAACGATCACATACTCGCCGTAGGGGGTGTGGATGATGCCGCCGTCGTTGCGGCAGGCGTTCATGCTGCCGCTCTTGCTGGCCACCCAGATAAGCTCCGGCTCGCCGGTCTCCTCGCAGTCCAGATAGAACTGGGGGAAATCGTGGGTCAGCATGGTGTTGTAGTGCTGCTGGCGGAAGATGCCCAGCATGGCGGCACTGGCTTCTTTGCTGACCAGCGTGCCCTTTGCCACCTGCGCAAACAGGGCGGCGTAGTCCCGGGGCGTGGTGGTGCCCAGCTTGTCGTAGCGGTCAAAGTGGAGGGGGTTGTGCAGGACGGTGTGCCCAAAGCCCAATTCCCGGATGCAGGCATTGATAGTTTCCAGCCCCAGGTAATCGATGATCATATTGGTGGCGATGTTGTCCGAGCAGATGATCATCATGGTGGCGGTGTCCTTCACCTTGAGCTTTGCCCCCACGCCCAGGGCCCGGAGCATCCCGGAGCCATCCACGAACTGGCTGGCCTCGTAGGTGATCTCCTCCTCCAGGTCAGCCCTGCCCCGGCTGGCCTGCAGATACAGCACCGCCAGAATGAACGCCTTGATGGTGGAGGCCGTCTCAAATTCCTCGTCGGCACCGATCTCCACCGTGCTGCCGCGCAGATCGTCCACAAAAACGCTCATCCTGCCCTGATAGGAATAGAGCTCTGCGGCAATGCGCTTTTCCAATGTCATATTCTGATCCATCCGGAATCCCTCAACTTTTCTATACTTTCCGTTATACTTCATTCTTACCGTTAAGACATAATTATCATTGAAAACATTGATTTCATTGGTTCTTATTGATTCTAGTGCAATGATGAGCAATGATTTCAATGAATTCAATGAATCTTTTGATACTAACGGTGATTACAGGTTGTTTTCAAAGAAACGCTGTGCGTTGCGGAAGAAGATGGCTTCCACCTCATCCTCGGTGAAGCCCTCTTTCCGCAGGGCATCGGCCAGCAGGGGCATTTTGGAGCAGTCGCTCAGTTCCAGCTTGCCGCCGATGCCGTCAAAGTCACTGCCCAGACCGATGATCTCAATGCCGCCCACCTGCTTGAAATGAGCGGCGTGTTTGGCCATCAGGGCCGTGGTGCTGCGGCACAGGTCGGGGCTGGGCTGGTCATCCAGAAAGCCCGCGCAGTAGTTCAGGCCCACCAGACCGCCTTTTTCCGCCATGACCCGGATCATCTCATCGGTCAGGTTGCGGCAGTGGGGGGCCAGGGCGCGGCAGTTGGAGTGGCTGGCCGCAAAGGGGCGGGTGCTGTGCTCCGCAATGTCCCAGAAGCCTTTATCGGACAGGTGGCTCACATCGGCAATGATGTGCAGGCGCTCCATCTCGGCCAGAAACTCGAAGCCCTTCTCCTTCAGGCCGGTCTCGGTGTTGGGCATACAGGGCCAGATGGGGCCGTTGCCGGGCACCACGTTGGGGCTGGCCAGCTCGTTCTCGTGGTTCCAGGTCAGGGTCATCATCCGCACGCCCAGCTCGTACATCCGGCGCAGCACGCCCAGACTGCCCTTGCAGCAGCCGGCCTCCTCAATGGTCAGCATTCCGCTGATCTTGCCCGCCTCGGCGTTTTTGCGGATATCCTCGGGGCGGTAGACAGGGGCGATCCTGTCGGAATACCGCTCCATCATCCGCTTGAACACGTCGATCTCTTCCAGCGCCGTCACCAGCGGGTCCGCGCCCGGGGTGGGGTCGGCCAGATTCACAAAGGCGGCAAAGCACTGGAGCATGTAGTCGCCCTTCTCCAGCTTTTCCAGATCGATGTGGCCGTTGTTGTGGGCAAAGGTCTGCCCGTCGCCCCGCATCTCCGCGCGCCGCAGCTCGCTCAGGGTGTCACAATGTAGATCAAAGACTTTCATGGATTGTTCTTCCTCCTATAACATCCTCGCCCTCTCAGTCAAAGCCTGACGGCTTTGCCAGCTCCCCCAAAGGGGGAGCCTCTGGCGGTTTCCCGAAACCTTGCGGGGGAATTGCCAGTGCCTCTCCCTTTGGGAGAGGTGGCATCCCGCAGGGATGACGGAGAGGGTGAGTTACTTTATCAGAACACACTCCCCACCGCATACAGACTCTTGACCAGATTCCGCTGATCTTGCCCGCCTCGGCGTTTTTGCGGATATCCTCGGGGCGGTAAACAGGGGCGATCCTGTCGGAATACCGCTCCATCATCCGCTTGAACACGTCGGTCTCTTCCAGCGCCGTCACCAGCGGGTCCGCGCCCGGGGTGGGGTCGGCCAGATTCACAAAGGCGGCAAAGCACTGGAGCATGTAGTCGCCCTTCTCCAGCTTTTCCAGATCGATGTGGCCGTTGTTGTGGGCAAAGGTCTGCCCGTCGCCCCGCATCTCCGCGCGCCGCAGCTCGCTCAGGGTGTCACAGTGTAGATCAAAGACTTTCATGGATTGTTCTTCCTCCTATAACATCCTCGCCCTCTCAGTCAAAGCCTGACGGCTTTGCCAGCTCCCCCAAAGGGGGAGCCTCTGGCGGTTTCCCAAAACCTTGCGGGGGAATTGCCAGTGCCTCTCCCTTTGGGAGAGGTGGCATCCCGCAGGGATGACGGAGAGGGTGAGTTACTTTATCAGAACACACTCCCCACCGCATACAGACTCTTGACCAGATCTTCCCGGTACAGCGGGTCGGCGGGGTCAAGGCTGTTGATGACCACGCCGCCGCTGGCGGACGCGCCGGTGGAGTGGATGTAGCGGCCCTCGCCGAGGTAAAGGGCGATATGGCCGGGGAAATAGAGGGCATCGCCCCGCTTTTTGTCCGCAAAGGGGATCTGGTGCATGGGCCAGCCCTCCACGATCCTGGCATCCCGGTAGATGAGCACGCCGCACTGCATATAGGCGCTGCTGACAAGGCCGGAACAATCAATGCCCCGGCCCGATTTGCCGCCCCAGCGGTACTCGGTGCCCAGATATTTTTTCGCCTGCGCGCAGACGGCATCCCGGAACGCTTCCTCGCTGCCGTCGTACCACGCCTGCAGTGCCTGCGGCACCAGCTCCCCGGCGGTGACATTCCGGGCCTCGGCCAGCGCGTCATCAAAGGCCAGCCCCTCCCGCTGGGAGAACACAGCGGTCATCTCAAACCGCACCGGCTCCAGCGCCACGTCCCGGACATAGCCGGTGCGGCCATCCAGCAGGGCCACCTTGGCCCAGCCGGTGTGGGCCTCGGCTTCCTCGGGCGGCTCGGGCAGGCGGCAGAGCAGGCAGCCCCGCTCCAGTTCCAGCATCCGCACCCCCTGCACCTTGGGCAGGCTGAGCACATCGGTGGCACGGCCCACCAGCACCAGCGGCTGGGGCAGGTAGTCCCGCAGTGTATCCTCATGGACAAATTTCAGCGCATCCCGCCGGACAAAGCCGTGGTAACCGTAAAAGGTGACCACCTCGGCCACCTCCGGGGAGAGGGGCACTCCCTCGGCAGTCACGCCGCCGGGGGCGGTGCGCACCTGACAGGCCTGACCGTACAGCCCCTCGTCCCCGATGGTGGAAACAAGGCCCGCCTCGCTCTGTTTGGTGGTCTGGGGCAGGTCGTAAATGGTCACGACCGGCCGGGCAAAGATGGCGTATTGCATCATTCGGTTCCCTCCAACAAATTCAGCAGCTCCTCCGGCTTCATGCGCAGGATGGCACCATCCGCGCTGCCGGTGACGGTCTCGGCCAGATCCTGTTTGGCCTGCTGCAGCTCCACGATCTTTTCCTCAATGGTGTCCTGGGCGATGAGCTTGTACACCTGCACCGGGTTCTGCTGGCCGATGCGGTAGGCACGGTCGGTGGCCTGATTCTGAGCTGCCACGTTCCACCACGGGTCGTAGTGGATGACGATATCGGCGGCGGTCAGGTTCAGGCCGGTGCCGCCTGCCCGCAGGGAGATCAGGAACACGCTGGCCTCGCCGCCGTTGAAGCGGCGCACCAGCTCGGCACGCACCGGCTTGGGGGTGGAGCCCTGCAGGGTGAAGTGGCTCACGCCCTCCGCGTCCAGCCGCTTGGCCAGCAGTTCCAGCATGGAGGTGAACTGGCTGAACAGCAGGATGCGGTGCCCGCTCTCCACGGCACTGGTGACCAGCTCGATGCAGGCATCCAGCTTGGCGCTGCCGCCTGTCCAGTTGTCGGCAATGAGCCGGGGGTCGCAGCAGATCTCCCGCAGCCGCATGAGGACGGCAAACACCGCCATCTTGTCCTCAGGCTTGGCGGCCCGCAGCTTCTCCCGGGCATCCACCACGGCAGCAAGGTAGAGCTTGCGCTGCTCCTCCTCCAGCTCGATGCGGTAGACGTTCTCTGTCTTGGGGGGCAGCTCCTTCAGCACCTCGGACTTCATCCGGCGCAGGATGAACGGCCCGGTAAGCTGGTTCAGCCGCCGCACCGCCGCCGGGTCGTTTTCCTGCGTGATGGGCTTTTCAAACCGGCTGCAGAAGCTCTTGTAGGGCGGCAGGTAGCCCGGCATCAGGAAGGAGAAGATGCTCCACAGCTCGCCCAGGCGGTTCTCCACGGGGGTGCCGGTCAGCGCAAAGCGGACACGGCTGTTCACCCCGCACACCGCCTTGTATTTCTGGGTGGTGTGGTTCTTGATGGCCTGGGCCTCGTCCAGGATACAGGCGTAGAATTTCTGGCTCTCGTAGAGGGTCTCGTCGCGGCGGAGCAGGTCGTAGCTGGTCACCACCACATCGGCCCCGTCCCACTGCTCGGCCAGCTGGGCCCGGTGGGCGGCATCCCCGTCCACCACAACACAGTTCAGCTCCGGCGTAAACTTCCGGCATTCCTCGGCCCAGTTCAGCACCAGCGAGGCCGGGCAGACGATGAGGCTGGGCAGGGGGTTCCCGCCCTGCTCCCGGAGGGCCAGCAGATAGCTGAGCACCTGCACCGTCTTGCCCAGACCCATATCATCCGCAAGGATGCCGCCCATGCCGTAGCCGTCCAGCGTGCGGAGCCAGCGGTAGCCGTCCCGCTGGTATTTTCGCAAAACTTTTTGTAGAGATACAGGCGGTGTATACTCGCTGTCCTTCACCGCATGGAAGCTCCGGCTGAGCTGGCGGAAGGCATCGTCCCGGTTGAAGCGGATGCCGTTCTGCCCCGAGAGCGCCCAGTCCAGACTGGGGGCCCGGTACAGGGGCAGCCGGGCGTGGGTCTGGCCCAGTTTGGCCCCGGAAAGCTCCAGCGTCTCGTTCAGCTCGTCCAGCACCTCCATGGAATCGTCCAGCCGGAGCAGACGGCCATCGCGCAGGCGGTGGTAGCGCTTTTTCTGGTGGAGCGATCTCAGCAGGGCTTTCAGCTCTCCCACCGGGAACTCCCCCGTGTCCACCTCAAGGTCGAGCACGCTGCCGTGCACCGACACCCCCACCGAGATCTTCGGCGGTGCGGCCTGCATATTGCGGAAGGCATCGGTCAGGTAGACCTCGCCCTCGGCCAGCAGGGCCGGGATCCCCTCATCGAGGAAGCGGTAGACCGCATCCTCCTCATAGGCATCGTAGTGGGCGGCAAGGCCGTTGCCCATGGTGTCCGGCCCCGGCTCCAGATACCGCCCCAGCAGCCGCCCGGCCCGCTGTTCGGCGCGGGCATCCCGCAGCAGACCGGCAGGCCCCGGTTCCTCCGGCGTGACGCGGTCCTCGCCGTACAAAAATTCAAGGTGTGCCCGCACCGTTTCCCGCGTGGGCGCGTCGAGATAAAACTGCACCACCGGCTCCAACGGGATCTGATTCAGCAGCAGGCGTTCGGGGTCCTCAATGGTCACCCTGCTGCCCAGCTCTGGCAGGACATAGCTGCAAAAGGCGGTGGCATCCCCGGTGGTAAAGAACAGGCTCTTGCCGCACAGCGCCTCAAGGGCGGGCCGCATCCGGGCGCTTTCGGCCCGGTCCAGCTGCCAGATCGTATCCTCACTGTATAAATAGTCGTTGTCTAAACCCGTTTTCCACCCCAACGCAGGGGTCACGGACACCTCCACGCCGCCCCGGCGCTTTTCCACCCGCATGGTCAGGGCCGGGATGCCGGTCTTGAGGGTATAGCCGCCCAGATTGCCGGTGGGGGCATAGAGGGCCACCAGACCGTCAAAGATCTCGCCGTTCAGCGGGATGCCCCCGGCAGGCCCGCTGCGGGGTGCATTGCCATAGCTGCGCAGAGCCGCCTCGACCCCTTCCTTTGCACTGAGCTGCCGCCGCAGCAGGCGGAGGAGCTGCTGTGCCTCCGGGGCAAAGGCTTCCCAGCTGTGCCGGAATTCCAGCGCCTTGCCGTAGCTGATGAAGCCGTGCTTCTCCACGGCCCGCAGCAGGTCCGGGATGCTCTTTACCACATACTGCCGCCCGCCGTCTGCCGAGATGCGCAGCCGCAGCCAGGGCAGCTCCCCGGGCAGCAGGGTCAGCTCCGGTTCCAGCTCTGCGGAATGGGGGCGCAGCTCCGCGTGGCCGGTCACGCCGTCCACCTCGGCCAGTGCTCCCTCCTGATAGGCCTGGAGCAGCCGCCGTGCCTCGTAGTCGGATTCCGGTTCCTCGCCCCGCCATTTCTTGCCGAACAGCATCTCCAGGCTGGAGGCATAGCTGTCCCTGCGGGGCGGCTCCTCAGGCTGGGGCGTTTGCAGGTTGGCCGTGCCCCGCACTACGCCCGGGATGCCCTCCGGGCTCTCCGAGGGCCTTTGCGGCGCTCTGCCGGAAAGGCCCTGACTCTCGCTGTCCCGCATCAGCAGCGCGCCGATGTGCTTGCAGCAGGGCCCCTCGCCGTTTTCGTTGTAGGGGCAGGAGCAGCTGGCGCTGACAAAGCTGCCGTTTTCCCGCAGCCAGACCTGGGTCTGGTACAGGCTCCGCCCGCCGCCGCGCACGTCGGCGCTCAGGTGGCGCACGCCGTTCCCGGCCACTTCGCAATTCAGATCCTGTATCCGGTCCGTATAGGCCTTGGCCCGTGCGAATATCGTGCCGCCCAGCAGGTAGCGGATCTCTTCCATGTCCATCCGGGGTCTCCCTCCCTCTGCAATGCTCTATTGGTTAAGCATACCGCACCGGCGGGCGGGATGCAAGGGGTGCCGGGAAAAAAATTCCGGAAAGCACAGAAGCGCCTCATCCGGGAGAGGATGAAGCGCTTCTGTACTTTGGGAATTTTGGAACACTCAGCCCGCATTGCGGTTTACGGGCCAAGTGGGGGTTGGTTTAGGGCTGCTCAGGCGTTCTGCTTGAGCTCCTGTGCTTTCTGCCACGCTTTCAGCACATCGATCTTGCTTACGGTGTTGTCGGGATAGAATTTCATCTCTTCCGGAGCCGTTCCCTCATCGTTCAGATCGGGAACAAGGTCATTTTCCATGGCCCAGCGGGCGGCATGCTGCAGGTCCATATCCTGCTCTTCCTGCCCTACATCGGGGTAGAGCAGTTCGGATTCGGGCATGGGCTTGCCTGCATCCTCCCACAGCATCATGGCAAGGGCGCTGCGGTTGCTGGGGAAGTAGGGCAGAGCCATCAGCTTGCCTGCAAATTCAGCGCCCAGAGAATAGGCCTGATAGCCCAGCACTGCACCGCCGACAACAACAGTAGTGCCGATCACGATGGGGCCAACGATATCGGGCTCGTCATCTTCAATGGTGGCATCACGGTACTGTGCGGCAATATCCACACCACTGCTCATGGTAAAGGTGATGGTCTCTGCCTTGTAGTCCTGACCCAGCGGCAGGGAGAATTTGCCGGTAGACCAGATGTCAAACACCATGCCCTCAGGGATCAGGGTCTTGTCCAGCGTTACGGTCACTGTTGCGCCGTCCGGTACAGAGTAGGTCTTTTTGCCGGTGGTCTCGTCAGTAGTAACAGTCAGGGTATCGGTCACATCCTTGTCACCGTTTTTCACGGTAACAATGCCGCCGGTTACAGACAGCTGGTATTCGGTATTCGCATCGGGCGTTTTATCCGATTTGCAAACCGCTTCAATCGCGATAGCGTCACGGTCTGCAGGCACGGTAAAGGTGATTTCTTCCTGAGAAGTGTCCTTAGGTTTTTCGTCCTCATTCAGGCCGCTAATGTTCCAATGGTCGAACTTCAAATCGTTGTCCGCAACGGCAGCACGGTCAAAGGTTACCGTTACCGTTGCACCTGCCGGTACTTTTGCCTTACCGTTCTTCAGCTCAATTGCCAACTGAGTATTGTCAAAAGCAATAACGGAGGAGATCGTGCCATTCTTTACAGTCAGGTCAGTGCCAGCCCAACCGGCATAGAGCGTGGTGCGATTGATGTTTGTAAACAGCTGTGCATCCGGATATCGGGTCTTGCAGTCTGCATCGGTATACCAACCGGTAAAGGAGGAGGTGGTGTAACCCGGTTTGGTAGGTGTGCCAAGCGCCGCAATTTTTGCGCCGTAGTCAATTTTTTTCGGCTCGCTCTTGTCACCATCTACGAGAGTCACATCAACGGTGGTAATAATGCGTTCGTCAGGTACGCCTCTTCCGCTCAGTTTAGACTTTAAGCCCGGCTCACAATAAACTTTTAACTCGGGAGACGTACGAGTGAAAAGATTCAAATCTCCATTGGAATCACCAACGTATGTTAAATTACTACCGGGTTCAAAGGTGATGCATGTCAATGCATCGCAATAACCAAACATCTCTGCTCCCATTGATTTTACGCTTTTGGGAATATTAATGCTTGTCAGCTGAGTACAACTTTCAAATACACCCTGTCCAAGAGTTTCTACTTTATCCGGAATCGTAACACTTGTTAGACCGGTACCACCAAATGCCCCCTCCTTAATCGTTTTGACATCTGAGGGAATCGTAATGTCCGTTAGTCCGGCACACTCACCGAATGCACCTAATCCAATCGTTGTTAAGGTACTGGGTAGCGTGATGCTTTTTAATTTGGCTGCACCAAAAAATGCATAATTTCCGAGATAGGTCAATCCTTCCGGAAGCGTTACTTCCATGAGATTTCTTGCATCATGCCCTCCGTCAAAACCATGGAGGACACAATCCCCTAATGAGGTTACGCCATCATCAACTATGAGCCTCGTAATCTTTAGTATTGCATCACGCCATGGCATATCTCTACATGACAAAAAATCGTAATTTTTCATCGGCCCCATTCCGCGAATCGTCATGGTATAGGTTTCGCCTCCATCGTTGTTCCGACTTAATGTCGCTGTAACGGTGCCCGGCTTTTTTCCGCAGTCATACGGACCCAAACTTTCCTCCGCAAATGCCGACACTGCCCCCGCAGGCAGGAATGTCAGCATCATACTGAACGCCAGTAAGAGGCTGATGAGCCGTTTTTTCATAAAAATCCTCCTTTGTCAGTCATCAATACTCCCAGTTTCTCCACAAAAAGCATCCGGACAAAAAGAAAAAAGCGCCGCACCAGCCAAATGGCTGGTACAACGCTTTGCGTTTTGTACTTTAGGGGTGCTCGCCCTCTCTATCTATGCTTTAACCCGCCGCTTCTCTCAAGGGCAGGGTGATCGTGGTACCCGGAAAAGCTACTCCCATAAACTTCTCCATAACCCCGCACCGGCTGCCCTTTGGGGGGTGCCGGCACATTTCCGCATAGTCGAAGAGGGTTGCAGAGCAAAGTGCAGCTGACGGCCCATACCGGGCCTTCCGCCTTGCGTCACAGCCTTCCGACTGGTTTGCCGATCTTTCTGTTTTGCTGACAAGGTGCTTTTCGCACCTTATCATACCCCCCCCCCCTATAAAAAATCAAGGGGTCTGGGCAAAGTTTGTGAACACTCACAAATCCATGTGATTTTTTAGGCTATTTTAACGGAAAGGCACACGCACAACAAAAAAGCCCTGAGACTTTCATCTCAGAGCTTTCGTTTAAGTCGGCGACTACCTATTTTCACGCGCCGTTTCCAGCGAACTATCTTGGGCACGAGTGAGCTTAACTTCTGTGTTCGGAATGGGAACAGGTGGAACCTCACCGTCATCGTCACCGACCAATATGACTGGTTC